>CAZXDN010000072.1:0-14688 GCA_964639235.1 uncultured Methanotrichaceae archaeon | reverse complement strand
ACTCCTGCGAGACGGGATCTTAAGTCCCGCGCCTTTGGCCAGCTTGGCAAACCCCGCGCCTGTACTCAACTATGCCCTATGCGGCCTTCTTTAAAGGGAGATGAGAGATAAATACTTTGCCGCGCTGTAGATTTGCCTGGCCTATAGTTCGAAGAGAAAAGCGAGAGCCAAAAAAGATAGGACTTCAGCTGCTGCATCACGCAGAGGTCAGGTTTTCGCTCGTCGCGCTGGCGTTGATTGAAGCATTCAACGTCTCATTATTGGACGTGGCATTGGAAGTGAGGTTCGAGAGATCCTCAGCTGCCAGAACCGCAGACTCAGCGGTCTCGTTTGCTGAAGTGACGTTCTCAGAAGCGATCTCATCTGCCAGAACCTCGCCCTCTGCCAGAGTCTCGTTTGAGAGCGTCTCGTCTGCCAGAGCTATGTCCTCGGCGGCGATATTCTCAGCTGTGATGTTCTCGGCAGTGATGTTCTCAGCTGTAACATTCTCAATTGTGACATTCTCGGTTGTGACGTTCTCAGCTGTGATATTCTCGGCAGTGACGTTTTCAGCTGTGACGTTCTCAGTCAGGTTTGCCGGCGCTGGAGCCTCCACGTGCAGTGTGTCAAGCAAGCTGTCGGTGACGTTTTGCGGATATAGAGACATCACCTCAACCTTGGCCTTGCCAACAGACACAGGGCCGCACTCACAGCTCTTGCTGTCAAGCCAGTACCAGGCACGGTAGATCATGTCTCCAGTGGGAAGCTCGCCTGATGCCAGCATTCCGTCCTTTCCATCTATGACTATTTCGTCAACGGTCACATTGGTGTAGTAAGCTGCGAGCATGGCGAGTCCCAGAACAGTCCTGTCTGATGTGTTGGTGGAATCAGTCAGGTTCTCCTGATCGAAGACCGCAATGCCTGCCCAGGAGGAGTTGCTGGTCAATATGCCCACAGAGTGCTGAGTGGTGTTCGGGTTCAACAGCAAGACTGTCTCCTGAGGAGCTACTGTGTAGTTCATGGTCGTGTTCAGATCAAATGAGATGTTGTAAGGCCCAGCTGATGTGTTCACAAGCGCTGAAGATGCGGATGAGATCGAGATCAGCATAAAGGCCATGATCATTTCAAGCCTCAATTACAAATCACCGATCCCAACAGAGCGTTCTTCATACAAAAATTTTCCCTCCATTTGGAAAATTTAGCCTGGATATATGTCGGATATATAAAGCAGCGCTGAAGCTTGATCAATATGCCACGCAGCTGTAACGTCCAAAAGGCAAGAAGAGCACAGAAGAGCACGCCAGGCAAAATCGCAGGCAAAGGGATCTACACTCTGATCTTAAAGCTCGATTCGAGCCGCAAAATGGCCGTAGGCTCCCTTGGAGAAGTCGAGTTCTGCCAGGGCTACTACGCCTACACCGGCTCAGCACGCGGGCCTGGGGGCTTCAGGAGGGTACAGAGGCATAAGCAGCTGATATCTGGGTCGAGCAAGGTGAGGAGGTGGCATATAGACTATCTGATGCCCCAGACATCTCTAAAAGGGGTCGTGGCAACAGAGACCTCTGAAGACCTTGAGTGCGAGATCGCACAGAAAATTGGGGGAAGACTGATCCCTGTCCGGGGATTCGGGTCCACAGACTGCAGCTGCCCAGGACACCTTCACTTCTCAGCCAGGCTGTCTGAGATGACATGCGCTGTGAGAGATGCACATTTTTATTTGGCTCAGGGCAAATATAATTGCCACAAAATTGAGCCCAAACCCCTCGCGAAACCAGGCGAAAAGGCAGGAAACTCCACCTAACTGCAGGGCCTGAACCAGAAAAGCACTTGCCAAATTGAGGCCAAATACCCATGAGATTATATATCCTTCCGAAATGCACTTATAGTTAGAACTCAATAAAAAAATAACTGAAGGGTTGAACCGTCAGTCCAGCCGGATTTAAGGGGCCCGGCAAGGGCTGTAGAGGGGATGGAAGGGAGTAGGATGAAGGGAGGTAGCAGTAGGCATCGGCTACATCGTAGTAGACGTAGTCATACACCTGTGCTAGCTCTGCTGGGCGTCCTGCTCATCACGTTCGCAGCAGCGTCGTGCTTTTTGTGCCCAGCGTTCTTCAAGGACGAGAATCCCTCCAAGGCCCCTAGCCTGGAGGTAAAATCGCCACAACTTCCTGCAAAACCACAATTTCAGACTAAATATGATAATTCTGTCTTGAAAATTGCGGAGTCCAAGGAGGATGTCCCCAACCAATCCCAAGGCTCATCTGATGTCACAACCAGCCAGTCATCAATCCCTGACTCAGAGAGACCTAACAATATATCTTCTAATATATCTTCTGAAATATCTGAGGAAAACGAGGGCGATCTTCGCGAACCCTCAACTCAGGCATTCGAGAGGTCAACTGGCAAAAGAGGCTCCAGCCAGAGGGGAGATCTCGATTGCGGCCTGTGCCTGGACATAGCATCGAACAGGACTGAAGGCCATGAGGGAGACGCTGTGAGCTTCAGATGTGTGGCAAAGAACTGCGGTGAAGGCGTCCTCTACGACATTGTGCTCTCCTGCAAAGACGAGAAGGCCACCTCCAAGTTCCTAGAGCCCGGAAAGGAGATCTCAATAGACGGATCTCTTCTCATCAGAGACCATGTGATCCTGAACGCCAGCGTCCAGAGCAAAGACTCCTCTGGAAGGCTTAAGGCCAACAACACAACCCTGGAGATCTGGAAGCTCTCCCCTCAGCTAAAAATCAGCTCGAAGTGCTCCCAGGGCGAGATCCACAAAGGCGACGAGGCGACCCTGACAGTCACTGCAGAGAACTCAGGCAACTGCAACTTGAGCGACCTTAAGATCAGCGATTCCCTGGGCGAGATAGGAAGCATTCAAAGCCTGGGTCCAGGAGAGGCCAGGTCGGTCTCCAGGAACTCCTCTCTGGAGAGGTCCATCTCAGATGAGATCAGGGCAGTGGCACAAGACTCAAGCGGCAGGACAATCTACGCCTCAGGCCAGATCAACCTCACAGTTCTTGAGCCCCGTATCAACCTCACAGTGGAGCCCTCTGAGGCGCTCGTATATCCAGGAGACACAGTCCAGGCTGCCTGGATCATCTCCAACACAGGAGACGAGGCTCTGAAGAACGTGTCCCTGATTGAAGAAGGAGCTGTTAAGGGAAAGCTTCAGGAGATCCCACCAGGAGAATCGGTGAGAGTCGCCGCGATGTATGCCCCTGAAGAAAGCGAACTCCACAACATGACTGCTGTTGGGTCAGACCAGAACGGATACGCTGTGCAAGACGCCAGCTGTCTTGAGATAAGGGCAGTTGTGCCTGGAATCAAGCTGAAGGTGGCTCCAGAAGAGATCACAGCCTGCCCCGACTCTGAGGCAAACATAACTTGCCTTGTGACTAACAGCGGCGACGACACTCTCACAGGCATATCGCTTTATGGAAACGGCTCTCTCCTGGAGAAGATAGACAGGCTCGATCCAGGCGAGTTCAAGGTAATTTATCCAAGTGTGATCCTGGGCCTAAACGGCACAGTTGAGTTCAGAGCAGAAGGCCGCGACACCAGAGATAAACTGTGGTCGGACAGGGCATCAGTAAATGCCACCATTGTGGCCTCGTCAGTTAAAGTCCAGTCCAGTGCAGATCCAAATCCAGTGGCCTGCGGGGACAGGTCCAGGATAACCTGCACAGTTGAGAACACCGGCAGCACCACGCTTTACAACATATTCCTGATAAGCAAGACATTTGGTCCCATAGGCACAGTCGACCACCTCCTTCCAGGGCGACAGAAGTCCGTTTCCTCTGACAAGGTCGTGACCAAGAGCACCAAAGACACCATAATCGCAGAGGGGTTCACTGCAGACAAAGCCTCCATAAGAGACTCCTGCGAGATTGCAATATCTGTGTTGAGGAGCGGCAATCCGGACCAAGAAAAAGAAGAGGCTTGCGAATCGGCCCTCGATCCAGACCAGGCCCAAGCAAAGAACGCGAGCAGGAACTCAAGCCATGCCAAACTGCCGGACATGCCTGAGGCCACTCTCGTGACTCAATCGTTTGATGAGAACTCTATCATAAGGTCGAGCGAGGTTCGCCCTTACACAAAAGAGGCCCCTTATGAAGATGCGTTTTATGCCAAGAACGGCCCAAGCTCACTATCTGTGCCAGAGCAGGAGAGCACAGAGGCCCAGGCATCAGAGCTAAAAGAGAATATCTCTCAGCTGAACAGCGATTCTCAAAGTGGTGCATCCGGACTTCTGCGCTATCTAGAAAAGATGCTTGAGAAGATCGGCCTGAAGTCCGAAGAGTATTCCGAAGAGCAAAAGAAAAATGACATTGCTCTGGAGATAGAGAGCATCAAGGGCTCGGAGCGCACAAAGGTGGAGATACTCGACGTGACTGCAGTGCCCACAGAGCCAACAGCCAAGGACCCTGTCAAGGTCTCTGTACACGCAACATCAGATAAGGGAATTGAGTCCGTATCCCTCCACTGGGGAATTGCGGTTACAGCTCTGGCAAAGGAGGACACCCTAAGCGCAGAGAGGACCTTCAGCACTCCAATGACTCTTGACGCAGGAGACGACAAAGACGGCTACTGGTCCTGCGAGATACCCGGAAGGTCAGAAGACACCTGCATGGCAATCTCGGTCACAGCAACAGACGGGTCTGCAGAGGCAGAGAAGGGGCCCTACCAGATCCGTTGGAAAGGCTCAGGAACGTCTGTCGCAGGCACATCAGACACGAGCAAGTCAGGAGTGTCGAGCATATCCAAGCCCACTATGCCCAGGAAGCCCTCAAACGTGATGCGCTCAGACGAGGGCATGCTCTTCATCGAATCAACTACAGTAAGCGGCGTTGGAGAGATCTCGATCAAGGACAAGTTCCACGAGTCCACAATGGGCTACGACGAGAAGATGAAGGGCTATGGAGCCATGAACATAGAGTCTTTGAGGACAATTGGAAAGGGACCCGTCTCGAACTTCAGCGAGTCGAGAGACCTGAACTTCGAGGGCCAGCTCAAGGCCGTGAAGACATTGAGCTCTCCAAAGTTCCAGGGAGGGCTTGGCGCCAGCGTCACAGAGAGCTACAACACAGTCAAGATAGACAAGAGCGAGGTGAACATGATAAGGAGCACAAACCCCGCAAACAACACCCTCGCATTTAAGACTGACCAGTCCTTCGACGGCATGTGGAACTTCAAGACCCAGTATGCCCAGTTCTACAAGAGGATGAAGGCAGACCAGAAGTACACAGGCCAGTTCGAGACTCAGAAGGACGTCACATACCAGGATTAGATTCCCAAATCAAAGTCATAAATTTGCTGAAATAAATTTGATGAAGAGATTTTTATCGCCGAAAAGAGATACGGCAAAAAAGCTGGTTCAGAGCCTTGAGGCCTTTGCGGCTCTCTGCCAGATGTCATCTGAGGGGTCCATCGTCTCTATCTGAGCACGGATCTCAATCCTGTGCTTGATCTCGCCTGCTCTGACGGCTTTTTCTATGGAGAGCCTCAATGCCTCTCTGCCCTCAGACCTGAGATTTTCAGCCTCCTCCCAGAGAGACTCTGCCAGATCCTGGTTCTTTGGCCTCGTCTCCACAGACTCGATCCTGAGCCTGTCAGAGCGCTCTATCAGAGACTCTGACTCAAGCTTCAGCTTCTCGGACTCAGCTATAAGGCTCTCAACCTCAGAGCGCATCTCATCCAGGCTCTTTACAACCATATCTGCTTCAGAGAACATTTTTCAGACACCTCCAAAGAGGTCCAGGAATGACCTGTGAATTCTCAGATCGTCAGTGAGCTCAGGGTGAAAGGCCAGACAGAGAATATTTCCCTGGCGCGCTGCCACTATGCTCTCGTCCACCTTGGCCAGGATCTTTACACCATCGCCAACGCTCCTGATCGCAGGCGCCCTTATAAAGACTGCCCTGTAAGGACGGTCCAGGCCCTCGAAATCGATCTCTGCCTCGAAGGACTCTCTTTGTGAGCCAAAGACGTTTCTTCCAATCCTGGTGTCCATCAGGCCAAGTGGCCTCACTTTGTTATCCCCCTCTATCTCCTTTGAGACGAGGACGAGGCCGGCACATGTGGCCATTATTGGCTTTCCAGCTTTAGCCGCAGAGACTATCTCCTTATCCATCCCGGACTTGCAAAGCTGCCTGGAGATGGCAGTGCTCTCTCCTCCGGGAATTATCAGGCCATCGCATTCCAGCACCTGGTCAGGCCTGTGGACCTCTACAACAGACCCTCTGCCTTCAAGTGCTCGCTCCATTGCACGGACGTGCTCTGAGACGTCTCCCTGAATGGCGATTACCCCTAGCTTTACGCTTACCATCCCCTGGTCTGCAGAGCCTCAGCCGGTGGTATGGCACTAGCGTCCAGGCCCTTCATTGCTGCACCCAGGCCCTTGGAGACCCGTGCCAGGACCTGAGGGTTGTCGTAGTTGTGAACAGCCTCAACTATTGCTGTCGCCATCTCAGAAGGAGTCTCAGACTTGAATATTCCTGAGCCCACGAAGACCCCATCTGCTCCAAGCTGCATCATGAGAGCTGCGTCAGCTGGTGTCGCAACTCCTCCTGCTGCAAAGTTGACCACTGGCAGGCGCTGTATCTTTGCGCACTCCTCAACTAAGTCAAAGTCAGCCTCGATCTCGCGGGCAACGGCCATTAGCTGGAGGTCGTCCATGCCCTTGAGAGACCTGATCTGGCCCAGGATCTTTCTCATGTGAAGGACAGCCTGGCTCACATCTCCAGTTCCAGCCTCGCCCTTGGTCCTGATCATGGCTGCGCCCTCCTTTATTCGCCTCAAGGCCTCTCCGAGGTCCCTTGCACCGCAGACGAAGGGAATTGTGAACTTCGTCTTCTCTATGTGGAACTGGTCTGCAGGAGTTAGCACCTCAGACTCGTCCACCATATCTACGCCAAGTGCCTCCAGCACCTGGGCCTCCACGAAGTGCCCAATCCTCGCCTTGGCCATGACGGGAATGGTCACAGCATCGATTATCGCCTCAATTATGGCAGGGTCCGCCATCCTGGCCACGCCGCCCATCTTCCTGATGTCAGCGGGAACGGCGTGCAGCGCCATAACTGCTACAGCGCCCGCCTCTTCTGCAATGATCGCCTGCTCAGGCGTAGTTACGTCCATTATAACTCCGCCTTTCTGCATCTTAGCGAAACCGCGCTTGAGCAGTTCCGTACCGAAACGAAGGTTCTCGAGTTCCATGACTAGCCCCAAACGTTCTTAAGCGCCTTGCTAAGGCACCATTGGTAGATAAACTTTGCTCCATTCGAAGCCTTCAGAGAGCGATATGACAAAAATAATTATTTTAATGATATCTCTTTTTCAAGGCGAAAAAATAGGTGAGAGGACTATCACCCCAGATCAGCTGGCGTAGTTCTCGTAGATGTAGATGTCCAGGTCCTTGCCACGGCCGTCAGTCCAGACGATCTTGCCAGAGCCAATCCTCGGCTCCATCTGATCTCCAGGAGCTATGCAGATCCTGATCTCCTTCTGGGCCTTGAGGTCGTAGGCATAGATGTCCCAGTTGCCGTCTCTCTTGTCCTGCCAGACCACGACTCCGTTATCCACATCTGGATTGGTCTGGTCAGATGGGTCTGAGGTTATCTGCACCTCTTTGCTGGTGTTCAGGTCGTAGGCGTAGATGTCCCAGTTGCCGTTTCTGTTGTCCTGCCACACCACAGTGTCCCCGTCTGTTGCAGGCTCGATCTGGTCTGAGGGGTCTGTGATCAGGGCCTTTCTCTCCTGTCCCTTCCAGATCCAGATGTCCCAGTTGCCGCTGGTCTTGTTGTCCTGGTACACAACGATTCCTTTGCCAGCGTCCACATTCGTTCCGCTCGGAGGTATGGCCTCTCTGGACTCGACTCCGAAGAGGAGCTTCTTGTAAACCCTCCACCCGAACGACTCGATCGGCAGGTCCGAGTAGGCCAGGTACTGGTCGCTCAGCGATATCTTGGCGGGCACAGTTAGACCGGACACGAGCTCAGAACGGTTGTCTATGGCCACGTCAAACGTCCTTATGGTCCAGGTCTCTTTTGTCGGGTCGTACCCGTCCCAGGCTATGACCTCGTTGTAAACGTCTGGATACGCATCTGGATACGGCGTCGCAGAGAGCGGCAGCTCGACTTCCTGGGCGAGGCTGTATACATAGAGGTCCGGATTTCCGGAGCGGTTGTCCTGCCAGACCACATAGTTGCCGCTTACTGCCGGGTGTACCTGGTCGCCTGGGGCACGGCAAATCACGCTCGTCTGGCCTGAGGCCACAGGCTGGTACCTGGGCTTGCCTGTAGCAGAGTTGAGCCAGACCAGCTTCTCGTCTATCTCAGGCTTCTCCTGGCCTGGGCCCTGCGCCACAAGCTCGTCCTTCCAGCTGCTGATGTCGAGCTTGCGCACAGACGATCCAGAGCCCTGGCCGTCGACGTAAGCTATGTACTTTCCATAGACCACTGGGTTTGACTGGATTCCTGGCCTGGTGTAGGTCTTTCCCCAGCCCTTGTCGTACATGTAGTAGGATATGTCCCCAGTCTTCGTGTCCTGCCAGACTATTGTAGTGCCAGACACATCCGGAAAGAGCTGGTCTCCCTCTCCTGTGAGCTTGGACTCTGTGCCATTCAGGAGGTTCTTGACGTAGACGTCCCAGTCGCCCCCCCGGTTGTCCTGCCAGACCACGAGATTGCCTGAGACTATTGGGTACATCTGCTGGCCCGATCCCTGGCTTAAGGGATCTGTCGAGCCGTCTTTCAGGTCGTAAATATCTGCAGCCCACTTTCCTGATGAATTGTCCATCCACACAATTCTGTCACCAGAGATCGAGGCCCAGACCTGATCGCCGTCTCCAGTGGCCACAGGAGTCTCAACGCCTGTTGTGAGGTTCTTCACGTAGATGTCGAAGTTTCCGCTCCTCAGGTCCGACCAGACCACTCTGTCGCCGCTGACCCGCGGATAGAGCTTGTCACCATCTCCTCGGACTATAGGCATCTCTGACCGCGAGAAGAAGTCAAACCCGTAGATGTCCCATTTGCCGCGCCTGTTGTCGCTCCAGACTAGCAGGCTGCCGTTGGTTGATGGATAATCCGTGTTCAAGGCGAGCATTGGGTCAGAGCGTATGTACCTGGCCATGATCTGGTTTCTGCCTGAGTTCTCGTCCATCCAGACGACCATGTCTCCAGACAGTATCTGGGATGAGCCGTATGGCTTTACCCTCAGGGGATTTCCCACGTTGTCGTTTGGCGCCTGAGAGAGCGGCCTGGTGACCACAGGCACCTCAACTGCCTTCTCCATGTCGTAGAGGTAGATGTCAGAGTCTCCGCACCTGGTGTCCTTCCAGGCAACGTACTTGCCAAAGACGCAGGGAGACCCCTGGTTGGCCGCATTGGTGGAGATGGAGGACTCAGTCCTGGTGGTCAGGTTGTAGGAGTAGATATCCCAGTTCAGGTTGTCTTTGTCCCCATTTCTGCCGTCGGCCCACACAACTGTGTCCCCGCAGATCCAGGGAGAGGCCTGCCTCTTGGAGTTGGTGCAAATTGGAATCTCTTTGCTGGTGTTCAGGTCGTAGAGGTATATGTCCCAGCTGTTGTTTGTGTTGCGGTCGTCTACCCAGACGACGCTGTCTTTGCTTATCACCGGACCGCTCTTCATCGACGTGGCAGTGGTAAGCTGCACTTCTTTGCCTGTGGGAATATCGTAGAGGTAGATCTGGTCTCCTCCAGTCCTGTCATCCACCCATATGGCACTCTCTCCATCGACCATTGCATAGCGCTGGTTTGAGGGGTCTGTGGAGATCTGCTTTTCCCCTCCTTTGGCCAGGTCGTAGAGGAAGACGTCGAGGTTTCCTGTCCTGTTGTCCGTGTAAATGACATAGTTGCCGCTGATGCTTGGGCTGCTGTGGTCCACCTGGTCGCTGGTTACGGCCTTCTCTTCCATAGTTGAGGCGTTGATCACGTACACCTGGTAGGTGCCTGTGCGGTCGTCGGTCCAGACCACCCTGTCACCAGAGACGCTGGGATTGGTGTGGTTGTAGTTGCCTGAGGTGAGTGGGATGTCTGCCAGTATGCCGAAGTCGTACATCTGTACGTCCGGGTCGTATACGCCTGCCCTGTAGTCTGTCCAGACGACGCCTCTTTCCCCAACGTCGGGCTGAGTCTTTGGAGATCCAGGATCTATCTCGACATCGCTTCTTGTCTTTATGTCGTAGAGGCGAATCTCAGTGCCGTTGTTGTAGTAGACCACATAGTCCCCGTAGACCTTGGGGTCTGTCTGGATTCCAGGACGGGTGAGCTCAGTCAAGCTGCTGGCGGAAAGGTCGTAGATGGCTATGTCGAAGTTGCCTGTGCGGTTGTCTGCCCAGACCACTATATTCCCATCGATCGCAGGGAAGGACTGGTCCTCAGGGCCTGTCGAAAGTGCAGTCTCCTGGCCGGCATTTATGTCGTACATGTAGACGTCGAAGTTGCCTGAGCGCTTGTCCATCCAGACTATTCTGCTGCCGCCGATCTTGGGAGAGATCTGGTCTGCAAGGTCTGATGTGACCTGCTGCTCGCTCTTGGACTTGAGGTCGTACATGTAGATGTTCGAGTTGCCATCTCTGTCATCGGACCAGACGACCCTGTCGCCGCTAATATCTGGCTCAGTCTGGTTGCCAGAAGCGCTGGCAACTGCAGTCTCAGTCCTGTTCACAACATCGTACATGTAGACATCAGCGTTTCCAGAGCGCATGTCCTGCCAGACGATCTTCTCGCCTGAGACTGCGGGGCTCACCTGGAAGAAGGGATTGATGCAGACCCATCTCTCAAGGCCAGTCTCCAGGTCGTACATGAAGATGTCGTAGTTTCCGCTTCTGTTGTCTGCATAGGCCACTATGTGGCCATCTATCGCCGGCTGCTCCTGCATCGATCCGCCGACGGCGGCAATCGGGCGCTCTTTGCCCCAATCCATGCCGAGGGCTGCGCTCATCAGAAGCAGCGCTCCCACCAGTATCAAAATCGACCTAACCATTACACCACTTGCCCAATCACTAAATTCCAAACATTGTTCTCGATAGCCTCTATCCATCGAGCTAGACCACCAACCAATATAAGGACTTATCTCGTCATTTGACGAGTATCTCCTAATTGTGGTAAATTAAGGATTGATGTGACCCAGCGAGGACAACCATGCGCCAGTAAGCAGTATGTTGAAGGCTACAGCCCGGTACGACCGCATACGACTGGAATGCCCGGAGATTATAAATAAATGAAAATGTTAGATAGCATTCTGGGTTGTACAACACACATAAATTATCCATGGTTGACTGCCTATCCGCTACCATATTGTGGATCAATTTCCGGAACACACACCTGTTCGTGGGAAAGTTTCATATAACGAACGACCTATGATTGACACGTTCTACTACTGGAGACATGGGATTGTCGACCTTTTGGGGTCATCAATGAGGAGTTAGTTTGGATCTAAGCGCAACTGTACTTTTAGTGTTGCTCGGCTTTCTATTATGCCTGTCGGCGTTCTTCTCTGCATCTGAGACTGCCCTGATGTCGCTGAGCAAAATCCGGCTTATGCATATGCGGGAGGAAAATGTCCGGGGTGCCAGCGTGATAAGCCGGCTGAGGGAAAACCCCAGCAAGCTGCTGGGCACCATCCTCGTGGGCAATAACCTCGTGAACATCAGCGCATCAGCCATTGCTACCGTCCTGGCGATCGAGTACTTCGGCGATACCGGAGTGGGTATCGCTACTGGAATAATGACTGTCCTGGTGCTAATCTTTGGAGAGATCACTCCAAAAGCACTAGCTGCACAGAAGTCTGAAAAGGTCTCACTAATCGTAGCGGGACCTGTTTCCATTTTAACCGACCTCCTGAGCCCGGTTGTGTTCATCTTCACGCAAATCGCTGGCATTTTCACCAAGCTGCTGGGTGGCAAAGGCAGTGTGAACGAGCCCTCTATCACTGAAGAGGAGCTAAAGACCATCGTTAGCGTTAGCGAGGAGGAAGGCGTCATCGAAGACCACGAAAAGACAATGATCTGCAATGTCTTCGACTTCGGAGATCAGCTGATCAAAGATGTCATGATACCGAGGACTGACATGGTGGCCATCAACGTGAACGCCACCTACGACGAGATCATCGATGTCATAAAGACCGAGCAGTACTCTCGCTATCCCGTCTATAACAACAGGCTCGACAACATCGTGGGCATTCTCAACGTCAAAGAGCTGGTGTTCTACAGGGACCCTGAAGAGAGCTTCGATATGAGAAAATTCATGAAGAAGCCCTATTACACATTCGAATATCTGAAGACTTCCCGACTTTTCAATGAGATGAAGAAGCGGAGGACACACATGGCGATCGTCCTCGACGAATACGGGGGCACGGCTGGAATCATCACCCTCGAAGACCTGATCGAGGAGATCGTCGGAGATATCTCTGACGAGTATGATACCCAGTCCAAAGAGATCGAGGTGATTCGGGAGGGAGAATATGTAGTCGACGGGAGCACCAGGATCGAGCAGCTAAACGAGCTGATCGGGACCAAAATTGAGTCAGAGCATTACGACTCCATAGGCGGGTTCATCATAGGAGTGTTAGGCAGGCTGCCCCAGCAGGGCGAATCTGTCGAGCACGAGAACACGAAGTTCATAATCGAGAACATCGACCGAAACCGGATCAAAAAGATCAGGGTGCTGATGACTGAAGCAGTATAGCACATACATCGTTTTTTGGCGCCCTGCCTCAGCCCAGAAGTGGCAGGGGTCCCGCTTCGACAGCCTGGCTTGCTGAGAGACATATGTCCTCAGTGGAGTCATGTCTCCAAAGGCTCGTCTACACAGTTCGCAGTGGCGGTTCTGTACTCCAGCGAACAGGATAGGTTCGGCCAATCATCAAGAGGTCCTGTACCTCAATTCGCACGAACTCTGCTTCACTCAAATTGAGTTAGTATCCTGTGAAGACATGTGGATTATCCAGCTCTTGGCCTTGTGGAGATGTTCAACAGCAGCGGACCTGCCTATCCCAAGAATGGTTTATGATCGAAGCATTGCACTCCTGAGATGCCCTGTGAAATGCCACATCTCTGAGATGCTGCATACGCAAGATACAGCACCGCGGGAAGAGCCTTCAACCTCATTTGCCAGGTAGTATCGGGATTATCATTTGCCAGGTAGCATCGGGATTATCATTTGCCAAGTAGTGCCAGGACTATCTCTAAAACAATTAGCACAACTATGAGGAACTCCAGTCCAAGGTTGTAGCGCTCTGTCATAATGTTCTCTATCATCTCGTAGAGGTCCTCCAGGGCTTCGAGCTTTGCCTTGACCTGCAGGCGCCAGGTTCCCAGATGGAACTTCTTGCTTGCAAGATCATAGAGCTTGCCCGAATACCAGTCGCCGTAGAGCCTGAGCGCGGACTCTATGCTCTCAAGCTCTATCACGCTCTGGCTCCGAATCTTGATCACGTCCTTCATGAAAGGGGAGAGGCTAAGAAAGCTGCTGATCTTAGATCCGACCATATGTCTTTTGAGTCCATTGATCTTCTCTGTGAGCCTTCTGTCCAGGATTCTGAAGTTGAGGAGCTGGATGTTGGCAAGCTCCAGCACTGCAATGGACTCCTTGAACTCGCCTGAGGCGTCGATTAAGAAAGCCCCGTCCCAGTCTACGATAGCTATGTCCTGAAGGCCATACCGTATGTTGGTATTCAGCGTATCAGCTATCTCCTGATGGGCGAGCTTGATCGGCTCGTCCTTGAGAATTGCAGCGATCTGCTCCCTGTATTCGTCGATGTAGGAGTCGATGTCGTCCCCGTAATCCTTCACGCAGAAGAAGATGTACTCCTCAAAGAACTGGCTTGGGTTGAATTCCCTGGCGAGGCTCTCGCACTCGTCAAAGAGGATTTTTTTGAGATGGAAGAGGATGCTCATGTCCGTTAAGGCAAGCGGTGTCTGGGCCTCGACGATGAGGTTGGCGTCCTCGAAGATCTTGAACTCAAAGGAGATCTTTCGCCCCTCGACCTCCCGGACGACTGGCTCTCTCACTATCTTGAACCTCAGGAAGGTCTCCTCATACGGGGGCGCGGAGTGGACTGGCTTTACTATCTCGTCTTTTGCCTCCTTCACCTCCTTTGAGATGGCGTAAATTAGAGTGTAAACTATGGTGCCATTGATCGAATTTGAGGTGAAAACTTCCGGGACTGGCATGGATATACCTTTGATGCTGCAATGCTATTAGGCTTATTGATCTGGAGCATATAGATGCCAAAATTGCTTCAAGAATTTTTGTTCCATTTACGATTTAGAGGCCAAGTCAGGTTTATGCAGTTCAGAGATTATAACATCAGGCGCTGCCAATTCTAGCGACAGCTTAAACGCCTGCTCTATTAGACCTCCTCGATGCAGGTCGATCCAGATGTTAGTATCAGTCACACACCGCAGCAAGCCAGCCCCGTGGTCTTTTGCAGCCTCGGCCAGGAACTGCTCAAGAGGCTTGCCTAGAAGCTCAGACGCGCGCTTTTCAGATATCATGCATTCAGCTAAAGCTTCCATCACCAGCCGCTCGAATCGCATTGGACGCTCAGAAGGATAGGGCTCACCTGGCTCAATAGCATGCCATCCCTTGGCTCTGAACCTCTTGAACAGGGCAATGGCTCGCTCTGCTGGCCAGTTCACGCTGGCTCAGGCAGCGCATGTGCCTGGCCTGCTTGATGCGCTCGCCGATG
>CAZXDN010000071.1:9511-14691 GCA_964639235.1 uncultured Methanotrichaceae archaeon | reverse complement strand
CCGAAAGAGGTTTGTATCTCCTGACCTTCTTCTGAGGACCATGCGCACATTCGTAGTCGTGGGCCACCTGGCGAAGACCACGCCCGACTTCTCCTTAGAAGACATACCAGGCACGTCAGGGAGGATCGACATTCTCTGCAGGTGCATCAACTCAGCATTCGTCCTCTCGCACGGCATAAGGCACGACGTGAAGATATATCTCGTGCTTCTAGGAGGCGATACTCCAAAGATCGTCTACCTCAGGGGCGAGGACCTGCGCCACCTGAACCCGGATGAACGCACGACTGCAGCTCTCCTGAAGAAGGCGCTTGCAGTTCCTGCGACAGAAAACTGGACAATGTCCACATCGGGGATCTTTGTGCGGACTGGCACGCTAAAAGACCTCCTGACCTCATCTGACCTTCAGACGCCTGCAAATCAGATGCTCACAAATCAAATACTCACAAATCAGACGCCTACAAATCAGACGCCTGCAAATCAGGCTCCTGCAGGTCAGGCATCTATTCAGTCATCAGAGACGACTGATCCAGCGCGGGGTCGACGCCTGAAGTACCTGGTTGAAGATGGCGCTGACATTCTCGGTGCTGAACTTTCCGGAGACTGGACATTCGTTCTGGGTGACCACAAGGGCATGACTCCAGAGGAGGAAGCGCTCCTGGACCTGGCAGGTGCAGAGAGGCTCTCTCTGGGGCCTGTAAGCCTTCACGCAGACCACTGCATAGTTCTCGTAAACTGGATGCTCGACACCGGCGGGTGTAAAACAGCCTGATGAAGAACGCCTGCTTTGTGATAGAGCGAGAGATAGAAATCCAAGTTAGGACTTTGATCGAAGGCGGATCAAAAGGCGATACTGATGAGGACATTTTCCCCAAGGTTGGCTTTAAAAGCTCTCTGGCAGCTCAGGGTCAGGAGGAGGCCCTACGTCCTTTCACATGCAATCAACTCCAGGTGCAACCTCAAGTGCAGCTTTTGTGAGTACTGGAAAAAACCTGGAAGAGAGATGAGCACCCCTGAGATCTTCAGTATGCTGGAGGACGCAAAGTCGTTTGGCATAGGCGCCTACAACGCCTGGACCACAGAGCCACTGCTCAGAGACGACCTGCCTGAGATACTGAGAAAGGCAAAGAGCCTGGGGCTCATGACCTCGCTTGTGACCAATGGGCGGCTCCTGGAGAAGAGGATTCCTGAGCTGTCTGACCTGGACTACCTCACAGTCTCCATCGACGGGATAAAAAGCTACAGGGAGCTTCGAGGAATGGACTTGGACCAAGTACTGAAAGGCGTCAGAGCTGCAAAGAGCCAGGGCCATGAGATCCTGATCAACTGCGTTATCGGGGGAAAGAACCTGGGCGAGCTTGAGGACATGGTTGGCCTTGCCAGAGATCTGGGCGTCTGGATCTCGTTTGAGCCCATGTGCGAATCAGGCGGAATTGACAAGGAGACCTGGGACAAAATAGGCATCAGAGACGTAACCAGGTACAAGACGGCCCTAGACAGGCTCATAGAGCTGAAGAGCTCAGGAGCGCCGATCATCAATTCTCTGACTTACCTCAAGATGATCAGATCTCTGAAGCCCCAGTTCAGGTGTCACGCCAGCGACATAATCATCCACGTATCGGCAGACGGAACTGTAGAAAACTGCAGGGTCGAGAAGGCACAGCTGGGAGACGTATCTGAGGGATTTTTAAACATATGGAAGGCGTCAAATGAGAGGCGCAGATCTGCGAAGGAGAACTGCAAGGGCTGCCTCTTCTTCGGCTATGTAGAAAACAGCCTGCTCTACGAGTTCGTGCCTGAGGTGATGGCCCACTACGAGTGGATGTAACCTGACCCATAGCGCCGGCGCATTATGGACTTGCGTGCGTTTATGGTCAATTGGCGAAGTTATTGCTCCACAAAATGCGCCAAAAAAAACTGGGATAATCCCTCATCAGGTTATAAATCTGACATAGCGGCCTTCGCGGCTTGCTTCCTCTGCAGTATAGCTGACTGCGTGGACCTGCACTCCTTTTTTATCAATTAGCCGGATGGTCCCGCCTTTGTTCCCAAGCTGGGCGTTATTTCCTGAAAGCAGCACCAGGCAAGACTCACCAGGCGGCAGCTGCAGGCTGGAAATAGGTTCTTCCTTGTTGTTCTTGTCAACTATCTTCCAATCTGTCAGGTCCTGCTGCGACGTAGTCGTGTTTCCCAGGACCACGATTTCTTTTCCTGGGTCAGCCTGTGCCGGGTTTACGAGGGCTCTTCCGATGTAGACTTCTGGGTATGACACAGTTGGGTGCACAGGTCCGGATCCTGGCTCAGGAGCTGGTGCAGGCGTGCTCCCAGGCAGAACCTCTTGGGATATACCAGGAATACGCTCTCCTTCGCCGTCTGTTGGCAACCACTGAGTTTTAAAGCGGAGGAACAGCCCCACGAGCCTGTCAGGGAACTTGAGGATCACTCCTCCGTCATGGAATACGCCGTTGTCATCGGCATACTTCCCTGGCCTGGGATTTCCCTGGTTCATGTGGATGTTGTGAATCCCCTTTTTTGTGCCAAACTCTGTATCTATATCGTGCTGCTCAAGGCCTTTTCCAGGCTCTGGGAACATTGCCCCGAAGGCGAATATTTCGCCATCACTTTCTATGAGGTTCTTCAAGTATGCACACAGCGCATCCTGCAGATCATCATTCTTTTGAGGCCCTGAGGGTGGGACTGCAATTCCGGTTGGCCAATCGAAGAGCGGAGCCCTGAGGTAATCCATGGAAGTGGAAGCAGATCGTGCAGGCTTCTCAATTAAGGTAAATCCAGGTTTGATATTTTGTAGCCCTGCCGGAAGCGGGTAGCTCGGAAGCGGATCTGCACGGTGATATATCAGGAACGACTTATCGCCAGACTGAACGTTGACCGCAATGCGCCATGCTTCATTGTTCGCGTCTACAACCTTAATCTGAAGGTGCGGCGTCTTCTCGGTATCTTCGCGCTTGAAGACTTCCACCTTTCCTCGCAATACTCCATAATACAATGCTATCACCTCTTCAAACCAATTCTGCCAGAGATTTTGTATCCTGGTTCTTTTAATTCTAAATGTATTCAAACACTAACAGGAACATCAGGACTCAGATCTGGCCGAACTTAAGTCCCAGGTTCTGCCAGATTCATCATGAAATTCCTGATATCGTCAACTATAGCTTAAGGTGTTCCAATGGCAGATGCCGGCCCAATTATGCTGAGCTATTTATCGATCTAGACCAACTGGACATCTGCACTCGTCAGCTGAAACCGGGTTTTTGAATCCTAGTTTATTCGCATTGATCCAGATGCCCATTTCTAGCAGGTAACACACAGAACATACTTAAAGATTTCTACAAAATTTTCGCAATAATTAGATCTATGTCGGATTAAAAATTTAGAAGTAATCACTCATGCGCAGTCCTATCATTCAATCATCGGCTTCTGATAGCAATTTGTGAGTCAGAGAGCTTACTTCCAGATACCGGTAAATCTATATATCTTAAGAAAATAAATTCCCCCGGAGCCGTTATGTTCGAGCGCATCTCCAGAAGCTGGGAGCTGGTCAAGGCCAGTGCTGCAGTTCTTATGTCTGATAAAGAGCTCATAGTCTTCCCGATCCTGTCTGCGATAGGCGTGCTGATAGTGACTGCCACCTTCGCACTGCCGTTGATCTCTATGGGCAGTCCGGATCATGGAAGCCTGAGCCTTAGCTGGTACCTGATCCTGTTTGCCTTCTACCTGGCTCAGTACTTCGTGATCATCTACGCCAACTCAGCACTGGTAGGAGCTGCCCTGATCAGACTTAAAGGCGGCAACCCTACAGTAGGAGACGGCCTGAGAATTGCCAACAGCCACCTGGGATCGATCGCGGGCTACGCTGCAATCTCGGCTACTGTCGGCCTGGTGCTCAGGTGGTTCCAGGAGAGAGGAAGCCTTGGAAGCCTGGCCGCGTCCTTATTCGGCCTGGCATGGAGTTTGGCCACCTTCCTGGCAGTGCCTGTGCTTGTGGCTGAAGACCTGGGGCCGATGGAGGCAATACACCGCAGCACCGCTCTTCTCAAGAAGACCTGGGGAGAGCAGATCATTGGCAACTTCAGCATTGGCCTGATCTTCGGGCTCTTCTTCATGGCCTCTATGATCCTGGGAATCGGGGCCATATACCTGATGGGCTTCACTGGATCAGCGCTGCTGACGTTGCCGGTGATCGTCGTCTTCGTGCTCTTGCTCCTGTTCCTGGGGTTGTTAAGCTCGGCTCTAAGCGGCATCTTCTCTGCTGCAGTCTACAGCTATGCAGCTACGGGAAGTGCAGGCGGGTTCTTCAAAGAGGAGTTAATTAAGGGTGCATTCAGGGCCAAAGGCAAGGCGCTCCCATAACTCATTCAAATCTGCTTTATGACCTTCAGGGCTGTGCGCAGGCCGCCCTCGATAAAGCCCTGGAAGTCGGAATAAGCCTCGCCGCAGATGTGGACGTTCCTGTCTGGAAGATGTGCACCAGGCAGGGAGAATGCAGACAGCTCTCTGATCGCCTCTTCGACTCGAACGCCAGCTTTCCATGCGTGGCAGCCAGCCTCATAGGGCTCCCTGCTCCAATCTCTGATGCCAAAACAGCTTATTAGTTTGGCCTCGGCTCTAATCTCGTCGACATCTGCACTATCGGGGTTGGATCTCAAATACCTGAGATAGCCTTCGATGAGGCGACAATCGCAGTTTAGCTCTGCTTTCAAATGCTCTTTTCCCTGCACAAAGGGCATCCAGCAGTGCCTGCTGGGCGAGTCTCCGTAAACCATGACGAGCCCACGTTTTCTGCTTTCATGTTTGCAGCCTGAGCCTTTGCCGCCCTGATCTGTATCGGTTTGGACTTTGCTGCCTTGAGCTTTGCCGCCTTGAACTTTGCCTTCGCATTCCTCATAGAGAACATAGTAGTGGATCTCCCTGGCTGGAGTAGAGGATGCTCGCGTCTGCGGCGGAGTGGACCCGTCCCACCAGGGATCTTCGTTTACGAAAAAGCACTTCAGAAGCGGAATTGGAATCACGCTGTCAGAGAGCTCTCCGATGTGTTTGGGAAGCATTGGGCGAAGCTGCATCAGGGCAGAGCGTGGAAGTGCCAGCACAACGTGATTTGCCAGTGCCTTGACTGTGTCTGCGTTGCCTACACCTGCGTTACTTGCACCTGCATTGCTTGCACC
>CAZXDN010000071.1:0-9411 GCA_964639235.1 uncultured Methanotrichaceae archaeon | reverse complement strand
AGCTGTTCATATCTGCACTGCCTATACCACCTGTGCTGTGGTGCTCAGGCTCGAACTCCAGAAGAACTCGACCATCCGGCTGAGGATACAGGGCTGTAAGCTTGTGGTTCAGATGTAGCGATACTGATGGCGATGCAGAGTTCAACCTGAGCGCTATCTCTCGGGTCAGCGCCTCTGACCCCTGCTTTATGCCAACCAATCCCTCAAGGGGATGCAGCCCGCGAAGCCAGAATATGATCCACTCTGCAGCATTGGGATTGAGGTGGATGAAATGATAAAATGTCCCATAGTTGATGATCTGTCTTACAGCGCGCTCGCTTAAGACGAGGCCAAGGGCATTCCAGAGGCCAACTTTGTAAAGAGGTGTGCCTTTGTACTCAGCCACATTACGCACATAGCTGTAATACTCTTCATCAAGAGTTGCCCACCAGTCCCAGTGCCGATGGTCGCTGGGGTTGTCCATGTCCCCTGCACTGGCATTCAAGAGGCGGAGAATTCCAAGCGCCATGAGCTCAAGTGCATTTAGCTTGCGCCCAGAGCGCTTACCTCCCGACTCGTCGAAGGTCAGATCGAAAAGGGATTCTGGATCTCTTGCTGCTGTGTAGGGAACGAAGTATTTCGTCTCAAGGCCCAGCTCAGATATGAGATCCATGAGCAGAGGCTGAGCCCTCTTCTCAAACCGCATAGGGCCATACTCTGCCAGGAACCCTCGCATCTCCACGGTCTCAATTCGTCCTCCAAAGCGATCCGTGGCCTCAAAAAGAGAGATGAAATGGCCTGCGCCCTTCAGCTGCCTCAGCTTATAGCAGGCATAGAGGCCTGCGATTCCTCCTCCAACTATGATTGTATCGGAACTGATTATGCCAGACACTGCCGTTTTCTCCATCATCGGATATCAACGTCAGCCTGTGACCACATCTACTGATACTGGAAAATGGTCAGAAGCGTATTTGTACTTCTTCCATATCGGCGTATCGTCGGCCATCTTCTCGTGAACCTTTGCATTTCGTATCCAGTTTCCAAGCAGGCACTTTGAATACAAAATGTGATCTATCCAATCTCTCTGATAGGTGTTGTTGAAGATTGGATCACGATAGCTGGTTGTGTAGATGGAAGAGAAGTTGAGGGCCTTCTTTTCTTTGGGCTTCAGGGCATCGAAGAGCGCATTTCCAAGGCAGAAGTCCGGCTGCCAGATGCTGCCCATCAGGCGCTCAACGCCGCTGCCGAAGAGCCGCTTCTCGCTTGCATCAAGCCCTGGGCCGTCGTTGATGTCGCCGCACACTATGAGCGGCGTATGTCTGGTCTGATCATCAGTGAGATATGGATCTATGAATGTGTCGTGGATGTGCGACGCCTGGGCGAGAATCTTCTTGCGGTTTGCGTCAGAAGTCTCCCACCACCTGCTCCATTCATATGCGCCGAAGATGGCTTTGCTCTTCAGATGAAGCCCAAGCACGTTGAAAGGCGAACCCTCTGCGGGATGGATCTCGACATAAAGCGGCCGTCTTTCAAAGGTGTACTGCTCTTCGATCTGGTCGTTATCTGTGTCGACGAGGAACGGGCTGAAGCGAGGATCATTTGCAGTATCTGTGAACTTCATTGGAGTCTGCTCAAATTTTCCAGTGTCGACGCGCACAGCTACTCCAATGTTCTGGGTTGGCCTTGGAGATTTTGGCTTTGGCGGCGGTGAAACCTGCAGTCTGGTCTCCCAGGTGCCTTGCCCGATGCTGTCGAAGAAGAGCTGCAGCTCCTCTGGCCTGCTCGGGCCTTCCACGACTATGACCACATCGGGCCCCAGCTCTCGAAGAACTCCAGAGAGATCGTCACGGCGCTGCTTTACGGTTCCTTCAGAGTTTGGCGCCTTGTCATTGTCCGGGCGAAACTGTGCCGCCTGGGTATCGTTGACAAACAGGTCGTTCAACCACTCCATATTCCACAACACTAGCCTGAGGCTGGGCATGAGATCCTCTCCTTTTTCAGTTTGAGGCAATTGATCTTCATTAAAAATAAACGTTTCCTCAGGCCTGGATGATACAGCGCAATGTCCATTATGAAAAGGCAAATGGCGATGTCTTCTGGCCATGTGAATCGATCAGGTGGAAAAATGCCATTAACTGCCATATTTCAAGACCTCAATCTGGCTAGAATTTAAATATCTGAAACTTCACTTTGCGAACGCTTTACGAAGACCCCACCCCAAGCGGAGTTCACGCAGGGATATTTTGCGCACCAACGGCGTGGGAAACATTATATCTCTACCGCAAGCTTAACAATCGTGAATACACTGCTGGGCGAGTTGCTGCAGTAGAATGCCTGGTTATGGCTACACTATTTAAAATAAAACGACGTAGAATTGAGCTTGAAGATTGCCTGAGACGCAGCATCTCTCAGGCAGAGGGTGCCTCTGCAGCAGTCGTCGCTATGCAGTTGTCATCGATCACAGGGCTGCAGTATCAGGTGTCCATTGCAGGCCTGAGCGCCAAAAGGCTGCGTATTCCTGAGCAGCCCTTGAGAGGAGATGGCTCTGGTTTAATTGTTGGAGGTATTATGGGAGAAATCTACAATGACTTGACCAAGACCGTTGGGAACACGCCCCTGGTCAGGCTGAACCGGGTTTCAGAGGGCCTGGGCGCTACAGTTGTCGCCAAAATCGAATCGTTCAACCCACTCAGCAGCGTGAAGGACCGCATCGGCGTGGCCATGATAGGTGCAGCAGAGAGGGCCGGTCACATCAAGGACGATACGATTATCCTGGAGCCTACCAGCGGCAACACAGGTATTGCGCTCGCATTCGTCTGCGCTGCCAGGGGCTACAAGCTGGTCCTGGTCATGCCTGAGACCATGAGCATCGAAAGGCGCAAGCTGCTCAAGGCACTGGGGGCTGATCTGGTGCTGACGCCGGGAAAAGAGGGCATGAAAGGCGCCATTCACACGGCAGAAGAGATGCTCTCCAATGACCCCAGGTTCTACTACATACCCCAGCAGTTCAGGAACCCCTCCAATCCAGAGATCCATCGCAGGACCACTGCAGAGGAGATATGGAGAGATACCGATGGCAAAATCGATTTCGTGGTGGCCGGAGTTGGGACAGGAGGGACTATAACTGGAATTGCCGAGGGGATCAAGTCCAGAAAGCCCGGGTTCAAGGCCATAGCCGTCGAGCCTGCGTCCTCTCCAGTCCTCTCTGGCGGAAGCCCTGGTCCCAACAAGATTCAAGGCATAGGCGCCGGCTTTGTTCCGGAAATTCTCAGGCTCGACCTGATAGATGAGGTGATCAGGGTTGAGTACGAAGACGCAGTCAAGACCTCCCGGAGGCTTGCCAGAGAGGAGGGCATCCTGGTTGGGATCTCCTCTGGAGCCGCCAGCTTCGCTGCTTTACAGGTGGCATCAAGGCCTGAGAACAAAGGCAAGCTAATTGTGGTGATACTGCCCGACACCGGAGAGCGATACCTGAGCACTGAGCTGTTTGAGTCCTGAGATGCTGAGTCCTGAGATGCTGAGTCCTGAGATGCTAAGTCTTGGTCGCTAAAGCTGGAAGTCAGCCCTATGAATCACATCAGTCATAAAATAAATCACATCGGTCCTAAATTGCCTTGACTGAGCTGCTCGAAACATGAAATCGCAAAATGAGCTTGAGACAAAAATATTTGGAGTCTACTACTTGAGGCCTGAGAGACATGAGACTTAAGGAAGATATCCAGACCGTCTTTGCCAAAGACCCGGCTGCAAGGACATTTTGGGAGGTCGCCTTTACCTATCCTGGCCTCCATGCCATCTGGGCTCACAGGATCTCCCATTTCCTCTGGGCGCACAGGCTTTACTTTCTGGCAAGATTCACCTCCCATCTGGCTCGCTTCTTCACTGGAGTTGAGATTCATCCTGGCGCCAAGATAGGGCGCAGGCTCTTCATAGATCACGGCATGGGCGTGGTGATAGGAGAGACTGCTGAGGTGGGGGACGACGTCGTGATGTACATGGGCACAGTGCTTGGCGGCACCAGCCTGGACAAGGTGAAGCGCCATCCCACAATAGAGGATGGCGTGGTCATAGGCAGCGGAGCCATCGTTCTCGGGCCTGTAGTCGTGGGCAAGGGCGCCAAGATCGGTGCAGGCTCCGTGGTGGTAAGGTCGGTTCCTCCCGGCGCCACAGTAGTTGGGGTGCCTGGAAGGATTGCAGAGCCTGAGTGTCCAGCCACCATGACCGATCTGGATTATGGCAACCTGCCAGATCCCATGCTGCGGGTGGTGAGCAGGATGCTGGACCGTCAGAACCGGCTTGAGGATAGGCTGAGGAAGATGGAGATGTCGTTATCTGGACCTGAGGCTGAGAAGATTAGGGCTGAGCTAGCAATCGAGGAAGAGGTCAGAACGGCCTTAAGAGACGTGATCGATCCGGAGGTCGGGATAGACATTGTGGATCTGGGCCTGATAAAGGACATCAGAGTGGATGGAGATCAGGCAGAAGTCGACATGGTCCTCACCACCCAGGCCTGCCCGCTTGTTGATTACCTATCTGATCAGGTCAAGCAGAGGGCTGAGGGGATTGACGGGATCAGAAAGGTGAACGTCAAGGTTCTGGACGAGCCCTGGAACTGGGACAGGTTCATCAAGCAACAGAAACGAGGACCGGTCCGGTAGGGATAACCTAGCAATTGTGTGTTTTAAGGCTCGTGCCCTTTCTCTTCTGTGGGCCCGAATTGATCTTAAGCCGGGCTTAACTTGACCCTCCTTCCTGCAGCTTTCCTGCAGATATTCGACTCCACGTGTTCGATTGCCTATCACAACCTTTTTATCCAATACTGGCGACGAGACGGATAAAGTGAGATTGATATAACTAAAAATAAATTGATTAAATTGAACAGGAGATCGAGATGAAAGAAAGATCAATAAAAACGTTCGTAGCTGTGGCTCTCTTCATCGCCCTGGCTTATAACGTTGCAGCTAGTGATAATTCCAGCTATCCAAAGACGATCACAGACTCTACAGGCAGAGAGGTTGCAATCAAGATGCCTGTTGAGAGGATAATCGTGCAGAGCGGCTACTCGGCAGAGGCAGTCGCCGCGCTGGGAGATGCGGATAAAGTCGTAGGCGTGACTGACACGATCCACAATAGGAACGAGATCTACCCCATGTACAAAGACGCTCAGGTCGTGGGCACCTGGAACTCCTTCGACTACGAGGCCATAGGA
The DNA here is from genome assembly GCA_964639235.1 of uncultured Methanotrichaceae archaeon. Classification (GTDB taxonomy): domain Archaea; phylum Halobacteriota; class Methanosarcinia; order Methanotrichales; family Methanotrichaceae; genus CAZXDN01. The sequence goes on along the minus strand of CAZXDN010000071.1, from coordinate 4,223 downwards.
GACCTCGCCAAGAAGGGTGACGCCATAGTTCCAGACATAATCGTCCTTTGCTACTCATATGGAACTTCCGGCGGCAAGTCCTATGCTGTGGACTCGTTCGAGAAGGGCTTTGCCCCGTTCGAGAACATAACCCTGATCGGCCTGGATTTCACGAACCCTGAGAACATCACGGATTCGATGACCACTCTTGGCATCATCCTGGGCAAAGAGAGTGAGGCCAAGGCCTACAACGACTGGTATGAGAGCAAGGTCTCGCAGATCGAGTCCGCTGTAGAAGGCATGGCGATCCAGAAGGTATACATCGAGTCGGGGTCCTCCAAGGGCACGAGCGAACTCACAGCCTACGGCGCAGGATCTGGCTTCAGCACACTGGTGAGCCTGGCTGCAGGAGAGAACATCGCAGGGGACCTGAAGGAGAAGTTCCCCAAGGTCGATTGGGAGTGGGTCATCACAGAAAATCCTGATGTGATGCTGAAGTACAAGTCTGCTGACAGCATCGGCTGGGAGAAGGGCCCAAGCAAAGACACAGTCGAGCTTGAGAACACGAGAAACGAGATCCTGGATCGAGACGGAGCCGATACCATAAATGCCATCAAAGACGACAGAGTCTACCTCTGCTTCTCAGAGATGCTCTACGGCCTGGATAGCGCTGTCGGCCTGGCGTACATGGCCAAGCTGCTCCACCCGGAGGCCGACATAGATCCACTGGAGATCTGGGATGAGTACCAGAAGCTCATGGGCGTCGAGTACCCGGATGACAGGATCCTGGTATATCCTGATACAGATAGCTCTTAACCCGGCGTCTGATGCGCATATGATGGCTTCATCTGGATGGCTTCATCTTAACGGCTGCACCTGCATGATGGCCTCATCTCAATGACGGCTTCGTCTAGGATTAGGGTCTGGATCATCTCCCAGGCCTTAAGCCCCATTTTATTCTAATACTAACTTTACCTCTCTTCCAAAACTCACTTTCTAAATAGATGTTTTAATGTTGATACGATCAAATTTGCTCTGAAAGGGAAGTTAATTCAGATTTAACTTCGTGGGCAACGTCCGTTTAGGATTTTAACCACTTATTCACAGTTTTAATCCATTTAATGGCCGATTATAAGTTGAATACTCTAAATGGCAGGGTTAATATAATAGGCGTTTTAGATTTATAAAATCAACATGCTCTGACCTCATATCAGGAATAACTTAATATTTAGGCTCATTTGAGATTATAGACAGTAAAATCAATTTAATTGGGATAATTCGAAATAATACGGTTTTTTTGATAGATTACAGAATGCCCCTTAGTTTATTTGTTTATTAAACTTAAAATCGAAGGAGAAGCGACTTAATCTAAATCATTATATAGGTTTAGAGAGTTGATTTTAGAAGAGGGGTATCATCGTTATCCATACTCCATTCAGAAGCATATTTGCGTCGTATTATATGAGCATCGTGATCGGAGGGCTAAGCACATACCCCTGGGAAAAGAATTTTATCTTCACTTAGCCCTGAGCAAGCTATGTCTAAAAAGTTGTTGATTCTGATATGCCTTGCGGCGCTCATCTGCTCTGGCTGTATTGGAAACAATGAAGAAAGCTCTGGCGTAAACCAGGGAGCAGGCCAGAGCGAAAATCCAGGCGCAAACGACAGCGCGAGTGTCAGTTCGGTTGAGGACGAAACCTCAGATGAAGCTGCAGAAGCTGGAAATCCATATCTGGGATCTGGGTCATCTGAACCTGCCATGTCTGTAGCCATCACTTCTCCAAAGACGGGCTCGGTACTATCGGGCGATGGGACTGTCAGCTTCAGCTCAGAGGTGAAAGGCGGCAAGGAGCCTTACTCTTACTCCTGGTCTTCGAGCCTTGGAGATAAGTTCCCAAGCGAGGGGTCATTTGATCAGGAGATCTCAGAGCTTGGAAGCGGCGAGCACACAGTCATACTCAAGGTGACAGACGCCGCAGGCGAATCAGCCCAGAGCACAACCTCATTCAGGGTGATTTAGGGCAAGTTGCAGCTGGCGAAGGTCGAGTTTCAGGGGGATTTAGATGAGATCTCAGCCTCAGAGAGTGCGTCTTTACAGGGGCACGACCTCTCTTCTGGCATCCTTTCTGCGGCTCCTGAGATTATCTCCCTGATTGCATTTTCACTCGCCTTCATCTGATCTTTTATTTCAGTGGTGTTCAGGCCCTCAGGCTTCATTCCACAGGCCTCGTTTGTGACTATGCATAAAGCGGCATAACACAGCGACAGCTCTCTGGCAAGGACGACCTCTGGATATCCAGTCATCCCAATGACGTCTCCAAAGCACCTCATCATCCTTATCTGGGCAGGCGACTCCAGATGCGGCCCTTCCGCACAGGCGTACACGCCCTCGTAGAGGTCGCGGCCTGAGCTTTTTATCGACTGGGCTAAGGCAAGGCGCACCTCCGGGCAGTAGGGTTGGCTCATGTCCACGTGCACTGCTCTCTCCTCGAAGAAGGTGTTTATCCTGGACTTGGTGAACTCCACGAAGTCCAGAGGCAAGAAGAGGCTTCCCACAGGGTGATACGACATCGTGCCCACAGTGTTTACAGAGATGACTCTCGATGCCCCGGATGCCCTGGCTGCTGAGATTATCGCCCTGTAGTTGACTTTGTGCGGGGGAAGGTGGGGCTCTCCGTGGCGGGGTATGAAGGCCACACGCCTTCCCTTCATCCTGGTGAACCAGGCGTTAACTGGACCATAAGGCGTAGATAGCTCGTCTACCAGGCCTTCAATGCAAAATCCAACGCCCCCTATGACTGCGATCTCAGCTTTCATATAGTGCTAAACCTATTCCTGCCCATAAAATCCTTTTTGTAATTGAGAGATTATGAAACATCACGGCCTCGCTGTCTATATCAGCTGATCAGATTTGTGCCCATTTTGCACAGGCACGGGCAATGTTCTTCAATAGGTGTCTATGTTACTGCAAAGCTCACCATAAGGACTATACTGTATGGACAATATTTCCTCTGTATGACAGAGTCTGATCCATATAACTGTGTGAAGGATACGGATCCATATTCTGCTGGGCCAGGCGGACACAAAACGGACCCGTATGAGCGTGATGCTCCAAATCAATGGATAGATAAGGGGAATAAGTTCGCTGAAAAAGGGTCATATAAAGATGCTATCAAGTGCTATGATGAGTCCTTAAAGCTGAATCCCAACTTGGCTAGGGCTTGGTGTTCTAAAGGATATGTCCTTATTAAATTAAAAAAGTACAAAGAATCTCATGTATGTCTGGATGAGGCCTTGCGAATCAGTCCAAGATATACCTCATGTTGGGCCATTAAGGGCTGGGCGTTTAATTGCCAGAATAAGCATAAGGATGCATTGGTGTATCTGGAGAGAGCCATTGAGATAGATTCACGTTATGCAGATGCATGGTACCAGAAGTACCTGGCATTTAAAGGGCTGAATCGCAAAGCAGAGGCTGATGTGGCCCTAGCCAAAGCCAGAGAGTTGGGCCTTGCAGTCTAGATAGTTATTTTTTTGAATTGTTGGGATTATTGAGATGGCCAAGGAGCTTCAGAAGGCCTTTGGCATTACGCCGGAGGATGTAGAGGTGATGATCGAGCAGCGGCTGGTTGGACGTTGGTCCTGACCTTTGCTGAACCGCCAACTATATGTATCTATAATGATTATAAGAGTAATTTGCCGCTAGTTAAGAGCTGTAGTCGATTAAGTTCAGAGGGTAGTATGTCCCCCTCAGGGAGCGCCTCGCTTAACCGCGAAGCTTTCGGCGAAGACGGGCTCGTGACATACCTCGTTCAGTTCGTATGGCGCGGCAAAGTATCGGATGTGTGCAGGCAAGGCGAGAGCAGGCCACTCATCTCAGATGAAGGGTCCCTGTGAAAAGGGCGCTGTGTCAAAATCCAGTGCTGTTCACCTGTGCCTGTGTGATGGCGCAGGGCGAGTTCAAGGCCTACACTTCGGTGGCAGGCCCCCTGTGTGGGCGCTGTGGATCAGCGTTTGGCTCGCCAGGTCCTTCACTTCTTCTATATCCCTGGCAACGTCACATATCCTCTTCTCTTTCCTTCACTTTTCATCCGCTGCATTTTGACCTGGTACGTTTCTAGGTTAGCACTGACAACAGAGCGCCTCTCAGGGCCGAAGTCAGCCCCTGACCACATTGAGTTGTGCCTATCACATCTGTTTCTGGTTTAGTCGCTGCTCATTCTAGCTGCATCCCAATGAGAGAT
>CAZXDN010000070.1:5599-14921 GCA_964639235.1 uncultured Methanotrichaceae archaeon | reverse complement strand
ATGTTCTGGCTCTGACTGGCTTGGCCCTGCTCACTTTGGCTCTGCTCACTTTGGCTCTGCTCACTTTGGCTCTGCTCAGGCGAAGACGTCTGTACAGAAGATTGTGGCAAAATCGTCCAGCCGTTTGCGTCCTGGAAGGGGTATCTGTCTGTCTTTCCTCCCTTTATGACCTTTTGCCATCCGCTGCTTGGGTTGCCCACGGCTTTGTACCCGGACCAGTAGTTACCTCCTGTGACGTTGCCCATATCCCAGCTGTTGTTGCCTTTCCTGTCTTCAGCCTGCTCTTTGTTCTCCTGGAAGTTGTTGTGATATATCTCGTTTCCATATGAGTAGAGGAGGAGCATCCCCATTGGGTTTGAGGATATCTGATTCTCATAGATCTCATTTCCATTGGAGTAGTTGAGCCAGAGGCCAGTGTCGCGGTTGCGGCTCACGTTGTTTCCTCTGATCAGGTTTGAGCTTGAGTTGAAGAGAGATATTCCGTTCTGGTTGTTCCCTGATGCAAAGTTCTCCTCGATCTGGTTCTGGTACGAGTCCACAAGGAATATGCCGCTGAACCTGTTATCGATTACCTTATTCTTCAGAACCTGGTTCGATCCTGAGCTGAGGATTCTCATGCCGTAGCATCCGGAGATGTTGTTCTCGGCTATTCTGTTCCCGTCTGAGCTGAAGATGAAGATGGCGTCGTTGGTTATCTGGTTTCTCTCCAGCGTGAAGTTCTTGCAGTATGCTAAAGTCAGATGGGCTATCTTTCTGTCTGCCACCTTGCCTTCGGACTGGCCGTAGATGTAGACTATGGGATTTCCGTCTACCGTGTTGGACTCATCTATGGCATTGTCAAAGCCCTCTCTTGAGCTGCTGTCGACGTACATTCCCCACTTGATCTCTGCAAGCTCGTTTGACTCAAGCGTGTTTCCTGGAGAGTCCACGAGCATCATGCCCACGTCTCCGTTGAGGATCTGGTTTTTGGATATCTTGTTGTTGCCTGAGTAGACCAGCTCCAGAGACTGCTGCGTGGAGTTGGAAATTACATTGCCGACTACTTCGTTGAATGAGCTTGTTCCAAGGCCGATGGCGTTCGTGGCATTATCTATCGTACAGCCAGTAACCAGGTTTTCGCTGGAGTTCTCAAGGGCAACTCCGTACTTGCAGCTGCTCACTGAGTCCTTTGAGATCGACGTCTTTGAGGAGTTCATCAGGTAAATGCCATAGCCGCAGTTGGATGCCAGGTTAGAGGTGATGTTGTTAAGGCTGGTGTCCCTGAGGAAGAACGACATGTTGCACCCCTCTAACGTGTTTGCCACAGCCTGGTTCTCCGCGGCTCCAGACCAGAGCAGGACTCCTATGAAGCAACTGGAGATGCCGTTGTTCTGAATTACATTTTTGTCAGTGCCTGTGACGATTATCCCAGCCTGCTGACCTTCCATCATTTTGTTTATCACTTTGCTGTTTTTAATCGAGTTGCCGTTCGATTTGACCTCGATTCCTGAGAGCGAGAAGTTCTCAACTGTGATGCCCTCGATCGAGCAGCCGTCAGCTTCTATGGTCATGCCGGTCTCATTCCCATCTGCATTGATGATGGGAGAACTGGTCTCTCCTGAGAGCGGCATGATGGTCAGGGCCTTGTTCACAACAACTGATCCCTTGTAGTTGCCCTCTTTGAGGTAGATGGTGTCTCCACTGCTCGCAGCTGAGATTGCCTCGCCTATCGTCTTGTAGTTCGCAAAGCCGTCGTCGTCCACCATATACGTCCTCGTGCCACTTGCAGGCAAGAGGATGATAAATAGTATTAAGCATGTGACTGCCAGTAATCTGAGCATATACCTTTGCTCTCCAACAACCTTTTTATAGTTAATCCCAACTTCAGCCTCTTGTGACCTCCAAATCGTATACCCCTTTATTTCCAATGGAAAAATAAACGTAAAAAAACAATTCTTATGAATGTATTCTAGGATTGAATGGCTCATAATGTGCCTTGCAATGAATAATGTTATTTATTATGTTATATCCCTCAGAATAGATATGCGTAGCGTTTATCAGGGCTACATGCCCGTGTTTTTATGATAAAAATTGGCTGAAATCTGTGCTGTTTTTGTAGCCCTGCTGTGCCTGACGTGGGCAAATAATGGGCATAAGTCATTCTCGCTTTGGGCATCAGAGCAGATGGGTCGAGGAGTTCATGGGTGATGAGTTTATGGGTGATGAGTTTATGGGTGATGAGTTTATGGGTGATGAGTTTATGGGCGATGAACCTCTGTATAGGTATCTTCAATGTTAGCTTGAGCCTTATTTCATGCGTGGCTTTGGTTGTCTTTCACGAAGGAGAATTCGCTCATGATGTCTGGGATTGTCTCTACGTGATGCCATCGCAGAAATCAGAAAAAAATTGAAAGCGTGGTGGGCCAGCGTTTAATATGAACCATTTTTATTTAGGAGTAATACTTGCCCAGGTCCACGTAGACGCCTGCGAGGTTATCTCTGCTGTCATAGCATCCCAGGACTGTGTAAGTCCCAGAGGGACAAGGTATTGCCAACCTGTTCGTTCCCTCGCCTATTATCAGGTAGCCATAGGCGTATGTCGACCCGATGGTCTTGTAATACAGCTGCCGCGCGATTTCCTTTTTAATGGGAAGAACGAGTGTAGGCGCCTGCTCGTATTTTGGAGGATTTCCACCAACCCAGGGCGCTCCAACTCCGTGCTCGTACATCTGCTCTGCTACAACCTCGCTCTGTGTCATCTCAACGCCTGGAGTTGAAGGCGCTGCAGTGCCTACAGCTGCCAGAGCCAGGACCAGGGAAATGGTCAGGAAGATTTTTATCATGCATAATGCTTCCAAAGCCAAATTATTAAAACTTCCCGATGGAGAGATATGGCGAACCCCATGTCCACCTTGCTGTCTCATCCGCCGCCAGGAAGTTTAGCTTGGTCCATGGCATTAGCATAAAAGTCCAAGGCATCAGCATAGATCAGGATTGCAGCATCTTCTTGATCTCTTCTGGGCTGGGCGATCTTCCGACCGCTTTTTGTTTTCCGTCTATAAACAGAGCAGGCGTCATCATTATTCCCCTGCTCATTATCTCCTCGATTCCGTCTATCTTGACGATTTCTGCCTGAATGCCAAGCTCCTTTACCGCCTTTTCCACATTCTTGGTCAGCGTCTTGCACTTTGCACATCCGGTTCCCAGGACTTCAATCTTCACCATATCACAATACACCTCAGATCTGCTGTTCTCTTGACCCTGTGTTCTTGATCCCATATATCTCATTTCCAGCTGTTTTAAGCCTGATTCAAGCTCTGATTCGAGCTCACGTGAATGGTTGCGATAATCCAAATGCAGTTTGCTATCGTCAAATGCGAACGATCGCGAAGAAGAGTCGAAGCTGGGGAGTCTTTTTGCGCCTGGGCCCGGAGAAGAGCTGCCCACCTGCCAAGAGCTGCCCCATCTGCACATAAATCCATCATGGCATCCCAATATACGATTGTGTCCGCAGAATTGCGTCTGCGAGATCGCACCCACGAGATCCAACCGGCGTATCCAGGGCCCCTTTACATCCTGCCCTCATAATCAAAAGGAATAAATGGTAATACCTCACCTAGCAGCAGAAAAGGAGGTCAATAATGAAAGCAATTTTCACGCTCCTAGCAGTTTCGATGTTACTAGCAGGCGTTATGGCTGTATGCGCCCAAAATGACACAGCCAATCTGACCACTGTGGACCTGAATGCCACTGAGCCCATAGTTCTCGACGAGAACGCCACACAGGCCGTAGCTCAGGCCACAAACGAGGTCGCATCCGCATCAGACGTCATCTCCACGTCCACACTGTCTGGCTCAGAAGATGCCGGAACGCTCAATCTCTCAACAGGATCAAGCGATAAGGCAGTACTGGATCTCTCAACACTTGGCAAGAAGAAGGCCCAGTCCAGCGTGGCAGCTGTAGCTCTTGGCGGGTCTTCTCCAATAGTGTACACGCCCAGCTTCGCAATAAGGAACAACAACACAAGCGATCTTTCATCAACTGTTGCTCCCACGGTCTACACAATGCCAGTGGCCATAGGATCTAACGCGACCACAGTATACACACCACCATTTGCGATATCCAACACTGAGTAAACAGGTCTGGTGCAGAGATGGCAGTCGAGATAACGGTTGACAGAAAGGCGATTCCTTTGAACGCCTTCACCCAGGAGATCATAGGAAACGTGGCAAAGGCCATGACTGAATCCCTGCACGGAATAGATCCTGGTTACAAAGAGATAACTATAAAATTCCAGAAGGATTGAGCCTCAATCCTTCTTGGGCTTTCTGAAGGCTGATGAGAGGTCTATCAGATAGGTGCCCTCCTTCACAGCCATGATCAGCTCCTCTCTCTCAAAGAGCGAGGGAAGGTTCAGCTCATAGGTTCCGGGCGCTGTAATCTTTATGCTCTCCACCTTGACATCTGGCAAAGGCTGATCTTTCTTGGTGTCGATGTCGATCAACCCTGCGGCTGCCTTGGCGTTCTGCAGTTCCTCAGAAGCTCTGACGTCAGCGCGTATCTCACCACCGCTTATGCCTTTGGGGATCAGACTCCCATCAAGATTGGCGTTCAGGTCTTTATTCCTGAGATCTTTGATGTCCAGCGGCTTTGACCTTGGCTGTCCCTGCTTCTTGGCCTTGACAAACATGAACTTCTTCCAGCCGCAGGCAGGACAGCCCTTCAATATATCCATTCCATCTTCGAACACATTCTTGCAGCGAGTACACATGTGAGGCAAATCTAATCCCCTACTGAGACCTTGGTGATTATCTGGTACTGGTCTTTCTCTATTGTCCTTATCTGGTTTGCAGGCCCTATTACCGTCATCCTTCCCTTCACGTTCTTGCCCAGGATCCTGTTCAAGAAAGACCCATCGCGCTTGGTCGGATAGCTCTCTATCTCTATTCCAGAGAACTCGTCAACCCTAATCTCAGTCATGGTCATCTCTATGAGCCTTACCTCCTCGTCAGGAGTCAGGCCGTTCTCCAGGACCAGTATCCTCCCTGTCTTTACCTTGTCCAAGATCAGCCTGATCTTCTCCATAGAGGTCATCTTCTCCAGCTTCTCAGCCGAGATCAGATCCATCTGCACTTCACTCATAGAATCACCCGAAGTTAGCTGCTATCGCATGATAGAGCTCATCTATGTTCTTCCCCTCAAGAGCAGAGATAGAGACCATTGGGTGCTGCGGGAAAGCAGCCTTGATCCTTCCTGGAGACGCCTCAGGCCTGTCTATCTTGTTGGCGACGATCAGAAGCGGAAGGCGGCGGGCCTCCATGTTGCCTATGACCGTCACGTTCACCTGGGTGTAGGGGTCTTCAGTTGCATCCATGACCAGGAGAACTCCGTCCAGGTCATCCAGCCACTTGACAGCCTCAATCACACCTTCAGTCGCCTCCTTGGCCCTCTTCTTGGCCTCTGCTTCGTCCAAGCCAAAGGCCATGAACTCCTTGAAGTCGATCTTGGTGGCCATTCCAGGAGTATCGACTATGTCCAGCTGTATCGAGGAGCCATTGGAGTTGATCATGACCCCCTCCTTCCTCACCGCCCTCCTGGTCTCATGGGGTATGTTCGAGACTGTGCCCATGCTCCCGCCAGACCAGTCCTTGACGATCTTGTTGGCAAGAGTGGTCTTTCCAGCGTTCGGCGGTCCATATAGCCCGATCTTCGCCCTCTTTTTCCCAAAGATCTTGTTGATCCAGCTTCCAAGGCTCACCTTGAAGCTGCTGATGACACCCATTATCCATCCTCTTCCAAGCAATGGCTATATCTGTACTAATAATTTTCCGTAACTTTTATTAGCTGTTGTATACATACTGGAAAATTAACAGCAGTAAAAAATTATAGGTGTATCTGGCCAAAAAAGAGCAGCGAGAAATAGTATATAGCTCAATATAGAGATTAGCTCGAAACAAAAAGGGTCAGAAGATCTCCTGCGCAGGGCAGGAGCACTTGAAGGCCTCGAACTCGCCCGATTTTCGTATGGATTTCCATATATCTTTGAGCGAGCGCTCAAGCACATTTCCGTAGCTCTTACCCAGGTACGGGCATGCTCTCACAGATCCATCCACTCCGACGTGCAGCCAGCGCCTTCCAGCCATGCAACCCATCATCTGGCCCTCGAAGTAGGTGTTTGCAAAGAGCCTTGGGCCTCCTGGAGTGGAGTTGATCTTCCTGTAGAGGTGAATTATCTTTTCACGCTCTATCTGGGTCAGGTTGTCTTCAGGAGATTTGGGGATTGCTTCCCAGATCGACAGCTCCTGGACTCCCAGATCTGTTGCCAGGTTGTAAAGGTCGAGTATCTGGTCAACCTGTCCTGTGCCTATGTGCGCAGACATGGTGACCATCAGGCCAGCTCTCAGGCCCGTGTGAATCGCTTCTATTGCCTTCTCGTGAGCGCCTTTAAGGCCGCGCACTGCATCGTGGGCGGCTGGATCTGTGCTGTACACTCCAACGAGGAGGTTGTAGAGGCCTGCATCCCTCAGCTGCTCTGCCTTTAGCTGAGTTAGCTCCAACCCTGGGGTAAATAGGTTAACTATGGCTTTTTCCTTGTTGACATAGCGCACAAGGTCAACTATGTCGTCCCTGAGAAGGGGATCGCCCTCTGTGAATGTGATTATGCAGGTGCCCATCTCCAGTGCCTGGTCTATGACGCTATAGATCTTCTCTGAGGAGAGCTCTCCTTCTCCTTCTTTGATCAGGCAGTGATCGCAGCTGCATCCGCACTTCCTGGTAACTTCGATTGAGACCGTCTGGGGAACAGGGCGACCGATAGCCATCTTGGCCTCGTTTAGCACCAGCCTCTTGAAAGGCCCGCTAGGTATTGGCGGCAGCCAGGTGGAAGCGATGATCTCTTTGTCCTTCACAAGTGCAGGCTTCTCCTCTGTCAGCCTCTGGTTTATCTTGCTCAACACTGGCTGGACCATCAGCGCTAGGGCTCCGCGGGCCTCGAGCGCCCTTCGGCCCTCGTCAAAGTCCACTGTGAGAGCAGCCGTCTTAACTAGCTGGGTCATTAAAACCCCATTTTTCGGGGCGGTTATAGAGTTGTCGCCTAAATGACGGATAAGGTTAAAATAACTGGATTTCTTGTACCCAGCGGTGATTACAGTGTCTGAAGTTGTATTGGCCTACTCTGGCGGCCTCGACACATCTGTTTGCATACCGCTTCTGAAGGAGCGTTATGGGTTTGACAAGGTCATAACTGTTCTTGTGGATGTAGGTCAGCCCGCGCAAGATGTAGAGCGCGGAAACCTGCGCGCGAAGAAGCTAGCCGATGGCCACTACGTCATAGACGCAAAGGACGAGTTCGTCCAGGACTATTTATTCCCGTTAATCAAGGCCAATGGCTCTTACGAGGGCTACGTGCTGGGAACGGCCATTGCCAGGCCTCTGATCGCCAAGAAGGCCGTTGAGATCGCTGAAAAGCTGGGCATAACCAACCTGGCCCACGGCTGCACAGGGCGCGGCAACGACCAGCTCAGGTTCGAGGCGGTCTTCCGCTGCACGCCCTGCAGGGTGATCGCCCCAATGAGGGAGCTGGACCTCGCAAGGGAGTGGGAGATCGACTATGCCAGAGAGCATGGGATCGACGTGCCTGTTTCAAAGGATAAGCCCTGGTCGATAGATGAGAACCTCTGGTCAAGGTCTATTGAAGGCGGAAAGCTCGAGGACCCGTATTTCGAGCCCCCAGAAGAGATCTACGGCTGGACCAAATCCCCTGATGCTGGAAAGCCAGCACAGGTAGTCGAGATAGGATTCGAGCAGGGAGTCCCAGTCTCACTCGACGGAGTCAGGATGAGTGGGGCAGAACTGATAACCAAGCTTAACGAGATCGGTGGAGAGCACGGAGTTGGCAGGACGGACATGGTCGAGGACAGGGTTCTTGGGCTCAAGGCCAGGGAGAACTACGAGCACCCGGCTGCAACCATTCTGCTCACCGCCCACAAGGACCTGGAGCAGCTAGTCCTATCCAGAGCCGAGCTCAAGTTCAAGGCAGGCATCGACGACGCCTGGTCCGAGATGGCCTACATGGGCCTGGTGGACGACCCTCTCTACGCGGACTTAAACGCATTTGTAGACCAGTCTCAGAAGAGGGTCAACGGATCTGTCAAGGTCAAGCTGTACTGCGGCACAGCCGTGCCAGTAGGCAGGCGCTCACCTGACGCTCTGTACTCCCAGGACATGGTCTCGTTCGACTCCCAGACACTGTCCCAGAGGGACGCAGAGGGCTTTGCCAAGTACCACGGGTTCCAGGCAAGGCTTCTTAGAAGGAAATAATCTGTCTGCACGACGTATTGGTCGCACGTTTTTAAACTGATGGATAGGGTCCCTTGACGGACCTCGTCCCAGTTTTATGATCGGTGCATGGATAGTGGCGTTTTAAGCCATTAGCATGAGATAAATTAGCTTGAGGATAGCATTTATGATAGACCGGTGTCATAAATACATGCATGGCCAAGCTTGTCATATCCGAGGATGCCAGATCTGAGGATCTGGCTCCACTAGCCCTTGCATTCAACGAAGTGGTCAGGCTGCCGGTGACCATGAGGTCTGCAGGGGCTCGTGGAGTGAGGGTAGAGAAAGGCGCAGTCTTGGACGTGGATTACTCAGGGCCGATCCTTGAAGAGGTGCTAGCCAAAGGAACTCCGATCAGGACCATACCGAGCGAGGGCGCCTACAGGGGAGTTCCAGTTGCTGTTGCCCCTATTTTGCTTGAGGGAAAGGCGATAGCTGCCGTTGGAATCGTAGACGTTGCAGGCACAGTTGAGATTCCAGAGGTCTTTGGAGCCTACTCTGAGGTTGTCAAGCAGGTAACTGGCAAAAAATGATCATCCGAAGAGCAGGGCTAAGCGACCTCAGAGAGATAGCTGAGATCGAGAAGCTCTGCTTTCCAGAGGACACTGCCTTTCCAATTGGCATGTTCGCCTACCTCCTCAGGTACGCCATATCCCTGGTGGCCTGTGAGGGCACCGTCATGAAGGGCTTTGTCATAGGCTACCCAAGCGGCAGGATGGGATCAGTGTACACTCTCGATGTCCATCCAGAATACAGGAGGCAAGGCATAGGTTACGCCCTGATAGAGGCTCTGGAAGAAGAGCTTAAGGTTGCTGGCTCCAGAAGGACTAAGCTTGAGGTTGCAGTGGAAAATCCAGAGGCCAGATCGCTTTATCGAAAGTCAGGATACAGGGAAGCAGAGCTGCTGAAGAGCTACTACGGTCGTGGAAAGGATGCCATACGCATGACAAAGCATCTGGCTGGAAACAAGTAACAGACAAGTAACAGACAAGCAACAAACAAGCAA
>CAZXDN010000070.1:0-5499 GCA_964639235.1 uncultured Methanotrichaceae archaeon | reverse complement strand
ATACAACTCCAAAGACATAATAACTCTAGAGACATGGCCGAATCAATCTCCTTAAAGGTTACAGAGGCCTACCACAGGGATGCCGGCAAAGGCATAGCCAGGCTCAGCAAGCAGGCCATGAGCTGCATAGACATTGCCAATGGCGAGGTAGTGGAGATAGAAGGCAAGAGCAGGGTCTATGCTGTGGCCTGGCACGGGAAGCCTGAGGACCCAGATGACATCCTCCGCGTAGACGGAAGCACCAGGTCCAACCTGGGAATAGGCATCGATACAAAGGTCAGAGTATCGAAGGCTGATGCAAAGCCTGCAAGAAAGATAGTGCTGGCGCCAAACCGTCAGGTGAGGCTAATTGGCGGACCACAATACCTCTTGAGAATGCTTGAAGGCAGAGCAGTGGTCAAAGGAGAGCAGCTGAAGGTCGAGATGATCAGCAGCTCTCTTGGCCTGGTGGTTGTGAGCACAATTCCATCAGGGCCTGTTCTCATCACAGGAGAGACGATCATAGGCGTGACCAGGGAGACGATCGAGGACCTCTCGCTCCAGGTAAGGGAGGTCTCCTATGAGGACATAGGCGGCCTGTCAAGGGAGATCAGGGAGATCAGAGAGATGATCGAGGTGCCCTTGCGCCACCCTGAGCTCTTCGAGAAGCTCGGAATAAAGCCGCCGAGGGGAGTTCTCCTCCACGGGCCTCCGGGAACTGGAAAGACGCTGATAGCTAGGGCTGTTGCCTCGGAGACAGAGGCCAACTTCATCTCGATCTCAGGGCCTGAGATCGTCTCAAGCTTCTATGGCGAGAGCGAGAAGAGGCTTCGCGAGATCTTCGACGATGCAGGAAATACGGCCCCCTCAATCATCTTCATAGATGAGATAGATTCCATCGCTCCAAAGCGCGAAGAAGTCTCTGGAGACCTGGAGAGACGAGTGGTGGCCCAGATTTTGTCACTGATGGACGGACTCTCTTCCAGGGGCGAGGTGATAGTCATCGCCGCCACGAACAGGCCAAACGCCCTCGACCCTGCGATCAGGCGTGGCGGCAGGTTCGACAGAGAGATAGAGATAGGAATCCCCAACAGAAACGGAAGGCTGGAGATACTCTACGTCCACACGAGGGGGATGCCGCTTGAAGAGGCTCTGGACTTAAACGATATTGCTGAAATCACCCACGGCTTCGTGGGAGCAGACCTCTATGCTTTATGCAAAGAGGCCGCCATGAAGACGCTGGAAAGGGCCTTGCCCGATCTGGATGTGAAGACCGATATCCCGGCCGAGGTCCTCCAGAGCCTCAAGGTGACCAGGGAAGACTTCAGAAAGGCTCTGAAAAAAATTGAACCTTCGGCAATGCGCGAAGTCTTCGTCGAGGTCCCGGAGGTCCACTGGGATGACATCGGCGGCCTGGATGACGCTAAGCAGGCGCTAATAGAATCTATAGAGTGGCCCATCAGGTACCCTGAGGCCTTCGAGTTTCTGGGGATAAGGCCGCCGAAAGGAGTCCTGCTCTACGGCCTTCCAGGCACTGGAAAAACGCTCATCGCAAAGGCAGTGGCCACTGAGTCCAGCCTGAACTTCATAAGCATCAAAGGGCCGGAGCTTCTGTCCAAATGGGTCGGAGAGTCGGAGCGCGCTGTAAGAGAGGTCTTCAGAAAGGCAAAGCAGGCGTCTCCTGCTCTGATCTTCTTCGACGAGATAGACTCGGTGGTTCCAGCCAGAGATAGCGGAATGGATACAAACGTAACCGAACGAGTGGTGAGCCAGTTCCTCACCGAGCTGGACGGCTTAGAAGAGCTGAAAGATGTCGTGGTGCTGGCAGCCACTAACAGGCCGGACCTGGTAGACACTTCGCTCCTCAGGCCAGGAAGGTTCGACCGCCTCATTCACATACAGATGCCAGATGTGGATTCCAGAAAGAAGATATTCGAGATACATCTCAAGGGAATGCCACTATCCAAAGATGTGGCCACTGACTGGCTGTCTGAGGTGGCACAGAACTACAGCGGGGCAGATATAGAGATGCTCTGCCGCGAAGCTGGAATGCTGGCTTTAAGGCAGAACATAAGGCCTGGAATGAAGAGAGAGGAGCTTATACTCGATGAGATCCAGGTTACTAAGGATCACTTCGTAGAGGCATATAAAAGAGTAAAGCCGCATCTATCTAAGGAGATGCTAGCGGAATATTCCCGGATGATAAGGGACTTCGAGGTGTAAAAGAGCTTTGATAGAACTTACGGCGAATGCGAAGACAGAGGATCAGATATATAGGCCAGAAGGTTTAAATAAAGAGAAGGGGGCCGAGAACTTGACGATGGAAGACACAAAAGAGTTATTAGGCGATGTCGATTTCGCAGATACAAGCACAATCAAGGTGCCTGATAGCCTCATCGACCAGGTGATCGGCCAGGATGAAGCCGTCGAGGTCATAAAGAAGGCTGCACACCAGAGGCGCCATGTGATGCTCATTGGATCCCCAGGCACTGGAAAGTCGATGCTCGGAAGGGCAATGAGCGAGCTTTTGCCAGTCGAAGAACTTCAGGATGTGCTGATATACCACAACTCCGAGGACAACAACGCCCCCAGGGTGAGAGTGGTCCCTGCAGGCCGCGGAAAACAGATTGTGGACGCCCAGAAGATGGAGGCGAGAAAGAAGGTCCAGACGAGGAACATGTTCTTCATGCTCATAGTCATGGCCCTGATAGTTTACGCTTACTACACAGGTCAGCTCCTCTTCGGCGTGATTGCAGCAGCGCTGATATTCCTGTCAATGCGCTATCTGATGCCTAAAGAAGATGCTCTGATACCAAAGCTTCTGGTAGATAACAACGGCAAGAAGAAGGCGCCTTACGTAGACGGAACAGGAGCACATGCAGGCGCACTTCTGGGCGATGTCAGGCATGACCCGTTCCAGTCCGGCGGCCTTGAGACCCCAAGCCACGAGCGCGTGGAGTGCGGAGCAATTCACAAGGCTCACAAGGGCGTCCTCTTCATAGATGAGGTGAATACTCTACGGCTCGAATCCCAGCAGAGCCTTCTCACAGCGCTTCAGGAGGGCGAGTACCCCATAACCGGTCAGAGCGAGAGAAGCTCTGGTGCACTGGTCAGGACTGAGCCGGTTCCGTGCAACTTCATCATGATTGCAGCGGGAAACCTCGACGCCATGCAGGGAATGCACCCTGCCTTGAGGTCACGCATAAAGGGCTACGGCTATGAAGTATACATGCGTGACACCATGGACGACACAGTCGAGAACAGGAACAAGCTCATCAGGTTCGTCGTCCAGGAGATCAACCGCGACGGCAAGATTCCCCATTTCACAAAAGACGCAGTGGCTGAGATACTGCGTGAAGCCAAGAGGCGGTCTGGAAGAAAGGGCCAGCTTACACTCATGCTGAGAGACCTCGGAGGCCTCATCAGAGTCTCTGGAGACGTGGCCAGAGCCGAAGGTGCAACGCTCACCGAATCCAGGCACGTGCTCCTGGCAAAGAAGATGGCCCGCTCTGTTGAGCAGCAGCTCGCAGACAGGTACCTTGAGAGGCGCAAGGACTACAGCATGTTCAGGGCTTCCGGGGACGAGATAGGCCGCGTGAACGGGCTCGCTGTCATGGGAGACTCAGGAATAGTCCTGCCCATAATGGCTGAGGTCACCGCAGCCCAGTCCAAGGAAGAAGGAAGGGTCATCGCCACTGGAAGGCTCCAGGAGATTGCTAAGGAGGCGGTGCAAAACGTCTCTGCCCTGATCAAGAAGTTCCTGGGAGACGACATAACCAACAAGGACGTCCACATCCAGTTCATAGGCACCTACGAGGGCGTGGAAGGAGATTCCGCCTCAATATCGATCGCAACAGCGGTCATATCAGCTCTTGAGGGAGTGCCTGTAAAGCAGAACGTCGCAATGACTGGATCTTTATCAGTCAGGGGAGACGTCTTGCCTGTGGGCGGAGTCACCCAGAAGATAGAGGCTGCAGCCCAGGCCGGAATCCAGACTGTGCTCATCCCCAAGTCGAACATGGGAGATGTGCTCATAGATGAGGCCTTCAAGGACAAGATCCAGATCATACCGGTCTCGAACATGAGCGAGGTCTTCGAGCACAGCATGGGCGTTCAGAGGTCCAGGCTAATTGAGAAGCTCAAGAGATTTGCAACTGAAAAGAAGATTGGGATTAACCTGCCAGAGAGCATCCCAACTCCTGCAAGAGGCCTTTAACACATGTCATCCGAGTTCTACGATATGCGGATACTGAGAGGATCGAGCACCAGAATAGTGCTTGATAACGGAAAGCTCGAAGAGATTGCGGATTCCGTCTTCCAGGGCGCTGCCATTCGGGCCCTCTCAGGCGGCGCCTGGGGATTCATCACCACAGACAGCTTGGACGGGCTGAATGATAAGATCGATCAGGCAAAGCGTATCGCTAGAAAGATCGGAAAGACAGAAGAGCTCAATTTAGCAGAGGCCCCTGCTGGAAAGAGCACAAAGGTTCCAGTACAGAAGGACCCAAGAGACCTCTCGCTGGATGAGAAGGTCTCTCTCTTAAAAGAGATAGAAAATGCGGCAAAGCTAAATGGCATCTCCAGCACACAGGCGGTCTACTCCGAGGTGGAGCTGAAGGTGAACTACACCAGCTCAGAGGGCCTCGACCTGGAGTCGGAGCTTATCCGGACCGGGTTTGTGGTCTCTGCAGTTGCCAGCAGGAACGGAGCTTACCAGACCAGCGGCGAGGGCAGGGCAGGGGTATGCGGCCTGGAGCTTTTTGACAGAGAAGATCCAGTTGGCCTCGCAAGGAAGAACGCAGAGCTGGCGCTGGCATTGCTCGATGCTGAAGCTCCGAAAGGCGGAAATTTCCCTGTTGTCATGGACCAGGAGCTGGGAGGCGTCTTCGCCCATGAAGCTGTGGGACATGCCACAGAGGGAGACATAATTCTCGAGGGCGGATCGTGCCTCGAAGGGATGATGGGCCAGAGGATCGGGTCTGATCTAGTAACTGTAAAAGACGATCCGAGCCTGAAGCTCAACGGGTACTATCCCTTTGATGACGAGGGAAGCCTTTCTCAGGAGACTGTTCTCGTCAAGGACGGAATTTTGAACTCATACCTGCACTCCCGCGAGACTGCAGGACGCCTTGGGGGAGTTCCAAGAAACGCACGGGCCCAGGGAGATGATCGCCCTGTCGTTCGCATGAGCAACACCTACATCGCCAACGGGGATTGGAAGCTCGATGAGATCCTCTCTGAGCTTAAAAACGGGGTTTACCTTGTGGGAAGCCGGGGCGGCCAGGTCAATACCGCTGAAGGTGTCTTCCAGTTCAACGCCAAGCGCGGCTATCTTGTTGAAAACGGAGAGCTGACAAAGCTCATCAGGGACGTCTCCTTGTCAGGAAAGATACTGGAGATCTTGAAGAGCGTCAAGGCCGTTGGAAACGACCTGAAGTTCAACTCAGGGCGCTGCGGAAAGTCGGGGCAGCTTGTGCCTGTGAGCGACGGAGCGCCGCACATGCTCGTGGAGAAGGCGAC
>CAZXDN010000069.1:12183-15067 GCA_964639235.1 uncultured Methanotrichaceae archaeon | reverse complement strand
GATCAGCTGTGATTTATGTCAGCTTTGCCCACAATCCAGCTCAAATCCACAGCGCCTGAAGAGGTCTTCAGTCCAGCAGATCCTGTGCTCCCCTTCGCTGTCGTGGACTATGCAGCACCCGTCTCTTGAGGGAGGCCCTCTCTTGAAGTCGTCGTACCTGGACACCAGGGCTATCGCCTCTTCGATCTCTGCCTGGTAGCGCCTTATGAGCTGTGAGGCCAGGTCCTTTGCATCTCCCGCGCTGATGGCTCTCCCAAGCCCTCTGCACTCAGAATACCTGAGCTTTCCCTCGTCCAGATAGAAGGGATAAGTGCTGCAGAGCAGAGGCCTTCTCTCATAGATCTCGCAGCTGCCAATCTCGCGGGCGCCTGAGGAGATGCAGGTGCCGGAATGGCAATAGTGCTTGCACGCATCGGAGTTTCTTCTTATGCGCCACTCAAGAGTGTGAAAGTTGCCGCAGTCGTCCCACTCGCCTTCTGTCGGGGGCTCGGCTTCGTCGAGCCAGCCCTCCTTAGAAGCCTCCTGAATTCGCCTGACCTCAAAAGGAAAGATCACAACTGCGAAATCCTGGCCGTGACAGCAGTCGCCGCACCGGATGCACTGGAACCCGACATTCTCGATCTGGGAGGCGATCTCATCAGAAGAGAGCCTGCCTGCTTCATCCAGCTGCCTCTTCAACTCTGACAGGCGCCTCTGCTTCTCTGAGCGCTGCCACTCACCTCGATCCACTGCAGTCATCGTCCTATCAAAGTCATCGTTCCACTACAGCCATCGCCCCACTACAGTCATCTCGCCAGGTTATTCTCCTGCAGCCGATCTCGACGGCACCGCGGCTATCTTTGGCACATTTGCATTTGGAAGCTACCTTTTACAAATCTCTATGAAATTCGAGAGCAGCTCAGAGCCGTGCTCAGTGTGCACAACCTCAGGGTGCCACTGGACGCCATACAGAGGCCTGGACTTATGCCTCATCGCCTCTATCTCGCAGACGTTGGACCTGGCCAATGCCTGGAAATCAGATGGCAGCCTGACCACCTGGTCTGCATGTGAGGCCCAGGTCTTGAAGCTCTTTGGAAGGCCCCTCAGGATATCATCCTCGTCGATCACCTCGACCTGGACCTCAGCATAGCCTCCTATGGCCCCAGGCCTCACCTCACCTCCAAAAGCTGTGCCCATGACCTGCATTCCCAGGCAGATCCCAAGGATAGGCACGTCTAGCTTTCTGATGTACTCAGTGCAATTGCCTGAACGCTCCAACGTTGGGCCGCCGCCGAGTATCAGCCCGTCTGCCTTGATCTCTTCGAGTGGGGTCTCATTTGAGATCATGTTGCTCTCCACTCTGTCTCTGATGGCCCTCCTTATGAGGTGGTTGAACTGTCCATAATTGTTGACTACGGATATGAGCATTGGAACCTCGCACAACTGGTTTGGGATCTCTCACAACTGATCTGATGATATAATTTACGGAGAACTGCGGCCGCCCTGTGCTTATAACATTTTTGCTCAAAATCCTCTGCGATAGCTTTGCTGTGACAGAAAGTATTAAAAACTATGAAGGCGACCTTATATAGTGATGGGGCACTGGCATGTGGCCTGCATATGCCGATATTATTAAATTGAATTCACAGGTGGTCTTATTTTGTCCATCGTGAATGGCGTGTGTCTGATCCATCATTGATGCGGAGGTCTGCTTTTCAGATCTCCGGTAAGAGGGGGATAAAAGGGAGGTGGAGCCAATAACTCGTCATGAGCGGATGGCATTGATGACCATGTAGCGATACAGGTTCCAATGTTGAGGACAGCACTGCAAAGGGCTGATATGCGCTCAATGGGCATTATGGCAGCCGACTTCGGATAGCTGAGAAGGCCTGGGACCTCAGAAGCTTTCAGATCTGAGATGTTCATCAGATAAGCTCCCTGTCGATTGCAGGAAAGATCCTCAGTTGTTCTGCGATAGGCGCCAAAATCGCGCAGGCAGGTGCAAAAATCCAGGCACAGCGTCTCATTCCAATTCCAGAGCAGAGTGCCGGATTGAAATAAGGAGCCTTTATCAGTTCAGTTCTACATAGCGATTACCGGAGTTTCACATGAACCCAAACTAAGATAGAAAAGAGCAATAATACCTCAATGTGAAAAATAAATACTTAAATCGAAGGCGTGATCTAAGATATATGGAAATGTTGAGCGAGGTGTGAAGATAGATTTACAGGAGAGTGAGGACGTGATCGATCACGAAATCATGGGTACTATTCGAAGCAGATTTAGCAAGATCACACGACATAAATATCTAGATATATTACTTGTATTCTCAGTGGTCTTGGCTTTTGGGACGCTATTATTGATCTCCGCCTCAGATGCCCAAGACACTCAGAACCAGGTTCCAGTTATCACTGGATTCACAGCCAGTCCACCAAGCCCGCAGCTAGCGGGCGCGGTTGTGACCTGGACAGCCAGAGCAGAAGATCCCGATAGGGACCAGATCTACTACCAGTTTTCTCTCAACGGCCCGTCCACAGGCGGAAGCTGGATGAGCGTTACTCCTTGGATTGCAGACGGTAGCTGGTCCTGGTCGACATCTGATTCTGACGTGGGAGACAGCCAGGTCAGGGTCAGGGTGAGAGATGGGAATCACGCAGGCGAAGATAGCTCTGATGACGAGAGAACAGACGGCTACACCATATCTGCTCCAGCTGCAGCTGAGCCGGAGCCTCAGGCGCCCCCAGCCTCGACAACAGTAGAGACTACCACGCCACAGGAGACGGCAACCCAGGCTGAGGAACAGCAGCAGACTGAACAGCAACAGATAGAGGAGCCGTCAGTTGTTCAATCGCCATTTGCACAGCAGACTGAGCAACAGACTGAACAGCAACAGATAGAGGAGCCG
>CAZXDN010000069.1:0-12083 GCA_964639235.1 uncultured Methanotrichaceae archaeon | reverse complement strand
CAGACTGAGCAACAGACTGAACAGCCGACTGAACAGCAGCAGACCGAGCAGCAAACACCTGTTCAGGAGCAGGTTCAGCAAATCACAGAGCAGCCAGCGATAAACCAGGCTCCGACAGATGCAAGTCTCAACGCAGATCTGCCAAGCCCGCAGGATGCCGGTGCCCAGATAACCTGGACCGCAACTGCGTCCGATCCTGAGAACGATCCTCTGGTCTACAGGTTCTTGCTGCGCGGACAGCCTGTAACTGAATGGACGCCATCTAACATCTGGGTTTGGTCAACCACTGCAACAGATGCTGGGGACAATCAGGTCGAGGTGCAGGTCAGAGATGAGAGACACGCTGGAAGAGCAAGCTACGATGCAAACGCAGTTGCTCAGTTCTCCATCAACCTGCCCAACCAGGCACCATCTCTGAGCAGCCTTGCTCCAGATAAGCCAAGCCCGCAAGATGTGGGAGCCCAGATAACCTGGACTGCGGCAGCATCTGACCCTGAGAACGACCCATTGGTCTACAGGTTCTTGCTGCGCGGACAGCCTGTAACCGATTGGACTGCAGCTAACTCCTGGACATGGACCACTACAGAGGTAGATGTTGGAGACAACTCAGTTGAGGTGCAGGTCAGGGATGGAAACCACGCAGGCCCAGATAGTGCAGATGACAGCGCATCAGCTCAGTTCGTCATCACCGCTCCAAACAGCTTGCCTGTGATCGCCTCTCTGACTCCAGACAAGCAGAGCCCGCAAGACGTGGGAGCCCAAATAACCTGGACCGCAACTGCCTCAGATCCTGAAAACGACCCTCGGGTCTACAGGTTCTTGCTGCGCGGACAGCCTGTAACTGAATGGACTGCAGCTAATGCCTGGACATGGACTGCCACAGCAGAAGATGTTGGGGACAACACAATTGAGGTGCAGGTCAGGGACGGCAGGCACGCCGGTCCGGACAGCGCAGATGCGAGTGCATCCGCCCAGTTCACAATAAGCGCACAAAATCAGGTCCCAGTCATAACCACTCTGTCAGTTGACAAGCCCAGCCCTCAGGAGGCCGGGACTGAGGTCACCTGGACAGCGACAGCAACTGATCCAGAAAACGATCCACTGGTCTACAGATACCTTCTGCGGGGCCAGCCTGCCACAGACTGGGAAACGTCAGGCGTCTGGACCTGGATTACCTCTCAAGCTGATATTGGAATAAACAGCATCGAGATACAGGTCAGGGATGAAAAGCATGCAGGCGCTGAAGGCTTTGATGCAAATGTGCCCACCAGTTACGAGATTACAGCGCCAGCTCCGGTAGTTGTTCCTCAGGCCAACGAGACCGCGCCTGTTGAGAACGTGACTGCGCCTGAGACTGAGCAGCCTGTGGAGACACCTGTAGAGACTCCAACAGAGCCTGTAGAGACACCTGTAGAGACTCCAACAGAACCTGTGGAGAATGTGACAGAACCTGTGGAGACTCCAACAGAACCTATGGAGAATGTGACAGCACCAGTAGAAAACGTCACAGCTCCCATAGAGAATGTTACAGCACCAATAGAAAACGTAACAGAGCCTGTTGAGAACGTCACAGCCCCAACGGAGAACATACCGACGCCTGTTGAGAACATCACAGAGCCAGCCGAAAACGTAACGTTGCCTGTAGAAAACGTCACAGCTCCTGTAGAGAATGTGACGGCCCCGGAGAACGTGACGGCGCCAGCCGAGAACGTGACGGCTCCAATCAACGTGACCATACCAGAGAATGCGACAGCACCTCTGGAGAACGCCACAGCCCCAGTTGAGGTGATCACAGAGCCGGAGGCTCCAGCAGTTGCTTACTCGATCTCAGGAGCCAAGTTCAATGACCTGAACGGAAACAGAGCCAGGGACGATGGTGAGCCAGGGCTTCCAGGATGGACCATAAGAGCCAGCGGGACCAACAACACCAGCGCAGTGACTGGCCCCAGTGGAGACTACATGCTCGACAACCTGGCTCCTGGATCGTACACTGTAAGCGAGGACGCCCAGGACGGCTGGACTCAGACAGTGCCAGCAGACGGCTCTTATTCTGTGACCATCACCGACTCGAACCTGACAGGACAGGACTTCGGAAACAGGGCCAGGGCCGTTTCCATCTCAGGGACAAAGTTCAACGACGCTAACGGAAACGGAGCCAGAGACGCAGATGAACCAGGGCTTTCAGGCTGGACGATAAATCTGGCAGGACCTGACGGATCGACATCTACTGCGACCACAGGCCAGGACGGATCTTACAGCTTCAACGACCTGGCTGCTGGAACTTACACCATAAGCGAGGTTCAGCAATCTGGATGGAACCAGACATTCCCAACAGATGGAATATACACAGTAACCCTCCAGGCCTCTAACGAGACTGGAAAGGACTTCGGAAACAGGGCGAGAACTTACGCCATTTCGGGCACAAAATTCAACGACCTTAACGGAAATGGCGCCAGAGATGACGATGAGCCAGGCCTCTCAGAGTGGACCATAAACCTCGACGGCCCAGCTGGGCAGCTGACTGAAGTCACAGGCCCGGATGGAGCTTACAGCTTCGAGAACCTGACACCTGGAGCCTACACCGTCAGAGAGACTCTCAAGCCCGGCTGGAATCAGACCATGCCCTCTTCTGGCACTTACTCTGTGACCATACTGGACGCAGACGTGACGGGCCAGGACTTCGGAAACAGGGCCAGGACCTACTCTATCTCAGGCGTGAAGTTCAACGACGCTGACGGAAACGGCGCCAGAGATGCTGATGAGCCAGGCCTGTCTGGCTGGACGATAAATATGGTCAGCCCAGATGCCAACCAGGTCTCTGTGCAGACGGGAGAGGACGGAAGCTACAGATTCGACAACCTGGCACCAGGAAATTACTCCTTAAGCGAAGTGCTCCAGGACTCCTGGACCCAGACAGTTCCAGCCTCAGGCACCCACTCTGTGGACGTAGTAGACGCAGACGTGACGGGCCAGGACTTCGGAAACAGGGCCAGGACCTACTCTATCTCAGGCGTGAAGTTCAACGACCTTAATGGAAATGGAGCAAACGAGGGCGAGCCGGGCTTAGAGGGCTGGACCATCAACCTCGCAGGGCCTAACGGCCTCCAGACCACGGCCACAACAGCAGTGGACGGCTCATACAGGTTTGCCAATCTGACGCCTGGGACGTACACCGTAAGCGAGGTGTCCCAAGACCAGTGGGTACAGACTGCGCCCAGGTCCGGGTCTTACACTGTGACCATCGAGGACGCAGATGTATCTGCCCAGGACTTCGGAAACCGCGGAAGCCTCTCGATATCAGGAGCCAAGTTCAACGATGCTAACGGAAACGGCGTCAGAGACGCGGATGAGCAGGGACTCTCAGGTTGGGCGATCCAGCTCTCGCAAAACGGAAGCGTGATCAACGTCAGCACAACCGGATCTGACGGCGCTTACACATTCAGCAACCTGGTGGCTGGAGCGTACACCATAAGCGAGGTGGCACAGACCGGCTGGTCCCAGACAGCGCCAGATGGTGGATCGTACTCAGTGCAGCTTTCAACTGAGGACATCACAGGAAGGGACTTCGGCAACAAGGGCAACCTGTCAATCTCAGGCCTGAAGTACTACGACATAAACGGCAACGGAGTCCAGGATGCAGACGAGCCGGGAATTCCTGGAGGAAACGTCTCTCTGGTTGAAAACGGCAGGACAGTTGCCGCAACTGTGACAGGAAGCGATGGAAGCTACAGCTTCACCAACCTGGTGCCGGGAACCTACACAGTGAACGATCCAGTAGGACCCGGAATGATCCTGACCACATCGTCAACGATCACTGTGTCCCTGACCACGACCACGACTGTTGTGAGCAAGGCCAACTTCGGCATAGGAGGCGTATACTCAATATCCGGAGTTAAGTACAACGATCTCAACGACAACAAAGCCAGGGATACCGGCGAGCCGGGAATATCCAACTGGGGCATTGTGCTGGACGGGACGACCTTCTTTGGAGCGCCGATAACCGTCACCAAGTACACAGCAAACGACGGCTCGTATGTCTTCACAAACCTGATTCCAGGAACCTACAAGATAAGCGAGCTCTCCAAGCCCGGCTGGGTACAGACTGCTCCCATGCCAGATGGGTTCTACAATGTTGTGATACCCCTCACAGGAGTTCCAGGAAACGTCATCGGCAACAGGAACTTCGGCAACAGGGCGAGCACCCCGCCAACTCAGGCATCGATCTGGGGCTCCAAGTACAACGACCTGAACAGGAACGGAGCCAGAGATGCAGGTGAGCCCGGCCTCTCAGGCTGGCAGATCCAGCTCGTAAACGGCACAGGGCCAATATATCGGACCGCAGTTACCGATAGCGATGGCTGGTACAACTTCTCCAACCTGCCGCCAGGCACCTACACTGTAACTGAGGTGCTCAAGTCTGGTTGGACACAGAGCCAGCCAGCAGCGCCAGGCTCGTACACATTCACGCTGGTCGCAGGCGAGAGCAAGATCAACCAGAACTTCGGAAACTACATAGTCAGCGGGCCGCCGACGAACCCAACTCTCGTGGCTAGCCCGACGAGCCCGAAGCCGACAGGAACCACAGTCACCTGGACTGCTGGAGCCACAAGCACTAACCCGCTGCAGTACAGGTTCTTCTTGAGAGGACCGCTGCCCACGAACTACGTGTGGTTCGACAGCGGCTGGAGCTCGAGCCCGACCTGGGTCTGGAACACAGCCGGATTTGGGCCTGGAACCTACAGGGCCGAGGTCTGGATCAGGGATGGACTGCACTCCGCCTCCTGGGACGTGACCAAGACAGCAGATTACACCCTGACACAGGGCAACCTGCCGCCATCGGTGTACGTCATGTACGCTGACAGGTCAAGCCCACAGCTAGCAGGAAGCTGGATCAGGTGGAACACTCTGGCTTATGACCCAGAGGGAGACCCGATCTACTACAGGTACTGGCTGAGGGGGCCGTCAACTGGCGGCGCCTGGGTGGATCAGACTGGCTGGACCAGAAACAGCGTCTGGACCTGGAGGACCTCCTACAGAGATGCAGGATCGAGCGAGGTCATGGTCCTGATAAGGGATGGCAAGCACGCTGGCGTCAATGGCTGGGATGATTACGATGTGGCAGGCTACTTCATAGTCGGCTACAACCAGCCGCCAGTGATAACCAACCTCGGAACGAGCCTGCCGAGCCCCCAGACAGCGGGATCTCTGGTAAGGTTCGCAGCCGCAGCAGCAGATAGAGAGGGCAACCCCATCTACTTCAGCTACTGGCTTAACGGCCCGTCCACAGGAAACGCCTGGAGGATGGTGCGCGACTGGTCGCTGGACAACACCTGGAACTGGGCAACCTCACGCGCCGACATCGGTCAGAGCCTTGTCCAGGTCAGGGTGATAGATGGCTACCACTCAGGACCCGGAGGAGCTGACGATGTGGCACAAACGACGTTTACAGTGCTGACTGTAAACCAGCCGCCGACGCTGACCGGACTTGTGCCAGATAAGACTTCGCCTCAGTACACTGGCACAGCAGTGACCTGGACAGCCTATGCAACAGACCTAGACAGGGACCAGATTCTCTACCGGTTCTGGCTCAAGGGCCCGTCTACAGGTAACGTCTGGAAGATCGTCAGGGACTGGTCTGCAAGCAATACCTGGATCTGGAGTTCAGGATCTGCTGACGCAGGAGATTACGAGGTTTACGTCTATGCCAGGGACGGAAGGCACGCTCCAGCTACAGCCTACGACAGCGCCATCAATGCAGCTTACAAGCTGATGCCGCCTCTTGGCGCGAGGAAGGTCACCTCCGGCGGAGTGCTGAAGGATAGGCCCTCGCTCGTATACACAGGCGATGGCTACCTGATTGCCTACCAGTCCTGGGAGACAGGCCTGACGTTTGCAGGAGACATAAGGATACAGAGGTTCGATCCGTTCTGGAACAGCCTCTCAGCCATATGGGCCACGAACAACAGGGCCTATCAGGACTCACCGTCTGTCCTATTCTCAGGCGGCAACTACTACGTGGCCTACGTCTCAGAGGAATCCGGCAACCTGGACATCTACGTCTCGAAGTACGACGCAAACCTCAAGTTCATCGAGACCAAGAAGCTGACAACATCTCAGACCAACCAGGATTCGCCGTCTCTGATCAGGGTGGGAACTGACTTCTTCCTGGCTTACCAGTCCTGGGACACAGGACCCTTAAACGGCGGAGACATCTTCGTCACAAGGTTCGATGCCAGCTGGAAGCCAGTCAAGACTGTGCAGGTGACGAGCCTCAGGTCGTACCAGGACAAGCCGTCTCTGGTATTCACCGACGGAAGCTTCTATGTGGCCTACGCCTCAGGCGAGACAGGCAACATGGACATCTTCGCGAGGAGACTCGATGCCAACTTGACCGCTGCTGAGACGCTGCGCATGACCTCTGACACAGGCGACCAGAACTACCCGTCCCTGAACTACATCAACGGGCAGTTCATACTGCTCTACGACACGATGAACGCAGGCAGCTACGACATAGTCCTCGATCGGTTCTACAGGAACTGGACCAGGATTGACAAGGCGCCGCTGCTTGCGGTCACAGGCACTGGAGACCAGACCTGGCCTTCGATTGCCTACAGCAGCACAGAGGGAATCTACTGGATAGCATACGCGTCTCAGGACACGGAGGGACAGAACATCTACGTCTCTCCTGTGAGCCTGCCCTCCAAGCTCAGGGCCTGCGACACAGTCCTGGCATTCAGCGCGACAAAGGCTAACAGCGCATTCTCTCTGACCGCCAGGTTCTACAACAACTACGGCGAGCTAACTGATCCATTAGATATAGGCCTCTCTTGGTCGCCTCAGGACGCAGTTAACTCTGCAGGAGCAGGCCTCAAGAGAGTTTCCAAGGGCGTATACCAGATGGACGCCAGGTTCGGAGCAGCAGGCCAGAAGACCTTCAGAGTCATGGCAAACATAGATGGCTGTCTGTCAGTCAAGGAGGCTGTGGCAAACGTAACATAGCCCTACTGCAGCAGAAACGCATGATGGCGCTAGGGTGGCGCCATCAAATGACTTTTTTAAAGCAATGACTTTTTTAAAGCAAATTAGAATTAAGGCAGACTATTGAGACTCGCAAACCCAAAAGCGCAAAGCTCCCAATTTATAAAATATAAGGAAAAAGAATTTAACATATAATAGTGGACTTGGCGGGATTCGAACCCGCGGCCTCTACCTTGCGAAGATAGCGATCTTCCAGCTGATCTACAAGCCCTTTGATATACAGCGTTCCATATACAGAGTTCTAAATAGAGGTTTTAGAGGAGACCTACCTCTTCTACCTCGACGGATTCGACGCCTGGGATCTTGGCGATGGCTTCCTCGGTGTCCTCAGTTCCGCCCAGCTTATCGTTCTGAATGACAACTACTATTAGAGCTTTCAGGCCGAAGGCGATTGGCTTCTCCTCTATTGCGTGGAGCCTGGCCTTGGCTGGAATTGCGCTCTTTATGTCTTCCTTCAGTTTGCCGAGGTCGATGTCTGTGCTCTCAGGCATGACCCTAATTCTTATTGCTACATCACCCATCGTTCCACCTCACGGCCCTGTAAACCCGCAGGCCTTGCAGGAGAACGTGTTGCTCTGCTTCTTGCACCTGTTACACCTTGCAAGCATGGTGCCGCAGCTGGGGCAGGGGAACTTCACTCCGCCAACTCCAGTCAGGGTGATACCGCATGATACGCATTTCTCAGGTATTTCCTTCATGTTTCCTCGCATCAGCTTAACTTATTACCTGGTATAAACTTTCCCATAGATCCGGCCTCAACACAAGCGCATTACCCAATTATAAGCGTTCCGCCCGCACCTTTTTCAATCGCGGAGATGAAGCTGTCCGGGTCTGCGCCATTTAAGACCCGACACCTGAGTGAAAACCTCTGCAGGAGCTTCAGCGTCCCCTGGTCCACACAGGTCTCGATGCCCATAAGGTCTTCTGCCGGCATCTCGTCTACCAGTTTTCCGTCAAGGATGATTCCATCAACGTTCGTCGCCTTGATAAAGTCGATGCCAAGCCTGCACGCAACTAGAGCTGCAACTGAGTCAGATGTGTACTCCCAAGTGTGCTCTATGCCCTCATCGCATTCTAAAAGCGCATTGTAGGCGAGCAGCACCGCTGCTCCTCTGGGCCTTTCAATTTTTCTGGTCAGCCTCGCGCCTGTGCCGTCTGCAAGCATGTATCCATACTGCTCCATAGCCAGTATCGCCATCCAGTGCGCAGCTTCCTGGGACAGGCCGTGCCGGCAATAAACCTCGTGCACCAGGTCTGCCATCGGGCCTCCTCCAGGAATTATCAGAATATCGCAGCCCTCTAAGGCAGACAGCCTCTTTACCAGGGACTTCGCGGTGCCCATCAGGCTCCCGCCCAGCTTTATTACGTGAAACGCGCGAAAAGACATCCGGCATGAGATCTCTCATCCATGTATTTGAGGTAGCTTGTAGAGTCACATCCCATGACTCTACTTGATTGAAAAGATCGAAAGTATTATCACTCTTCCTGGACAATCAGTTGCCTGAGATTATGTAGAGCCCAGGAGAAAAGAGAGCAAAAGTCGATTGGATGTAGGGTAAAGGAGGGAGATTTGAAATTAATCGACTTTTGCCGTGCGTACCTACGATAGCCGACGAATATAAGTGTTTCGGTTGCCCTCTGCCTCAGGGGCTTATGAGGTTTTCGCAATGAAGACACCTCTTCTAGCGGTTGATGCTGTGATATTTTTCGATGGCGGTATAGTGCTCATAAGGCGCTTGAATCCTCCCTACCAGGGCAGATACGCACTTCCTGGCGGCTTTGTGGAGGTGGGTGAGAAGACTGAAGACGCAGTGCGCCGCGAGGCCAAGGAGGAGACTGGCCTCGATATCAGGCTGCTCAGGCTCGTGGGAGCGTATTCGGACCAGAATCGCGATCCAAGAGGTCATGTGGTCTCCATAAGCTACCTGGCCCTCGGATCTGGAACTCTGCAGCACGGATCTGATGCCAGTGCAGCCGAGGTCTTCTGCCCTGAAGAGCTTCCAGAGCTGGCCTTTGACCATGATGAGATCATACGCGATGCTCTGAGAGTCCAGTAGCCGAGGTTCCAGTAACTGGGGGGTCCAGTAACCGAGGATCTGGAACCTGGAGACCTAAAGCTGGCCAAGGACAATTTTAAAGAGGATTCAGGTCTCTGCAGTGATAGTTTAAAGTAGAGAGATCGACATTAGCAGTGCCTGCCGCCTTTAGCTGGCGCTTTAACGATTCAGGAGAATTTTGATGGCAGAGATCAGGGAGCTGGTAGAGAAGTATGCTCTACAGAACGCGGTGAAGTATAAGGCTGCCCCAAACGCTGGCGCAGTCATGGGAAAGCTCATGGGCGAGCACCCGGAGCTTCGTTCCAGGGCCAAGGAGATGGGACCGATAATCGCTTCAGTCCTGGCTGAGGTGGCAAGGACCAGCCCTGAGGAGTGGCAAAAGCGGCTGGAGACAATTGCCCCTGAGCTGATAGCGGAGCTCTCAGAGAAGAAAGAGCCTCAGAAGGGACTCCCGCCCCTGGAAGGAGCCGAAAACGGCGTAGTGATGCGCTTTGCCCCGAATCCCAACGGACCGCCAACTCTCGGATCTGCAAGAGGCATAATCGTCAACTCAGAGTACGTCAAGAAATACGGCGGCAAGTTCCTCATAAGGTTCGACGACACCGACCCTGTGAAGAAGAGGCCCATGCCTGAGGCCTACGGCTGGTACCTGGAGGACTGCAAGTGGCTTGGAGCAGTGCCAGACGAGGTCATAATAGCCAGCGAGAGGCTTCCAATTTACTACGAGATCGCAGAAGAGCTGATAAAGAAGGGCGGTGCCTACGTCTGCCAGTGCGAGCAGGCGGTCTTCCACGAGCACAAGGAGAAGGGAATCTCCTGCAGCCACAGGTCTTTCTCGCCAGAGGAGAATTTGGCTCTCTGGAAGAAGATGCTTGATGGCGAGCTAAAAGAAGGCGAGGCTGTGCTGCGGGTCAAGACTGACATGTCCTACAAGGATCCAGCCATACGCGATTGGGCGGCATTCAGGATAGTCACAGCCTCTCACCCGCACGTCGGTGCAAAGTACAGGGTGTGGCCGCTCTTGGACTTCGAGTCTGCAGTCGAGGACCACCTCCTGGGCACAACCCACATCCTGCGTGGAAAAGACCTGATGGACAGCGAGACCAGGCAGAAGTACCTCTACCGCCATCTGGGCTGGGAGTACCCAAGGGTGATACACTGGGGAAGGGTCAAGATCCACCAGTTCGGGTCCTTCAGCACGAGCAAGCTGAGGAAGGCCATTGAGGCAGGCGAGTACAGCGGCTGGGACGATCCCAGAGTGCCCACAGTCAGGGCCATGCGCTGCCGTGGGATCAGGCCTGAGGCTCTCCGGAAGTTCATGATCGACCTTGGTGTGGGAGAAACGGATATCAGCATCAGCATGGACACGATCTATGCAGAGAACAGGAAGATCGTGGACCCTGAGGCCAACAGGCGCTTCTTCGTCTGGGACCCAGTCGCTATGGAGATCGAGGGAGATGTGCCTGCTGTGGCTCATGCGCCGCTGCACCCAACTGAGGACCGCGGATGCAGGGAGATTCCTGCAGGAAACAATGTTCTGGTATGCAGGAGCGACCTTGAGAACCTGAAGCCCGGAAACAAGCTGAGGCTAAAAGACTTCTGCAACGTCGAGATCGCAAGCCTCGACCCTGCCAGGGCCAAGCTGATCGACACAGACCCTGAGACTGCAAGGGCAAAGAAGCTCAGGATCATTCACTGGGTGCCTGTTGAAGGAGTTCCTGTAAAGGTCTTCAGGCCAGATGGGATGGATGAGGGAATTGGCGAGTCTGGAATTGCGTCTGAGCTTGGGAAGGTAGTCCAGTTCGAGAGATACGGGTTCGTGCAGGTGAACTGTCTGGGCGAGCCAATTGTCGCCTACTTCGCTCACAGATGATTTGAGCCTAAATGAGCGGCTGGAGCGCTCCAGCAAGGAATGCCAGGAGCGCCACAGCCATGCCCATCTTCAGAGCCTTTTGTGCCCCGGTGAAGTCTTTTTTCAGCAATTTGGCAATGGAGAGCAGGAAGAAGAGATCAGCCATCGCCACAATCGCCAGATAAGCAACGCCCAGGGGAACGAAAAAGCTGAGCGCCACAGCTGCGGCTCCGAGCAGGGCGGCCAGGATGCCAGATGCCTCCTCGCCTGCTATTATGGGCAGGGTTTTGGCGCCACATTTGCGATCTCCCTCCATGTCCTCGATATCCTTGGCGATCTCCCTGCTCATGGTTGCGAGCGCTGCCAAGAGGGCAATGGAGATGGTCGCCTCAAGCCCTCTCATGCCAAAAGCCGCGCCGCCGAAAACGAAGGAGGAGCCTGTGAGGTAGCTCACAGCCAGGTTGCCTGCCAGGGGCGTAGCCTTGAGGTTCCTGGCGTAAAGGTAGAGCAGCAGCGAGTTGAAAATCGCAATTGCCAGGCAGATCTGGTTGACCAGCCCTGAGATGGCGCATCCGGCTGCAAACAGGACGAGAGACCAGACGAGCGCAGCTTTGGGGCTCACAGCTCCCCTGGGTATCGGCCTATCGGGACGGTTGATCTTATCTATGTCTCTGTCGAAGTAGTCGTTAACTGCGTTTCCTGCTCCCGTTACCAGGAATACCACGACGAATATTGGCAAGGCCGCCACAGGCGAAAGGCTGTGGCCCGCGATGAGCATCCCAATCATCGCTGCGGCGCTCGCCATCAGGCAGTTTGCGGGCCGCATCATCTCCAAAAATGCGCCAGTCACGTAGATAAGTCCCCTGCATATGCGGCTTTTCCAGATTCAGCTCTTTTTGCCGCGGATCAGATATAGCAGGTAAATCTCGGTTAAGTAACTATCTATGTGATCGAGAGGGGCCTGTCTGGCCTGAGGATTTTGGAGCTTCCAGATGCCGGGCTTTTGAACATAATGCTCCTGCATGCAGGACAGCTCTTGTACATCGGGCATCTCTTGTGCAACAGATCGTTCTCGTATGCCGGACGGCTCTTGCACATCGGGGGATGCTTGCATATCGGGCAGCTTTTGCCTATCC
>CAZXDN010000068.1:0-15318 GCA_964639235.1 uncultured Methanotrichaceae archaeon | reverse complement strand
CTGAACGCCACGACTTATCTGACTTATTTTTTGATTTATTTCTCAGGCTTATTTCCCAGGCCTATTTCTCTGACCTGTTCTTCTGTGGACGCTTTAGCTGTACCTGTCCATGTAAGACTCGATGTACTTTTTCACTTTGTCTCCCCTGTATACGCCTGCGTGCCCCTCGCAGAGCACGTCTGCGTTCAAGGCGACCAGCTTCTCCATGGACTCTCGCCACTGTCCGAGGTCCGAGCCCCAGGAGTCGTAGAAGGGCCCGTGGATGTCCTGGCCAAA
Organism: uncultured Methanotrichaceae archaeon; assembly: GCA_964639235.1. Taxonomy (GTDB): domain Archaea; phylum Halobacteriota; class Methanosarcinia; order Methanotrichales; family Methanotrichaceae; genus CAZXDN01. Next base: position 15,042 of record CAZXDN010000068.1, on the reverse strand, counting down.
CAGAATTCTGCCGTCTTCTGTATCGATGTAAACGGATATGCTTCCTGGAGTGTGGCCTGGCGTATGCAGGAAGTTGAACTCCCTGTCGCCCAGCTTGAGGACCTCGTGCTCGGATTTAAGCAAGATGTCGACCCTGGCTGGAACGTACCTGACGCCGTACATGTCTGCTGCAGTGAGGCTATCGTCTTCTCCCTCTATTCCACTTCTATCAAGCTCGTGGGCTATGACCTTGGGGCCAAAGCGCTTCACGATCTCAGACAGGCCGCCGATGTGATCTATGTGGCAGTGCGTGACGATCACGTGTCCGAGGCTCTGTGGGTCTAATCCCAGGGACCTGATGTTCTTCTCGATTCTGCCAACGCTTTCTCCAGCGCCTGTGTCTATCAGCACTATCTCGCTTCCTGCATCCACCAGGTAGATGCAGCAGTCAGAGGCCTGGGACAGCCCTGGTCCGCCCACGGCATAGACTTTGTCTGCGATGGCTTTTGATCTCTTCATGCTCTCTTCCTACTCGCTCTTCTCCCTTATAGACCTGAGCCGCCTCATGCTGAAGTAGTGCTCGATCAGGATGATCACAGCTGCCGCTCCAATTATCAGGAAGATCCTCTGGAGAGCCGCGGGCGCCTTCTCCTTGTAGAAGTTCACCTCGATTATCTGGCCCTCTGTCATGTTGAGCCAGATGAGCTGAGTTCCGTTCGCCTCTGCCAGGACCCGGTCAGGGTCTGGCCTGGCAATTCCCAGGATCCTGTCTCCTGTGGCATAGCCTTCTGGAAGCACGACTCTGACTGGCCCTGTCCTGTCGAGCACCACACCGAACTGCTGTCCTGACGACCTGTAGGAGTAGACCAGGTCGCCTGTGACTTGCCTGCCAAATGCGATTCTGTAGATGTAGTCTCCTCTCCAGAACTCCTCGCTGACGTTTATGGCAACGGCGCTCTGGTTTGCATCCAGGAGGCTGACGTTTTCTGTCCTTACTCCCAGAGTGAGGTTATAGCTGCTGGCGTTCACTGGCTGTGTAACCTCTACGTGGGTGAGGTTCAGGCGGTAGGTTGTGCCGTTGAACCGGTCATCCTGGGCAAGTGCCGTTCCCAGGATGATGATGGCAACTGTTGCTAGGGTTAAAGCTGAAATCTTCGACATGCTGACCTTAGCTGAAATTATGCTCCCTGCCTTTATGAACTATGCGTGCTTGCCGTCTCCTAATCGGGCTAAAAGCGCTTGAGCTTCTGCACGAACTCAAAGTCCCCTCCCACTGTGGAAAAAGGTATATCTTGTGGGAGGTTGCAGTGAGAATCTTATCTGGCATTTTCATCTCCTGCTCGTGCCAGATACCGGATGTGGGAAGGATGGTCAGGCATGCTTCGTTTGAACTGGTCCGGCGACAGCGAATGGCCCCTAAAGCTAAATATCTGGATAACCTGGCTCAGTATTGGAGATGAGATATCACAAAGGCGATGCTAATTGATATTGCTTAGATTGGAGCGCTGGAAATGAACCGTCAGGGAGCCTCTGAAAGGTTCGCGGGGGGCCTGGACAGGCAGGGCGTCGAGATTTCCGGCGCCTGTGGTGCGCACAATGCTGCGTCAGACGCCGGTCTCATGCGCGAGTCCAACCTATCATTTTTAAACTCGATTCTGGAAGTCTCTATGGCCCTCTTATCTCAGTCCACACCTGAGGGAGTCCTGCAAAATGTGGTGAAGGCTGCATCAGACCTGACAGGCGCCAGGCTCTGCACATCGGCCCACGGGTACAGCGATGGCACCTTCGAGGTGATGGCGAGCCTTCTCTTTGATGGCAGGGCCTTCGAATCCAAAAAGCTCTTCACCGCGGTTATGGGCGGCGTATACTTCGATCTGATCAGGTGTAAGTCATCCATCAGGCTCACAGATGCCCAGCTGAAAAGCCACCCCCAGTGGAAAGGCCTGCCTGAAGGCCATCCGCCTCTTCGAGGCCTGATCGGCGCCAGGCTCGTTGACGCCAGCGGCAGGGCTGAGGGCCTGATCATGGCCTCTGATAAGGCATCCGGCGACTTCACTCCTGAGGACGAGGCAGTCCTCTCTCAGCTGGCTGCAATGGCCTCTCTCGGTCTGCAGCACATTAAGGCCAGGGACGAGGCAGAGTCTCGGGCTGATGAGATCAGGAGGTCCAGAGACGAGCTTGAGGCCAGAGTCGTCGAGCGCACAGCCGACTTGCTCAGGGCAAACGAGGCGCTTGAGGAAGAGGTCGCAGGCAGGAGGAAGTTCGAGGCGGCTTTGAGTGAGGCGAACGAGAAGCTCCAGACGCTGATCAAGGCCTCGCCCCTGGCCATACTCACAATGGATGCAGAAGGCAAGGTCCTCTCCTGGAACCCTGCTGCAGAGAGGATTTTCGGCTGGAGAGAAGAAGAGGTCCTGGGAAGAGACCTTCCCATAGTGCCCAGAGGAAGAGAGCACGAGTTTCGAGCCTTGATCGAGATCGCGCTCCACGGCAAGATGTTCATAGGCGTGGAGCTGCAAAGGCTCAGAAAAGACGGGTCTTCGATAGATGTGAGCATCTCCTCTGCGCCCCTGAGAGACATCTCAGGCGAGATAGTGGGCATGATGTCTGTAATAGATGACATAACCAAGCGCAAGCGTACAGAGAGGTCTCTTCAAGAGAGCCTCAGGTTCCTTCAGAGGCTCATCGACACAATTCCCAATCCCATCTTCTACACAGATGTCCGGGGAAAGACTCTGGGCTGCAACCTGGCGTATGCTGACTTTCTCGGAGCGAGAATCGAGGACGTCTTGGGAAAGACGGTCTACGACCTCTACCCAGAGTCCCAGGCTGATATCCTGATGGAGTGCGACCTTGAGCTCTTCGCCAGCCCTGGGACCCGGAGCTACGAGAGGTCGATCGAGCTTAAAGACGGCTCGAAAAGAGAGATCATAATCAACAAGGCGACCTATACTGGAGCAGATGAGGATATTGCAGGCCTGGTGGGCGTAATCCAGGACATAACCGACCTCAAGATGGTCGAGGAGGAGCTGCGAAAGGCCAAAGATCTGGCTCTGGAGGCTGCCCGCGCCAAATCCGAGTTCCTGGCCAACATGAGCCACGAGATCAGGACACCGATGAACGCGGTCATAGGCATGGCAGGCCTCCTCCTGGGAGAGGGGCTCTCCAGGGACCAGCGCGACTGCGTCGAGACCATAATCTCATCAGGAGACGCTCTCCTGAGCGTCATAAACAACATCCTCGACTTCTCAAAGGTCGAGGGCGGAAAGATGGCGCTGGAGTCCCAGACCTTCTACCTCAGAGACTGCGTAGAGGACTCACTGGACCTGGTCTCTGCAAAAGCTGCTGAGAAAGGTCTGAACCTGGCTTATGCCATCGATAATCTTGTGCCCAGGATAATCGTTGGAGACCCCACCAGGCTTCGCCAGGTGCTGGTCAACCTCGCAGATAACGCAGTCAAGTTCACAGACAAGGGGGAGGTAGAAGTCTCAGTCACATCCAGCTTGGCAGACGGTGGCCACGAGATCCTCTTCGAAGTTCGGGACACAGGCATAGGCATACCTGAAAGCTCAATGGAGAAGCTCTTCGAGTCCTTCTCCCAGATAGACGCCTCGACCACGCGCAAGTACGGGGGCACAGGCCTGGGGCTCGCCATAAGCCGCAGGCTTGTAGAGCTGATGGGCGGCGTGATCTGGGCAAGCTCAGTGCCGGGAGCCGGCTCCAGGTTCAAGTTCACTATATTTGCCAGGCCAGGGACTGGAGAGGCGCGGCCCTTCGACTGCAGCTGGCAACCTGCTCTGGCGGGAAAGAGGGTCCTCGTAGTCGATGACAGTCCTGTGAACCTGAAAATAATCTCCTCGCAGCTGGCTTTTTGGGGCTGTGTGCCAATGGAGGCCGACTCCAGCTTTGAGGCTTTGAACCTGGTGAGAGAAGGCGAGTTCGATGCAGCAATACTTGGCACGAAGATGCCCATGATGAGCGGAGTGGACCTGGCCTCAGAGATCGCCAGGGTAAGAGAGATGCCCATGATTATGCTCACCTCTCTTGGAAGCCGGGGCTTCTCTCATCCGAAGCTAAATGCGCTCATCACCAAGCCCATCAAGATCTCTCAGCTATACGACGCTCTGATGGGCATCTTCTCATCGCGGCCTGCAGTCAGAGCTGAGCCTGTATGTGAAAGGCCCTCCCAGAATCGCCAGATCAGGATACTCCTGGCTGAGGACAACCTGGTCAACCAGAAGGTGGCGCTGAGGATGCTCAGGCACCTGGGCTACAGGGCAGACGTGGCTGCAAACGGGGTGGAGGTGCTCCAGGCTCTGGAGCGGCAGAGCTATGACGTGATACTGATGGACATCCAGATGCCTGAGATGGACGGGCTTGAGGCTGCCAGAGCCATCCAGAAGCGCTGGCCCACCGGGCCAAAGATCATTGCGATCACAGCCTATGCAATGGAAGGCGACAGGGAAAAATGTCTTGAGGCTGGAATGGACGGATATCTCAGCAAGCCCATTCAGGTCAGGGACCTGGAAGAAGCTCTGAGCAGGTGCCAGCAAACAGATGGGCAAATGGATGGCGATCTCAAGTGAAGTCATTTCTGATAGATCTCGACGGCGTCCTCTACGTCGGAAAGAGCCCGATTTTTGGGGTAAAGGAGTGCCTCATGCGCCTGGACGAGCTGGGGCACCAGTACAGGTTCGTCTCGAACTCCACGAGGAGGTGCCGCTCCTCCGTAGCCCTGAGGCTCAGAGGCCTCGGATACGATGTCCCTGAGGAGAAGATATTCACGCCGCCTATGGCCGCAATAGACAGGATCAAGCGCTCTGGAAAAGACAGGTGTTTTCTGCTCACAACGGGCGATGTTCACAGGGACTTCGATCTGGCGGGGATAACTCCATCAGAAGAGGACGTGGACTATGTAGTCGTGGGCGATGCGGGAAGCGACTTCACCTTTGACCGGATGAACAAAGCATTGCGGCTTGTGCTGGATGGCGCAGAAATTCTGGCGCTAGAAATGGACAGGTACTGGATGGAGCCAGAAGGGCTTGTGCTCTCCACTGGACCTTTCGTCGCAGCGCTGGAATATGCTACTGGAAAGAAGGCGGAGCTTATGGGTAAGCCCTCGCCAGGGTTCTTCCAGATGGGCCTTCGGGATATTGGAGCCTCGCCGTCAGAGGCTGCCATGATAGGGGATGACATTCTGACGGACGTTGGGGGTGCAAAAGCCATAGGCATGAAGGGAATTCTAGTCAAGACTGGCAAGTACAGAGAAGACCTGGCGAGATCGTCTGGGGTGACTCCCGACCTCGTCCTGGACTCGCTGGCTGCGCTTGTCGACCATCTCTGATCAGAATGGATCATACCCCTCTCCCGATACCCTGGATGCGCTCTCCTGAGCGATTTTTTTCTTCACCTCCTCTATATCTTTCTTGATCAACCTGATGCTCTCCTCAATCTCTTTCAGTTTGTCATCCGGGATGGACGACGGGCTTTGTGCAGACGATTGGCCAGATGAGGGATCTGGCTTATAGGGATCTGATTTATCGCCTGCAGATGCTTTTAAGTCCGTCTCCTTTGTGGACGGCTCGCACTCAGGCATGCAGGGTGTTTTGGAAGGCTGGCATGGAGAGACGAAAGGCTGGCACTTGGGGATGCAGGTCGACTTGGGCTGGCACTGCGCAGTGAAAGGCTGGCATTGCGGGATGCATGTTGTCTGAGGTTGGCACTGGGTTGTAAACGGCTGGCACTCAGGAATGCAGGTCGTCTGCGGCTGACACTGGGTTGTGAAGGGCTCGCATGCTGGGATGCATTGCTTCTTGCCGAGGATCAGCTGGTCTGGACTCTCGATTCTGCCTGTGTCCTCTTCGGACAGATAAGGAACTATGTCCGGCAGGCACCTGGCCTGCTCCATCGGGCTGCAGGGCTTCACCTCTACCTTTGGGGCGCAGACCTCGATCCTGTTGATCTCCTCCTTCAGGGGCTGGCAAAGCTCGACTTTGTAGAGCCCTGGGAAATCGAGAGGCTCGACCTTGGGCTTGTTCGTCTCCTCCATCAAAACACCAAAAAGATTTAAACAGAGATACTATTTAAATTTTTCCACAAGTCTATTCCTAATGCCGTTATATCTCAATTAATCTTTGATAATTCGATACATATTATTATCCTGTCATGCTTACTTCTCAGGTTTTCTAGCAAGCATTTGTCCAGCGTATCTCGTCATCGCCGCGTCTGGCGCTGTGCTCCGTATGGGTTCAGGCGATATGTCTAAAGCCGGAAAGCGGCCTCTAAGTGCCCTGGAGGTATTGGGATAGGATTAGGGATTTGGGTGATAGGACCTATGCTAATGGCCCTGGGTTGCTGCGCGATTGCTCTTGCTTCAGGCGGACTTTCGGGCGTTGTTGTAAACGAGGTTGAGCTATCGCCTTCAGAGAACTATCTTGCCAGCTGGATAGAGCTGTACAACTCAGGCGGCGATGCTGTGGACATAGGCGGCTGGTCAGCCCGAATACTGGACTTGCCCTGGGAAGGCAGTATCGTGGTGCCTTCTGGAGTTGTTTTGTCCCCAGGAGGCTTTTATGTTCTCGATGGCGACTCCAGATGGGTTCACAACAACAGCGGCGTGGTGATCCTTCTCGCAGCAGACGGCACAGAGGCAGACAGGACGCCGCTCTTCTTCGACAATAAGACAGACGACTTCTCCTGGTCGAGATATCCCGATGGCAGGGACTCTGGAAGGAGATCAGATTGGGCATATCTGCGGTCGACCAGGGGATCTGAGAACTCGAATATATATGGCTAACCTGGTTGATTTTCTGGCCATACTTCAGCTTCATCTGGCTCTTAATGGAGCTTGTCCGTTTCAGTGCAATTCGCACGCCTCAATTATGGAGAGGCTAAAAGTGCAGCAGGGCCAGTTGAAGATCCAGTTGAGTTGATCTACAATAAATTCAAGCGCAATATGCGATGCAGCAGGCAATTTGATGGCAATTGGAACACGCTAAGAGACTATGAGGCCAGACGAAAGCCAGAGGCGCAGTTGAAAAGCATAAACGGATAGAAGTCTTCGCTTTGTAAGCGTCGCCTGCAGGGCTCTTTTGTGGCCATTGCCTTCCTCTATCTTTTTTCGACAAACTATTTCAGCTAAGTCGTTGTAATAGTAGGTCGAGATGAGATCCGAGGATAAGGCGAAGGAGGGCTCTGAGGAGGACGACTGCGAGCTGGAGGACGAAGTAGATGAAGAATCGAACCTCAAGATCGAGGTCTCTTCCATCAAGACGTCTGGGAAAAAGTCTTTTTCGCACAGGGCGGGCATAAGCGATGTGATTATAAGGGCTTTTAAGCCGGGTGATCTGGCAGATGTCATGGAGCTGGATCGCGAGGTCTTCGGCGGCTATGATCCAATGGTCTTCACCACCTTCTACGAGTACTACCCAAGGACCACGCTTGTTGCAGAGAGCCTTGGAAACGTTGTGGGCTTCGTGCTTGGGTTCAAGCATACGCCTCTTGAGGGAAGGGTGTTCTGGCTGGCGGTCAAGCCAGGGTACCAGAGCAGAGGGGTAGGCAGGAGGCTTCTGACCACGATTCTCAAGCTCTTCAGGATGATGGGCTCCATGAGCGCCACACTTGAGGTCAGGATCAGCAATGCCAAGGCCCAGGCGCTCTACACGAGCATGGGCTTCGTGATGACGGGCATCTCTCCTGGGTATTATTCAGACGGCGAGGCTGCAATCATAATGAAGCGAAGCCTTTAGTTTCGATCTTAATCTGGCTTGAGCTTACGTTTTATCACTCGACCCCTTTTTCTGTTATCCTGAACTCAGCAGTCTCGCCTTCTGGCCTCGATCTGTGCTTGATGATCCTCGCCCTGCGCCTTCCCTCTCCTATCTTCTCAAGCTCTATCACGGCCTTGGACATGTGGCCAAGAGCAGTGCCTCCAATTGGCCGGAGCCTGTTGGTCTCGATCTCAGTGTAGACCTGGTTTGTGATGACAACGGGAATCCTGTGCTTTCTTGCCATCTCCTGAAGCTCTCCCATCTGCGAGGAGAGGCTTCTTCTGACAGCCCTGTTGTCGTCGGCCTCAAGCTGCAGGCGGTAGAGGTATGTTGCTGAGTCAGCCACAACTAACCCGAAATCTCTTCCCAGGATCTTGGACGTGTCCCGAATTGCAGTCTGCTGCTGCTCAAGGTTCAGTGGCTCGAAGATGATAATCTTGGAGGCGATCTCCTTGGCGTTTTCTCCAGCAATCTGCCTGAACCTCTCTGGTGAGAACCCCTCGGTATCTATGAATATGACCCTGAGGCCTCTGGCGACTGCCTGGACTGCTAGCTGGAGGACTATGTTGGTTTTGCCTGTCCCGGCTTCTCCGTAGATCTGGGTTATGATTCCAGACTCAAAGCCGCCTCCGAGAAGATTGTCCAGGGGCTGGCACCCAAGCGGGAGCCTGTCGAGCTTCATCTTGTTTTATATGGGCCGTAAAAGTATTAAAAGGGTTTGTGCTCATCTATGAGGTCTACGAGCCTCTGCATTGCTGCCTTCTCCTTTGGGCCGCCGCACCTCTTCACTATCCTCTCAAGCTTGAGGATCTCCATGAAGTAGCTGTCTGAGTTCAATGCCAGGTATCTTGTGGCGGCAATTGCAGCTTCAACAACCAGGTTTACTCCCCTGTTAAAGGCTCTGTAGTCTCTCCTCAGGACCTCGCCCCTGATGAACTCCACCTCGGCGATTACTATGTCTGTAGGAAAAACGTCGCTGCATTTGAGGAGCGCCCAGGCTTCTGCCTCTTTTAATGTGAGCAGGCCTTCGCGCTCCTGGAAGGCATAGGCTGGAAGCTCTGAGAGCGCAGACTCCACGAAGAGCATCGGATCGTGGACGACGTTTGCCACGAATGTCTTATCCTTGAGGATGCTGTCGTAGGTGTGAGTTCCAACAAATAGCCTGACCTTCAGGACTTCTCCGTCGCGGATAAGCCCAATCGGGGCTGCATTTGGTGTCCCATCCCTCAGAGTTGTGACTATTACCTCGTTGATGCCGTCCATCAGCCCAAGCTCGTCGAGCTTCTTCTCAATATCATCTCTGTTGGTCTCGGCTCTGTCGATAATGTCTTTATCAGCATCAGCCGCGTTAGCTTCTCTTCCCATCGAATAACTCCTTTGGACTATTTGGCCCTTTTAAGCAGGGCTATGAATATAGACGACGATATCAGGTCTGCAGTCGACCCTGGGTTGACGTCTTCTCCAATCAAGGCCTCATCGAGAGCTATTGCTCCTTTCAGTATCTCCTTTTTTGCGGTCTTACCTTTTAAGGCTTCCCTGGCCATGTCCTTGACCTCAGACGCCTTTTCTGTGCCGAACTTGGCCGCGATCAGGCTGTCCTCTTCTTCTGCCAGGGCCTGGAGATAGGTCTTGACAACTCCGCAGTTCAGGCCGAGGTCTTCCACGTTTCTGGCCAGGAGATTCGAGAGCTGAAATGACCTCTTGTAGCAGGTTGACCACTCTCTGGCAATCAGGTCGTGGCCCTGGGAGAGGCGCATGAGCTCAGCTAGAGTTTTGCCCTCTTCTCTCAACTTATCGAGGGATGAATTGTTCTTGAGGCTGAACTCGTCCACATCCGCGACCCTGGCTCCTGACAGGCCAAATGCCCTGTAAAAATCGACTGAATCGTCTATGGTGGTCGATTTGAGCACGCGTTCGAGCGCAGCCCTCAGCCCATCCTGGCACGGATCATCACAATTGCTGGATGAAGAAATGTCAGGGCCAAAGGTAGAGGCAATAGCTGTTGAGGCGGCAGCTGTGGGTGCAGTAGCTGTGGGTGCAGTAGCTTTAGAGGCTGTGGCTATAGATGCAGCTGCCGATGCGAGTGGCACCAGCAGGGTTATGGAGCCGAAGTGGGTGTTTCCAGGAATGTTCCACGACTTCCAGGATTCAACAGCCTCCAGTATCAGCCTGCCTATTCCGTATCTTCCGGATGCAGCTTTTCTCAGGATTGGATAAGATGCCACTGCGCTTATCAGGAAGTCCTGGAAGCCTATGTCCTCGAAGTCATGGCATCTGTCGACGTTTCCGGGCTTTGGGCTGGACGACAGCTCCAGGAGCATCGAGAGCTGTCCCAATTGAGCAATTCTATCAGGATTCATCTTTGTGAGATTGATAAATAAATTATGGATTGGATATGGAAATGGCCTGAGAAGTTATCGGGAATCGATCAGGGCGGCGACCAAGAGAAAGGTCAGGGAAACATCTTCTCTGCGAGCTTCCTCTTGAGTTTCATGTACTCGCTGCCTGAGAGACCGATCTTTCTTAAAGCTGCATCTCTCATGAAGCAGGGCTTGGTGATCTTGCAGCACCAGACCAAAGATCCAAAGCAGGTTCCATCTCCGTACTGCAGTGGAGTGCCCTTTGCCAGGTCGAGCTTCTTTTCCACGAACTGGTCTGGAGTCATTCCAGCCTTCTTGAGCGCTCCCAAAACCGGGCAGTGCTTGACAGGCGGGCAGCAGAATGAAAGCCCCCTTAAGTCTCCTCCTGAGCATATGTGCTTTGGGGCGTTGTACCACCCGGAGAGCCTCTCATAGTCCTTCATCGCCTGAGAGAGCCAGGACGCGAACTCAGGGTCTGTGCTGCCGTTTAAAGAGACCAGGTCTGCTCCCATTGAGAAGAGGCTCTGGGCTTTGTCGAAGTCGCCCACGCTGTCGAGCGCCATGATCTTGGGGCCGTGGGAGTCTGCCGCCCTCTTGATCACCTTTGGGCCGGTTCCATTGAGTCCGGTTAAGTCCAGGTGTATGATGTCCAGGCCTGCATCTCCCAGCTTCTTCACAGACTCTTCAGATAAGGCGCCCGGCTTCATCCTGAGCGAGAGAGTCGTCCCGCACCTCTTGATCCTGGTCACCAGTTCCAGGGCTCGGTTTGCATCCTGGCTGTCTGTCAGGTTGATCTCCAGGAGCTTGAGGTTCCTGCCCGCGAATCTCGCGGCCTCGATCAGTGGCTCGTCCTTCGAGCAGGTGACGGAAAATCCAAGCGCTGATGTGGTCTCTACCTCGTTGATAGACGATTCCAGGTCTGATATCGATAGCTCATCCAGGTTATAACCATCCAGTATCGTAAGTCCGCTTGAGCGAATGAGCTCTGTATTGGGCTTGTGACGCGAGGAAACAACTGCAATTGGGCTATCCAAGGCTAGATATCCAATTTCGAGCATTCTCTGGAGGAATACCTGGGCGAAATATCAGGCTTTCGGCTGATAGAGAGAAAATTATATATCTTTTTAAAGTAATGCGCTGCTGCTGCGGCCGCATCTCATGCGCTGCCTCTCAGCATTACAGTGACAAAATTTTTCCAAGTACCTCTGCACCGCATTGCTTTATATCAGAGGAATATATAGGTAACAGCGGTGGAAGTATGGTCTCTTTCAAGGTGGATGCTGACGTTTTAGCCAAGATACAGGGCACAGAGGATCAGGAGAAACGCCCCATAGTGGCCAAGGTTAAGGGCACTGGGAAAGATGGTGGTCTTGGCATTCAGGTGTCTGGCGATGGTTCAGCTCCTATCTCTGCTAAGATCAGCGGCGATGAGAAGAGCCCGATCGCCCTGGGACAGATATCTGTAGCCCCTCTCTCAGTCTCTGTTCCTGACATCAAATCGCTAGCAGAGACGCTCGACTTAAACGGTCTCGTGGCATCCATTGCCAAGCTCACAGAGGGAATCAAGGTCGGCGTCTCAAACGATACCTCTAAGCCAATAGGCATCGCCATTGGCAAAATTCCAGTTGACCTGACGATCTCAGTCTTCTCTCCAGCTGAGGAGCCCGTGTTCAGGGTGGAGATCAAGGGCTCAGTTGGCAAAGAGTAATTGTCGGAAATTGCAAATTAACTTTGGTGATATAAATAATTCCAGGCTGGCTGGCAGTTCTCGTACTTGCCGCGTCCCCAATATCTGAGCTCAGAGGAGCCATTCCTCTTGCAATTGGGGTCTACGGCTTCTCTCCTTTTCAGGCTTACCTCCTGGCAGTTGGAGGGAACCTGCTGCCTGTGGTGCCGCTGCTCCTCTTCCTGGGGCCTGTGTCTGAGAGGCTTTGCAGGTTCAAGTCCTGGGATAGATTCTTCTCATGGCTCTTTGCCAGGACCCACAGGAAGTACATCCAGGATCACGAGGGCTTCAGCCTGGCCGCGCTCATGCTCTTCGTGGCAGTGCCCCTTCCCATGACCGGGGCATGGACTGGCTGCCTCCTCGCGTTCCTCCTGGGATTCAAGTTCTGGCCCTCGCTTGTGGCGATAGCCTCAGGGGTGCTAATCGCAGGAGCGATAGTTACGGCAACAGTGATGGGAGTCAAGTTCCTGATATTTTGAATATTTTTAAATTTTCCATTTAATTGTGCTTCCCTTGATCTTGATTACCCCGCTCTTCTCAAGCGCTCTGGCGATCTCGTCTGATGCATCTCGTCCGTCTATGGTCATCACGACCTCATCGTCTTCACACAGCTCAAGTATGCACCTCTCTTTGAACGCCTGCAGGTCCATCTTTCCCTCTGAGGGCTCTTCTACAAGGTTTTCTATGAGCAATCCAACGGACAGGATCTTCGTATACTCGTCTGAGTAAGCTTCCCTAAAGCTCTCGTTGACATCGCGAAAGAGCGGCGCTGAAAACTCGTCTACGTAGATCGCCTGATATTTTTCCAAATCGGCGTTGAACGTCCTTTTCAGCAGCTCCTCATCTTCGTCGTATTTATCCGGGTCCACGGCTATGCGAAGTACTGGATCATCCAGTTTGTCTCCTACTGGCTCGCCGAGATTGATATCGTTGAGGTTTATGGCGTCTCTGGCGAAGTCAAAAGCCACAATTCCTCCTACCATCGCCTTGAGCGCTTCAGCGGTCTCCTCGTCGAACTCTGAAGGCTCGACTTCGCTCTCGCATTGCTTCTGCAGGAGATCTTTCTTCTCAGCCAATGCTGGATCGAGTTCTTTGAAGAATGCGTCTCTGAACTCAGTTTCAGATGTGCCTGCTTCTAGCGTCTTTTTCAGAGCTGCGAGGAATCGGTCGTATTCTTCGAAGTTCTTCACCTTGGGCTTCAAAGCGCTGAGCTTTCCTTCGAGGAATGCAAGGCTGTCTGGTAAGACGTCGATGAATGTCCTGACCTCGATCTTGAAGCCTTCATCCTTCAGGTGTTGAATCAGCGGCTTTGCTTCTTCTTCGCGATAATCTCCGAGCTTGAACATGTAACTCAATTGAGCTGTGAAGCAATATGAGAATTTGCATTGCCATTTTGATATGTTTCCCGTGCAAATGGACTGCACCCTTCTGAGTAGACAATGAATTAAGCAACGATGCCCAATAGAGGAGTGCACATGAAGAAGACGGACGGCGTTAAGACCGTGAGTTCAAGATATCAGCAGTAGCTGAACTTGAAAGTGGGAAGCCCGTGGCTCAGATATCCCACGAGTACGGGATTCACCTAGACCTACATCCCGATGGCGAGATGAATTAGCTGAGAGCCCAGAAACGGCATTTAGCGGCAACGGAAACAATTACAAGGATAAGGCTCGAATAGCTGAGGTTGATTATATGCTTGGCATAATCATGATCGCAACAGACGGCTCTGAGGCCAGCAGGCACGCAGCAGACCTGGGAATAGGCCTGGCCAGACAATCGTCAGGAAAAGTCATTGCAACCTACGTTGTGGATATGCAAAGGCTAATCCAGATCCACGGCTACACCACAATGCCTGGAATTAAGGAGAGCTTGCTCAACGCCATGACCGAGGAAGGAGAAGAGGCCCTCGCATATGTCAAGAGAAGATCAAAGGATGCGGGAGTGCCTTGCGATAAGGCAATGCTCAGGGGAGACCCAAGCGAGGAGCTGATCAGATATTCCAGGGAGATTGGAGCAGATCTCCTGGTCTTGGGGAAGATCGGGCGCACAGGCATCGCCAAGTTCCTCCTGGGAAGCGTGGCAGAGGAAGTGGTCAGGCACTCAGGGATACCGGTTATGCTGGCGCCGTTCAGGAAGCACAATAGCCTTTTATAATTTCCTTGCAACTATCGCAAATTCCTTTGAATCAGGGTCGTAAAGCGAGCCTGCAACGTCTGAGAACTTCTCGGCAATTGCAAATCCGGATTCTCTAAGCTCCACATCTAACGACTCAGGGCTGAAGTACTGCAGCCAGTTATAGACAGTCCGAGTGCGACCTGCCTCAACAACCGTATACTTATCGAGAACCAATTTTTCTCTCTGATATTTGAAAACATTTAGGAATCCGTAATACTCATTCGGGGACCAGAAGCCACTGAGCATGTTTGCTTCATAGGTTGCGGTTTCTTCCCTCTGCTCAAAAGCATTTAGCGAATATACATCGAGCAAGACGAGGCCTCCAGGTTCCAGGAACTTGTGGAACTTTGCAAGCATCTCTCTCCTCTGGTCAGGACTTAAGGCGCAGAAATCGCACATAATCATCAGAATAAGGTGAAAGCGGTCGTCTGTTTCAAAGTCCAGGTAATTTTGATTTACATAGTGGATATGCAGCCCTCTCTTAACTGCTGCCTCCTGAGCATATCGAATAGATCTGCTGGAGAAGTCTATCCCTGTAACTTCCATCCGCTTTTGAGCAAGCCTAATCGCATACAATCCTGGGCCACAACCGAAGTCTGCAACCTTTGTGCCTTCTGCCATATTGAAATAAGAGGCGATCCACTCAACCGATCTGTCGATAAACGCCGCCTTGCGGGATGAGACGTCGATCTCCTCGTTCAGGTGGAAAGAGAGCATCTGCTGCGACGTGTGCTCATCTGTCCACAGGTCGCCTGCTGTATAGAACTCAAACGGCCTTGGACGCGCGTTTATTTTTTCGAGTTCTTCAAACATGTCTCACAGGATCTTTTCCTTTAGGGTTTATCAGAGCCTGCATATAGGACTGTTAACACAATGCCGCATAATTATCGCGTTTTTGCTGCACGCAATCCTCTGAACGCTCGAATAAAGCTGCAGCAAGATAAATACCTGTAGTGTGTGACCCAAGTTAGTGGAACCAATAACTTTTTAGACATAGCTTGCTCAGGGCTAAGTGAAGATAAAATTCTTTTCCCAG
>CAZXDN010000067.1:11756-15400 GCA_964639235.1 uncultured Methanotrichaceae archaeon | reverse complement strand
GGCCTGCCAGGCTCGCAGTCACCGTGCGTCGCAGTACCTGACCTCGTCCACATCGAGCTTGAGGGCAGATCCGGCTGATGGCACCTCCGCTCTTCTAACGCGGCCAATTCCTACCAGCTGTATCTGGGCCCTGGCAGCCTGTGCCTCTCTCTCCTCGTAATAGTCCTCGCTGGACTGTACTGTCCTATAAGTTATGATCTCAGTCCCATTGATCTTGGCGATCAGGCCGCTTGTTCCTGAAACTATGTCCTGGGCGCTGGCCTCAGTCAGAAATATCCTGTCTCCAGGGCCAGATCCCAGAATTGCCAGGAAGTTGTTCGGGCTTCTAAGCTCCAGCGTCCTCATCCTGGTGGTCATGAGGTCCTTCATCGTGCGCCTGGATATCCCGGTCAAAGCTGTGTATATCATCTGAAGGTCACCCGTACATCGGGAACTCTTTGGGAAGTTCTGCAGGCGTGGCAGTCTTTACCTGCTCGGCCAGCTGCTGCATCTGGGTCTCGATCTCTGAGGCCTTCTCTCCAAGCTTTGCAGTGTCCACTCCCAGGTTGTACATCTTGTTCAAAGTGTCAAGAGTTGCAACAGCCGCCCTGGGGTCTGGAGCCGCGCTTGCAGTCTCGCCTAATAGACAGATCGCTGGAATGTTCTTTGACCTGCACTCGTTCATTATGCTTCCAGATATTCCAGTTATGGTCCCAAGCTCGAAGATCTCGGCCTTGTCCTTGATCCTCTCAAGCAAGCTTTGCATGCTCACAGCTCCAAAGACCCTGTGCTGGTCAGCCATCACAGTTATGCCCGCCAGGCAGACCAGCTCTTTTACCTTTATGGACTCAGCCCAGGTGACTAGCTCCTTTCCCACCTCGTAAGACGCCAGGGGATGGATGGGGATGTCTGCTGCTATGACTATGAGATTCATCTCCTCCTTCTCGTAGATCCTGACAGGCATGTTGACCACACCTCCCAAGAGGACGGCTAGCGGCGGGAAAAACCTGGAGTTCATGGCTCCGAGGTAGTCCATGGAGAGCTCCTGGACAAGGTACTGGCTGGCTATGTTGCCTACCAGGCCAATTCCTGGAAAACCCTCTATCAATATCGGGTTTTTGACTTTTGGCTCCTTCTCCAGGATGACCTCAACAACATCGTTGCTCATACGAAAATAAGCGACTTGATTGAAGATAAGTGCATCGCTCTGTCTTGGAATATTGTAAGTATAGACTGCCTTTTCGCCCAGAGCGAGATGCCCAATCGTCACGAATATATACTCTTCAGAAAATGCCAGTCATGTCGTGCAGACATCTTGCTGCTCTCCCTTTCAGGAGACAGCGAGAGCCCGCATCCTCTTAAAATAGATCGTTTGCAAAAAAAGGCAGATCTGATCGGGGATTCAAATGAACATTAGAGATATTATAGGTCGAGCGCTTGGTGAAGGTAGAACCTACCTCATGGAGCACGAGTGCAAAGCTGCTCTGGAAGGTTCCGGTGTACCGACTACAGGCTCTTCTCTGGCCAGCTCAGAGGAGGAGGCAGTTGCTGTCAGCAGATCGATAGGGTATCCAGTAGTCCTCAAGGTAATCTCCCCAGAAGTCGTACACAAGTCTGATGCAGGCGGAGTCTTGCTTGGCCTGCGGTCAGACGATGAGGTCAGAGATGCTTACAGGCAGATCAAGAATTCATTTAAGGGAAAGAACGTTCTTGGAGTATCGGTTCAGAGGATGGCAGACCCTGGAATCGAGGCTATAGTCGGAGTTGCCTGGGACCCCACATTCGGGCCTGTGCTGATGTTTGGCCTTGGCGGAGTATTCGTAGAGGTCCTCAAAGACGTCTCTTTCAGGTCCATTCCCATCTCGAAGTTCGATGCCAAAGACATGATAGAGGAGATCAAGGGCTACGCTCTTCTCAAGGGCTACCGCGGCAAGTCGGCAGATATCCCGGCCCTGGAGAGCTTGCTCTTGAAGATCTCGGACATGGTCATGGAAAACCCTGAGATCATGGAGATGGATTTAAATCCCGTATTCCTTTATCCTGATGGCTACAGCGTCGTGGATGCGAGAATTATTCTCGGCCAGAGGCCTCCTCTTCCCAAGGGAGCTTCAAAGCAGGACCTGCATGACCTGTTCTATCCCAAGAGCATAGCTGTCATCGGCGCCTCAGGCACAAAGGGAAAGCTCGGATGGAACGTATTTAGCAACCTGGTCAACCACAACTTCCAGGGCAAGCTCTACCCCATCAACCCCAAGGCAAAAGAGGTCCAGGGCATCAAGACTTACCCCAGGATAAGCGACGTTAAAGAGCCGATAGACGTGGCCATCGTCCTCGTCAGCGCAACCACCACCCCAGAGATCGTCAAGGAGTGCTGCGACTGCGGGGTCAAGTACGTCGTGGTAGAGTCGGCAGGCTTTGCAGAGATGGGAGAGGGCGGAAAGAAGATCGAGACACAGATGCTCGAGATCGCAGCTCCATATGGCGCAAGGCTTCTTGGGCCCAACTGCTCAGGAGTCATCAACACCCACTCCCAGATGGTCCAGTCAATTGGAGTTGTGGACGAGCTTGGAAAGGGAAATATCGGGCTCATATCCCAGGCAGGAGTCTGCGCTGCGGGAATGCTCTGGGGGCTGCGCCACATCATGGACTTCGGCATCGTGGCCACGATTGGCAACAAGCTCGACATAAACGAGACCGACATCCTTGAGGCGGTAAGCGAAGACCCTAACGTCGATGTCATAAGCATGTACCTGGAGTCCGTCAAGGGCGCAAGGAGGTTCGTGGATGTGGCAAAAGAGGTTGCAAGGAAGAAGCCAGTCATTGCGCTCAAGTCCGGCAGGACTGAGGCAGGAAAGAAGGCGGTCTCATCTCACACGGCCTCGCTTGCCGGAAACGACTCTGTCTTCAACGGCGTCCTGCGCCAGGCGGGCATCATCCGTGCCAGGGACTACGAGCACATGTTCAGCATCGCCAGAGCCGTCTCCAAGCAGCCCCTGCCAAAGAAAGAGGGCGTCTTCATAATCACATATGCGGGCTCGCTGGGCGTTATTGCCGCAGACGCTGTCACTGACAACAGCATGAGGCTCTCAGACCTCGAGCCCGAACTCAAGAAGAGGCTGATGAAGCTCCTGCCTGAGTACGTGGGAGGCTTAAACCCGGTGGACTACACCTTCAGCCAGGATGCCGAGACCGTCAGGAAGACAATTGAGATCGGCGTGGACTCAACAGACGTCGGAAGCTTCATAGTGGTCCTCCAGGCAGAGATCCTGGGAAGCTATGTCGAGCCTTTGAGCACTATAGACTACAAGGGCAAGCCCATAATGGCCTGCGTGGCCGGAAAGGAGTTCGCATTAGACGGTGTGATAAAGATGGAGAAGGCTGGAATTCCAGTGTTTTCCACTCCTGAGCAGTGCGCCGATGCCATCTCTCTGATGTACAAGTACTGGCAGAGGTTCAAGAGCCCTTCCAGGTCTGATATCTGAGGCAGTTGCCATTCCGGCATACAGCGCGTCTCGCACGCGGCATATTTGACATACAGCTCTGTGCCAGGGCCAGCTCAGGCGAAAGTCCTGATTGGCTCAGGCGAGAGGCCGGGGGAAGGAGAGCCTCTGGCCCGTTATCTTTTCTCAGGCACTGTTATCTCCCAACTCCTGATGCTCTTTTTT
>CAZXDN010000067.1:9146-11656 GCA_964639235.1 uncultured Methanotrichaceae archaeon | reverse complement strand
AGAGAAAAGAGATAAAAGGATTATGGAGCAACCCACTGGCCATTTCTGTAAACCCTGAGCGATGACGACTGAGACCTGGCAATATTAATCGTCTGTGTCCAGTTAGGCTGGTTCTGAGCAGCAGTCTGCGGGTTCTGGGTCTGCCACCAGAGATCCGATCTGTATCTGGGTGAGCTGTACCCAGAGTAAGGGCTGAGGCCATAAGTAAAGATGTCATCGCTGAAGTAGGGATACGTGTAATTGACATACCCGTATGGACTGAACACCGGATCTGTAAATCCAATAGGCGTATAGCTGTAGTATGTATTTCCATCAATATAATACGGGCTTCCGTAGTAGTCCCCATTGAGCCAGTCCTGTGCGTAGTCCTGCCACTCCTGTCCCGCCGCTATGGCGCAGAGGTACAAGAGAAGTATAACTGTGAAGAGATGATTTGGCATGAAATCCTCCGAGCATATATTGTCCTCGAACAACTTAAATTTATCTGGCAGGATTTGGCATAATTATCTTCACGCATAATTATCTTCACGAGTCTTGATATCGCCAACTCTCCGGCTCAGGCATTGCCTGGAGAGCTCAGCCCGGCGCTCTTTGGCAATTCTGTTCTCCAGCATATGGATCAGAGGCAACGAAAACACAGCATGTGCCATTGCTGCGATATTTGTAATCAACACAGAAGAGCAACTGACGCTGAAGATCTGCCTGGGAGCGTGAGCTTCGTTTGTATGGGGCCAAGACGTTGACTGAGGGCGGCAGGCATCCCCTACCTGCCTACAGTATCTCCTTCGTACCCTCTTGCCACTCCCGACTGGCCCTCTCTGCCTCTGCCCTTCTGCTGCTCAGCCGGATTCAGGTCCAGGCCTTCTGCAGCCTTATCCAGAGCCTCAGCGTCCCTGTACTTGACGGACTTGGAGCCCTCGCCTCTACTCGTCAGATGTATACCTCCTCGGATCGTCCTCAAATGCCCTCTTGCAGTCGGAAGACTCGAAGTAGTAGAGCTTTCCCTTGTACTCAGTCTTGGGGGCATCTCTGAGGTCAGTTATCTCTTTTCCGCATACCGGGTCTACAGGCATTCACATACCTTCTTCAAAAATTGCAGCCCAGTCTGAGCACAGATCTGGGCATCTGATACTTTGCCAGCTCTCAAACTGGCTTAATCCTGGCGTTCTTCCCTCCGGGAGCCTCTCTGTGAGCCCTGGCCTCTTGTGACTGTGCCTTCAGTTCCCTGACTGCCGGCCATGCCCATGCCCCCTTTGGAGACCTGCCTTGTAGTCGGGCTCTCGGTCTGCATAGTGTGAGGCCCTTCGCCTTTCTCCTTGAACTCGATGCCAGCTTCAGGCCCGCCTGCACCTGTGGCCTTAGTTGCGCTGGTCACATCGTGGCCACGCCCCTCTTCGAATGCTCTCTGTTTCTGAACTCTTTCCGAACTTTCTTTATCTTTTTCGCTCATCTTGCCCTCGTGGTGGGTCATCAAACATCACCTTTAAACGTTAAATTTACAGACTGCTCAGGTTTTCCAAACTCCAAAAACGCAAACCTGACACTTAAGCTATGTACGATCGCCAGATCTCCTGGTCTTGGCGCCAGCGCCTCCGACGTTCGTCCCCCTCTCAGGCATGTTCTCGTAGCCTTCGCTAGCTCCGCTCATGCCTGTAGCGCTTCCAGGACCCTGAAGGTAAGTTCCTCCAAGGCCCTCGCTTCCGCCCATTCCTATCTGGCTTCCTGCACCAGAGGGCTTGGTGGACCTGTCAGAATCCTTATCCTCGTCAGATCGTTTCTTCTCTGCCATTTGAATCGCTCCACTGTGACTGAGAAATTAGCAGCTAATACCTGCGGCTGGCGCTCTCTCTGGAGCCGCCATAGCTCTGGCTGCTTCCTGAGCTGTAACTCTGGCTTCCTCTGGACCCGGTAGACCCATAGCCCTGGCTGCTTCTCGAGCCAAAGCCCTGACTTCCCCCAGACCCAAAGCTCTGACCTGATCTAAATCCCTGGCTGCCGCGCTGCCTCTCCCAGTCTCTCTCGCTTCCTCTTCCGCCGCCAGCCCTGAACTGAGGCTGATTGTAGTAGCTCTGTCCTGTGCGTGCGAAAAAGTCGCGGTCTCTTTGCTCTATCCTCTGGAACTCCTCTGTTCCCTGGCGGTAGCCCTGGCTTGTCCCGCTCCCTGGACTCCTGCTTCTTCCGCTAAACCTGCTGCCGGATGATCCATAACCCTGGCTTACCATTCCGCTTGACCCATAGCTCTGGCTGCCACCTGAGCTGAATGTCGGAACTCTGCCTGTGCCAGAACTGTATCCTTGACTGCTTCTTGAGCCATAGCTTTGACTTGATCTGGACCCAGTAGATCCATAGCTGCTTCTTCCCTGTCCATATTGAGCCATGTACACCTCCAAAACTTGGGTAAAGGATCTAGCTCCTTTACCCAAAGCTTACATCTAAGAAGACCCGCTGCTGCCAGAACCAGATTGGCTTGAACCGGATTGACTTGAACCGGATTGACTTGAACCGGATTG
>CAZXDN010000067.1:0-9046 GCA_964639235.1 uncultured Methanotrichaceae archaeon | reverse complement strand
CTTGAACCGGATTGACTTGAACCGGATTGACTTGAACCGGATTGGCTCGATCCAGACTGGCTCCTTCTCCTGCTGCTCTCACCTGAGCTGCTTCCTGATGATCCGCCCATTCCAGTGCTGGTTCCACCCATTCCTCCGCTTGATCCGCCCATTCCGCTGCTGGACTCACCGGTTCCGCTGCTGCCAGATCCGGAGCTTCCGGATCCACCTGAAGTAGACCTCTTTCTTTCTCCTGCCATTTCGTCCTTACCTCCTAATTCCTCACTTTCCCTAACACTTCCCAGCTCAGAGGCAGATAGCGTCCACTGAGATCTGTGGCGTTAAGCTGCCAATTGCCCGATAAGAGACGACACGAGATCTGCTCTGATGCCCAATGCCGTCTTAACAGCCAGGCGGCTGAGATATTGGGAAGCAATATATATTTTCCAATGTATCTGTATTAAACTTTGCGGGACCTTTTATCAGAAATATTAGAAAGTTCCGGGATGGCACATCCATTAATTAGGCTGTTTTCGCGAGGCTCACCTGATTTAAGGATTAAATAGTGATGTAAACAGAGTAACCAATATTCAGAAGTTTGAGCTAGCAAAGGTCAAGATCTTAAATACAGTGGAAAAATTGACATAGAGCCGAAAGCTTTCTCGCATCAAGTCATCCTTCAGACAGTGCCTGCGGCCAGAGCCTCCTTTCGGCCTATAGCCTTAGCAGGCGGCACATACCTCTTCAGCATGAGAGATAGAGTGACCACTGTCACAGAGCTCATAGCCATTGCCAGTCCCGCAAGCTCAGGCCTGAAAGTTATGCCGAAGAAGGGATAGAGCGCTCCTGCAGCTAAAGGTATGAGTGCTGCGTTGTAGGCGAACGCCCAGAAGATGTTCTGCTTGATCCTGGACATGACTTTGCGGCTGAGCTGGACTGCAGCTACAGCGTCCAGGAGGTCGTCTCTGATGAGCACTATATCTCCAGTCTCTATGGCCACGTCAGTCCCGCTTCCAATGGCAATTCCAGCATCAGACTGTGCTAGAGCAGGGGCATCGTTGATCCCGTCGCCAACAAATGCCACGACCTTGCCTTCGTCCTGGAGCTTCTTTACCTGAAAGGCCTTCTCCTCAGGAAGCACCTCTGCAAAGACTGTGTCTATGCCAATCTGGTCTGCTACAGCCCTGGCTGACCTGGAGTTGTCGCCTGTGATCATGACCACGCTCAGGCCCATCCTCTTCAGCTCAGAGACTGCAGGGCCTGCTGTTGCCTTCAGCTTATCTGATATTGCTATCAGGCCTGATGCTCTGCCATCTATTCCAACCAGGACCACGGTCTTGGCCTGGGACTGAAGGAGATCCAGATCTGAAGATATCTCTACTGGAACCTCGATATTCTTTTCAAAGAACATCGCCCTGTTGCCGACTAGAACCTCTCTTCTGCCTATCGAGGCTGAGACGCCCTTTCCTGCAATGGCATTAAAGTTTGCAGCATCTTCGAGGCTCAATCCATCGGCCTTCGCCCTCCTCACGACGGCCTCTGCCAGAGGATGCTCAGAGTCGTTCTCGACGCTGGCGGCAAGTCTCAAAACCTCTCTCTCATCCAGGCCATATACCTTCAGGTCTGTGACTTCAGGCCTTCCAACAGTTAGCGTCCCGGTCTTGTCGAAGACGACTGCACTGAGCCTGTCAGAGACCTCCAGAGCCTCTCCGTTCTTGATCAGAACACCAAGCTCTGCGCCCCTTCCAATTCCAACAGTGACAGCTGTGGGTGTGGCCAGGCCAAGAGCGCAGGGACATGCGACCACCAGAACTGAGATGAGTGCTGTCAGCGAGAACAGTAGCGTGTTTCCAGCCACGAAGTACCAGTAAAGGAAAGAGACAGCTGCAATGGAGAGCACTGTCGGTATGAAGTAGCTCACCGCCCTGTCTGCTATCCTCTGAATTGGAGGCCTGGATCCCTGAGCCTGCTCAACCAGGGATATGATCTGGGCAAGAGCAGTGTCCTTTCCAACTTTGGTCGCCTGGACCCTGAGTGCGCCGTTCTTGTTGAGTGTGCCCCCCACAACGTTCATCCCCGCCTCCTTCAAGACCGGGATGGGCTCGCCTGTGATCATCGACTCGTCAACATAGCTCTGGCCAGAAGACACCGTGCCATCTACTGGAACCTTCTCGCCGGGCTTAACAACCAAGACGTCTCCAACCAGGACTGAGTCTACAGGCACCTCTATCTCAGACCCGTCTTTAACCAGCGTGGCGACCTTGGGCTGGAGCCCCATGAGCTTCTTTATGGCTTCAGAGGTCCTGCCCTTGGCCCTGGCCTCCAGGTATCTGCCAAGCGTCAGAAAAGACGCCAGCATCACCGCAGTCTCATAGAACATGAAGTCAGGAGTGAGAATTATCCCAAAGGTGCCCATGATGCTTGAGACGTAAGCCACGCCTATGCCCATGCCGTACATGACGTCCATGTTAAGGTTCCTGTTCTTCAGAGCCCTCCAGGCGGCTCGAAATATGGGGGCGCTGACGTAGACGAACACAGGAAGAGATAATATGAGCATCAGGAGGCCCATTGGGACATCCATCAGGAAGTGAAACGGCCCTATCTGGTGGATGGGCAGATACATCAAAGCCATCAGCACAATGCTTGCTGCAAGACCGACTGCTATCTTTCTCTTCTTGTCAGAGAGGTCTTTTTCCCTGGCCTCCCTCTCAAGGTCAGAGGCATCGCTCTCTCCTTCTATTCCCAGGTACTGGTAGCCTGCGCCCTCTATCGCCCTCCTCATCTCATCGATGCCCGTCATCCTGGGGTTGTAGGCAACGTAGGCCTTCTCTGCTGCCAGGTTTACTCTTGCATCCACCACGCCATCGAGCTTCTTTAAGGCAGACTCAACCGAGCCGACGCACATTGCGCAGACCATCCCTCCGACTTTGAGCACCGCGCGCTCATCCACCACCTGGTATCCAGCATCCCTTATGGCAGCCTCCAGGTCGGATATTCCAAGCACATCAGGGTCGTAGTCGACGTACGCCGCTTCAGTCGCCAGGTTGATGTTGGCATCAAGGACACCCTCTCTTGCCTTCAGCGACTTCTCTATCGCCGAGGCACACATGGCGCAGACCATGCCGCTAACCTTTATCTCGGCGCTCTTGCTCCTGCCCATATCCATTTCATTCCTTCTTTGAGGAAGTTATGTCCTCCTTCATCTTGAAGTAATCGTCCCTGGAGATCTCTCCTCTGGCGTATCTCTCAGCCAAGATATCCTCAGCTGTCTTTTCCATATTAGAAGCGCTCTTGCTGGCCATTACAGGAGAGGAGCTCTGCTCCCTCACGACCAGATAGATCACGAGGAAGACCAGGCCCACCATCGGCAGAATGGTGAGAACTGCCCAGAGGAGGCCGTTTAGTCCCCTGCTCTGTGCATCCCTGTAGACCAGGTAAGCTATGGCTATATGTATCAGCGGTAAGAAAAATATCCCAATTCCCATAAAAGGAAAGAAGCCCATAGGGCCCCAATCCCACCAGTTCATCATTCGATAAGGCATCCTCTGCACCTCGTATACAGGCCCTGTGATTGCCACAGACTTTTGCCAAGAGCAAAAGCAAATCGCTTTTGCCCCTGCCAATCCCGTGCTCCGCCAATCCCGTGCTCTGCCAATCCCGTGCTCTGCCAGATCCAGTGCTCTGCTAGATGAACCTCTCGAACCTCTCTTTGCCAGCTTTGCATATCGGGCAGATGCCTGGAGGCTCGTCTCTTCCGCAGAGGTAGCCGCAGACCAAGCACCTCCACACAGGAACAGAAAGAGAAAGGCCTGAGACCGAGACCTGGGGCGACTTTGGCTTTGCCCTCTCCTCAGGCGCAGGCCTTCTCTCAGGAACTGGCCCTAATTCCTTCTTGCCCTTGATAACGTCGTCTGAGACGTACAGAGCGCAGTAGCAAGCTCCGTAGTCGTTCAGGTCTGCATCCCTGTAGTTGCAGGGGCAGATGATGTCCAGGTCCTCCTGCCTGTTCTCAGCTGAGAGCCTGCAAGGACAGCACCTGTAGCCGTACCTTCTCTCGTTTTCCAGCAGCCCCCTGACCAGGTCCTTTGTAAATTTGGCGTCGGGATTGAGGATGTAGCCCCCCTGCCTGGCATCTCCCTCCAGCCTGGAGTACAGCTTCTCGACATCTTCGTCTGAGACATAGCTCATTTGCCAAGTGCCTCCCTGATCTCTTTTTCTCTGAAGCCCACTATGCCCTTGTCTCCTATGACCAGAGTGGGAAAAGACCGATCAGGGTTGTATTTCATCACCTCGTCCAGAACCTTGGGCCGGTCTGCCTTATCTACCAGATCCACGTAGATGTAGTCGTACCCCACTCCAAGCTCAGACAGAAGCTCCTTCGTCTTCTTGCACCAGATGCAGGTGCTCAGAGCATACAAAGTGACCTTGCCCTTATCTTTTCCCTCTACGTGTGTAAAATCCATAATATCACCTGCCACCAGTACATTGATCGCAGCCAACGGATATATATTTTTTCGATAAAAGCAGATGCAATAGACAAAAAGCGCAAAAAAGGAAAGCCTCAAATTCATGCGTAAGAGAATCGAACATACGTCACGCGTATGTCCCCACATTTTATGCCCGAACAAAGATCAACTTATTTATGTCCATCTCAAGGCTCTCATTTGACTCGCCCGTTCGATAGCAATTCACGGCTATGCCCAGGTCAAAGCTATCGGCTTTAAAGCCAATGCCTCACCTTCCAGCCATCCTGGCAGAGGCCTTCTGTTCCCTGAGCTTGCACAGGCCGTAGGCATTCCTCACGTAGAACCACCAGTGGACGAATATCAGCAGTCCCCAGCCAACTATTGGATAGAACATGAGCCACCTGTACCTGGGAGGCACGATGGTCATGTTCAGCATCACCCAGAACATATTTACCACAGAATATATCACTATGTGGAGGCCAAAAAGCTTTTCCTGGTCTTCCACGTGCGATTCTCTGAACAAACGTTTATATTCTTCCAAATTGCCTGCCATTGAAGCTCACCTTTGTTAAAATTTGCAGATAAAACATAGTGA
The DNA here is from genome assembly GCA_964639235.1 of uncultured Methanotrichaceae archaeon. Lineage (GTDB taxonomy): Archaea > Halobacteriota > Methanosarcinia > Methanotrichales > Methanotrichaceae > CAZXDN01. The sequence continues at coordinate 4,006 of CAZXDN010000067.1, read as the reverse complement.
CTCGAAAATATATGAATGTTGTGGGAGTCTATACATATGTAGAGCCTATGCATCTTCCAGATGCAGATGTCATCTGATATCAGATGCATTAAACGGTTAACGGCTAAATAACTCCAATTGTAATCTGCAATCTGGCAACTCTGATTCTGGCAACTCTAATGGCACATGAAAAAGGATGGATAGCCTGGAGTTCAGGCCATCCTGGCCTCGACCATCTCCTCCTTGAGCTTGCACAATCCCTCGGCATTCCTGACATAGAACCAGTAGTGAACCACCACCAGCAATCCCCAGCCAACAATGGGATAATACATCAACCATCTGTACTGCGGCAGGACATACATGTAGTTGAGCGCAACCCAGATGGCGTTCACAACCAGGTATATGATCAGGTGAAGCCTGAAGAGCTTCATCTGGTCCTCTACGTGCGCCTCGCGAAATAGCCTTTTATATTCTTCCAGAGTCACTCCCATATATTACCACTCCTGCAAAACGATAACTGCCTTGGCAAACTAATCTTTTTGAAAAGATATAAAGCTAATGGAAAACAGTTTAATGAGATATCGGAACGATTTTGCCTGGTATACGGGCATGATCTGGATTATTCATGACTACTGCCTCAAAAATATCTTGGAGATTTTAAAAATATATGATCTGCTTAATGTCTCTGGACAGTGTAAACCCGGATGAAGGCAACTCCATCATCACTGGCAAAGCTATCGATAAAACTGCAATTATGGGGGTCATAACAAATTATTTTTCTAACTTCTGGCCTGAACCTCTGCTCGGAACTGCGCCCGTAGGTGTGACCAGGAGCTTGTCCACGCGATTGTCGTCCATGTCCACAACCTCGATTTTGAGGCCCCCCCACTCAAAGCGATCGCCAACTGTGGGAATCCTCTCCAGGCACATCATCACAAAGCCGCCTATGGTCTGATACAGGCCGTTCTCCTCCTCAGGCATGCGGTCCAGACCAAAAGTATCCTTGAACTCGTCAATGGGAAGCATTCCGTCCATGAGCCAGGAGCCGTCCTCGCGCTGCACCTTCTCAGGCTCTCCAAGCTCGTCGATGTGGGGAATGTCTCCAACTATGGCTTCAAGAAGGTCGGTCAGGGTCACCAGGCCCTGGACTCCCCCGTACTCGTCGACAATTATGGCAAGATGAACTCCAGTCTGCTTGAACCTCTCAAGCACCTTCAAAGCCCTCATGCTCTCAGGCACGAACAAAGGCGGCAGGAGAGAAGACTTCAGATCCAGGCCCTTATCCTTCAGATTGCAGGCAAGTAGGTCTTTGGCCTGCACTACGCCCAGGACGTTATCCAAGCTTCCCTTGCAGACCGGAAAAAGAGAGTAAGCGTTGTCTTTGATCTTACTCCTGACCTCCTCTGCTGAGTCGCTCACGTCGAGCCAGACGACATCTGCCCTTGGAGTCATCAGCGCATCGACCCTCCTGTCTCCGAGGCGAAAGACCCTCTCGACGATGTCTTGCTCCTCCTCCTCGAAGACCCCGGCGTGTGTGCCCTGGTCTATGAGCACCCTTATCTCCTCCTCAGTCACCGGAGGTTCAACATATGGCTTTATCCCAAGCGCCCGAATTACGATCTCGGTTGAGGCGCTGAGGATGAAGACCACTGGTGCCATGACCAACGAGAGAGAGTTCATCGGCCTCGCAGTGAGATACGCAATTCTCTCAGGATCGCTCAAAGCCACTCTCTTCGGCACCAGCTCACCTAAGATTAGGGTCAGGTAAGTTATCGCCAGCACCACGAAGGCGATGCTCAGAGCGCTGCTGTACGGCGCAACTTCGGGCACTGCCTGAAGCCTCAAGTTCAGCTCGTCAGCCAGAGTGGCCCCGCCAAATGCTCCTGCCAGAGTTCCTATGAGAGTAATCCCTACCTGAACAGTTGATAAAAACCTGTTTGGCGAGTTGGCCAGGCCTAACGCTGCCTGTGCTCCAGAATCTCCTTCCCCAGCCTTTTGCTGGAGCCTGAGCTTGCGGGCAGAGACTATGGCTATCTCAGACATGGAGAGGATGCCGTTTGCAAGTATCAACAGGAGTATTATCAGGACCTCTAATATCACGGCTTTTATCCTCCCATCTGCGCCCAAATCGGGTCATGCACTAAGCGATTTGGGCGCTATCCACAATCAACCTTTCGATCTCGATTCAGCTCGTATCACTCTATGCGCACTGGAACCGATCTGGGCTTGGGCTGCATCGGCGAGCCGCAGCTCTCGCAGAACTTGGCCTCTGGCCCGGAAGTCCTCTTGCAGGTCGGGCAGATGGTCTCATCGTACTGCGGGGCAGAGAGCGGGATTGATGGGGCCGCTGTGCCCGATGTCGATGCAGATGCAGAAGCGGTATCGCTAACTGTCGTCGACTGCGCGGGAGGTCTGATCAGCTCGCCCCTGCTCGACAGGTGTCTGTCTATGAGCTTGAAGATCTCCTCAGGAAGCCTGCTCTGCTTCCAGGCGCCGTAAGCTGCAGTGATGAGGAGCGGATGAATGATGAGGCCGACAGCCCCCACCGCCAGCTTCTCCTCCCATTTGGCAGCGTCCATCTCCACCACCAGGTCGCGGCCTCTTGGGATCAGGGTCACGTTGAGCGCGCTCGACAGTCCGAGCAATGTGCGCCAGGTCTCAGGCTGGCGCGCCTGGACAATTAGGCCCCCTTCGACGGCACTCAGCACCTGTGAATCAAAATCGTGTGCTCTAAACCAGGTCTTTATCGTGTCTGCAAGGTCTCTCAGGTTCAAGCCTGAAACGGAATAGACTCTTTTTTCAGCCATCTAAATCACTCCTCAGGGAGTAATTGGCATTACGATGCGAAATAGTTTTGGTAGGAATGTAGCCCTTCAGTCTGGCCCGGCTCTCGTGAATGCACTCAACTTTTGCAGCAGGCTGCTTTTTCAGGCGCGAATTTGAGAGTTCGTCGATGCTTTATATGTGCTTCTTCCATGCATGCCAGACAACCAGCACCGAAGCTACGACCGCTGAAAACGTCATTAGTGCCCCGCCCCAATATGCAGAAAGCGCCGCTTCAACTGCGCCAGAGAGCCAAAGGAGAGCAAAGGCTGCGCCAACAACGATGTTTGCCCGGTGATTCATCGAATCCTTCAAGATCAGTGACAGGAAAGCCATCACCAATGGAACCAGCATTAAGATTGCAAAGAACAGTATGAGCTCAGGTCCTATCTTCTGGCCTTCTGCCTGCCCTGCCATCAGCTGCGCTATTATGCCCGGCTCCATAAGCAACAATATCTGGTGAGCCAAAAAGGCAACTGACGCAAAGAGCCAAAGCACTGAGATCTTAATCTTCCAATCGTCCAAAACACTCTGCCCCCATCTTCAGCGTCTCAATTTTAGATATCTTCGGCTATCACAATATTAAAATCACTCGCAAATAGGAGAAAAAGAGTAGAGCGCTATATCTTTCGGACGCTCTTCAGCTAGAATCATATAGCTGTGATGCTTATAGTATCGATCGAATTAAGGGAGGAGAAGCACATATCGCTACCAAACAGCCTCGCTGAGGGGATTATTGCACGTGTTGCCGGACCAATGAGCCTTCGATTTGTCTTTCAACCACTTGTAGGTTTGATGCTGGGGGCTCGTGATGGATTAAGGGATGCAAAGGCCGGTGAACCGCCGTTTATCTTTGACCTGATTGTTAATCGCGAGAACCGCAGGGCCAAACTTGTCAGCCTTTCAAAATCTCTATCTAAGACGATCATTATTGCAATCGTCTTAGACATGATCGCTCAATACCTCATCTTTGGTCAGGTCCGTATCACTGGGGCGATTGCAATTGCCATCATCATCTTGATCGTGCCATATTCGCTAGCTAGGGCGATAACAAACAAGATCGTCACAAAAAGGACATCAAATAAATCATGATATCCTACCAGACCCATAAGGGATGGTAGATTTCATTTGGCGCCAGGCCTTTCAATGTCTGTGATTGGGCTAAAATAGTTATATGGGTTAATCTCCAAGGCATCAGCCAAAT
>CAZXDN010000066.1:11837-15485 GCA_964639235.1 uncultured Methanotrichaceae archaeon | reverse complement strand
TGAGCCCCAGGCACTGTCAGACATATGCACACAGACTCCGTGTGCATACCTTCTGCACAGCGCCAGCTGCTGAGGATATACACAGAATACCGCATCCCCAAAATGAGGCGTGAGAAATGCAGCACCTAGAAAAAGTTAAATATAACGTCCCATATGAGTACAATTGTTCTCAAAAGGCACAGAGGCGTTCAATGACGATGAATGCTGCACTGCACTCAACCTGCGAGGTATGGTAGTTTGGCACCTTTTATTGAAGTTCGGGATCTTACAGTTCGTTTCGGCGAGGCTTTTGCACTGAAGAACATCAACCTGGTCATAGAAGAAGGCGAATCAGTCGGGATTCTGGGGCGCAGCGGCTCAGGAAAGAGCGTTCTCATGCACGTCTTAAGGGGCGTGGAATCCTTCTCTGATATAAGCGGAAGCGTGATCTATCATGTAGCCAGGTGTGCGGCGTGCGGGGGCGTCGAGCCGCCAAGCCGCATGGACGAGAGGTGCAAATGCGGCGGCACTTTAGAGAGGTTTGACGTTGACTTCGCGGCCCTGGACATGAACGATCCCCTTAGGAGAGATGTGGTTAAGAGGATCGCGATAATGCTCCAGAGGACCTTTGCCCTCTATGGCGACGAGCGCGTCATAGTAAACGTGATGAGGGCGGTCGAAGAGTCTTCAGGCGGCTCTATGAGCGTCCACAGGGCTGCAGATCTCCTGGAGGAGGTAAACCTCTCTCACAGGATGATGCACGTTGCAAGAGAGCTCTCAGGCGGCGAGAAGCAGCGCGTGGTTCTGGCAAGGCAGCTGGCCAAGTCTCCCATGATCCTTCTGGCGGATGAGCCCACGGGAACTCTGGACCCTGCAACTGCAAAGCTCGTGCACGAATCTATCAGGCAGGCTGTAAAGAGCTTCAAGATGACGCTGATCATCACCAGCCACTGGGAAGACGTGATGGTGGACCTGGCTGACAAGGCCATACTGCTCGACCAGGGCCAGATAAAGTCTATCGGCGTTCCAAAAGACGTGGCTGCTGAATTCATAGCCCTGGCAGGAGACCTGGGAAAGCGAGAGAACGTGGAGGTGGGAGAGCCCATAATCAAGGTCAACAGCCTATCCAAGCGCTACATAAGCATAGACAGGGGCGTGGTAAAGGCTGTAGACGACGTCAGCTTCGAGGTAAAGGAAGGCGAGATCTTCGGACTGGTGGGGGTATCAGGCGGAGGAAAGACCACTCTCTCAAAGATGATAAGCGGAATCATCACGCCAACAGATGGAAACGTCTACATCCGAGTGGGCGACGACTGGGTCGACATGTCCCAGCTGGGTGCTGAAGGCAGGGGCCGGGCCACGAAATACATAGGAGTGCTCCACCAGGAGTATACTCTGTACCCATCAAGGACGGTTCTTGAGAACCTGACAGAGGCCATTGGACTTGCTCTGCCGTTCGAGCTTGCTGAGAGGAAGGCCATCCATACTCTGGAGACCGTTGGGTTCACAGAGGATCAGGCAGCTTCATTCCTCTCCAAGATGCCAGACGAGCTATCAGAAGGCGAGAGGCACAGGGTCGCCATGGCTCAGGTGCTGATCAAGGAACCGAGCATTGTGATCCTGGACGAGCCCACAGGCACGATGGACACCATAACCAAGATAGAAGTCACCAGATCTATACTCAACGTCCGAAAAGAGCTGGGCGAGACCTTCATCATAGTCTCCCACGACATGGACTTCGTCAAGAACGTCTGCGACAGCACAATGCTCATGAGAAACGGAAAGCTGGTCTTAGCAGGCCGTCCCGACGTGGTCCTGGCCAAAGTCGATGAAGAGGAGCAGGAGATGCTGTCGAGCTAATTTAGAGATTAAAGCTCTATGGAGTCTCCAGAGGCCATTGGCCAGCATCGGTCGCCCAGAGCTTCCATCAAGCGGCATATGGCTCTCGTTCCAGTGCAGTGTCCTGGCCTGACGATCTCAGGGTCGAGGGCCAGAAGCGCCTCAGTCGTGGAGGCGATGCGCTCCTCACCTGCGTTCCTGAGGTGAAAGCCTCCTATCACTGCATACAGCTCCTCGACTCCAGTGATCTCCTGGGCGCGCCTGATGGTGTTGATAATTCCTGCGTGGGCGCATCCTGCGATAACTGCCAGCCCCTTGCCTTCAATGTTCGCCACGATGGACTGGTCGTCTGGAATGGCATCCTCAGAATAGATGCCGTCTTTGATCGTCAGGAAGCCTTCAGCTCCCTCAAAGTGCTCGCTGCGTCTCACCTCACCAGTGGTCAAAAGCCCAGGGGCCAATACCACCGGGCTCCTGGAATAGAGCATGACCGCTCCTGCACCCTCAGCTTCCGCCTGGCTGAATGAAGGGCCTATGAACTTCAAGAAGGGCCTGGACTTGAGCTTGGGGGAGAAGATCTCAGGATGTGCCAGGACGGGAATGCGCCTGTTCACGCGCCTCAGCACGCCTATCAGGCCACCGGTGTGATCGTAGTGTCCGTGGCTGAGGAAGATCAGGTCAAGCTCTCTAAAATCGAGGTTCAGAAGGTCCGCGTTGTGCAGCGTCAGCTCTGGAGAGGCGCCGGTGTCAGAGAGGATACTCATGCACTCCCCACCCAGGTCAGCCTCCAGGAAAAGGCACAGCCCGTGTTGGGCCCAGATTCTGGAGTCGTCCATGGATGCGGAGTTCTCCATAACCACCCTGATCTTCAGTCCCTTAACCATATGTCCAGAGGTGCGCTTAAGCATGGTTAAACCTGACGTGCCTGATAGCGAGATCTGCTTAAGAGGTGATCTGTGATGAGGCAAAAGACACTGGAAGAGTACATCGAAGTCATATACGCCCTCGAGGCCACAGACGGGCGCGCCATGACTGGAAGGATCGCCGCCAAGATGAAGATCAGGCCCTCATCAGTCACAGAGATGCTGCAGAAGCTGCAGCGAGAAGGCCTCCTGGATTATGAGACCTACGCTGGAGCGATCCTGACTCCTTCAGGCATAAGGCTTGCCAAAGATCTTGAGAAGAAGCACGACGCCATCGCGGGCTTCCTGAAGATCCTGGGCGTGGAGAAAGAAGTGGCAGAGAGGGACGCCTGCCAGATAGAGCACCACGTGAGCCATGAGACCATAGATCGTGTGGGCAAGTTCGTCAGCCTGTGCAGACGAGACCCCTGCTGGGAAGAGCGCTTCAGGAGGTTCTGCGACACAGGAGAGGTGGCGACATGCGATGCAGGCGATGTTTGCACATGTCCCTGAAATAAGAGATTCCTGCTCAATACTGGCGCTCATGAAAGCGGCATAAGGCGATAATTGAGTGAAAGAGGGCAGTACAAACCTCGTAGAAACGTCAAGTCAACTCTCGAACAGATCGGAACATTGTTAGGGGCATTTTACAGGAAATACACATCCGGGTTCGTTCGGCCTGGGCTTCTTCTATCGTTCGCACTATGCTTGGCTTGCAGGGCGGCAGCAAAAGCTGCCCTCTTCTCGGAGGTTAGTGATAAGATGAAACACATGGATTTAATCGCTGCTCTTGCAGCTGTCTGCCTTCTGGCAGTCCCTGCCTTGTCTGCAGCTGATGGAAATGGCGGACCAAACGGCAACCAGCCAGGTCAGGCACAGACTATGAACCAGGATCAAGCACAGACACAGACCACAGGTCAAGAACAGG
>CAZXDN010000066.1:0-11737 GCA_964639235.1 uncultured Methanotrichaceae archaeon | reverse complement strand
CAGGCACAGACCGCAAGCCAGGACCAGACCCAGACAAGAGCTATGGACGAAGACCAGACCGGAGACCAGGTGATGAGCCAAGATAGGGACCAGACTCAAGCCCAAATAGCGAGCCAGGATCAGACCCAGACGAGGACTATGGACCAAAACCTCGAACTTCTGATGACTCAATCCCAGGCAATGAACCAGAAAATGGAGCAGCTGAGGGCGAAAATCGAAGGGATGGGACAAAATGAGGCTCAGACCAGGACTATGAACCAAGAGGCAGAGCAGCTGGCATCCCAAATCCAGGCAATAAATCAAGAGATAGAGCAGCTCCTGGCGCAGGTCCAAACGATGAATCAGAAGCTAGACGAGCTAATGTCTTAAAGACCGCAACGCTTGCTCAGGATTACATCTGAGAATTACGGGCGTCCATGCCCGTTTAGCTTTTTTGCAGGCAAGCCTAAATGTCATCCAGGAGTTGAGTTCTGCTGGCAGTTCGGGCTCATTTCACGTATGGTTGAAGTTAACAATTGGCGTCGTGGGACTATCATGACCGCCACCTTCGAGTGCCGTACCACCTTTTCAGCTACGCTTCCAAGGAGGAATCTGTTCAGTCCACCGCGCCCAGTGCTGCCCAACACAATCATATCTGCATTCGATTCTTTCGATATCCTCAACAGCTCTACAGAGGGATCTCCCTCAACAATGACCTTCTCAAATGGCACTCCACACTCATCTGACAGCTCTTTTACATGACATGTTGCCTTTTCACCGTCTCTAAGCATGCACTCTCTTATTTGACTGGAAAACTCCCCACAGCCAGATAGGCTGGCCAGATGGTCCATGTCGGCTACATACACAGCAGTGACCTTGCCACCGGAAAACCTGGCGATTTCTATGCCTGCCTCAGCTGCATTGATGCTCGTTTCAGATCCGTCGACTGCAACCATTATTCGGTTGAACATGAGTGTGCCCCAGGGAAGTAACGCCGTGAAGTCGCATGTGTTCGATCTTGCGGCTCAGAGAGATGGCCATTTGAGGTGTGTTCGTGCAAAATGCAAAAAATAATAAAAATGTCCGGCCTAGACACTGTTTGTGATGTTATCATACTCCTCTTTGCTCAGATGAACTGGAGCGTACTCGTAGCCGCGCCTGTTCAGGTTCGAGACGAAAGCCCGCAGGTGGTTTTCAGAGCCCCTCATCAGGTTTTCGTAGACGATCCTTATATCCTCTCTGTCAGTCTGATTAATGCGCTCTTCCAGATCGATTATGTCTATCTCTTCCACCTCAGCACCGACTTTTAGAGCATCCTCTAAAGACGTCCTCCCCCTGCTGACCAGCTCATCGTACGTCCTCTGCAAAGTGGCGTTGTTGAACCTGCCCACCTCTTTTGTGGTCGGATCATCTAAGCCATACCTGTTGATGAGGACGACCACGGCTGATTCGTGTGTCCTCTCTGCCTGTCCAATGTTGTCGAAGACCTGCAAATTCCACACGCTGCCTAGAGTCTGATAGACATCCCCTGCCAGCTTCTCCTCCTCAGCCATATAGAGCAGCCCCTCCTCCTCAACCGGGCTGAGCGTTCCCAGGGCAACCTGGCCAACAGCGACATTCAGAGCGCTCTCATTTACCGTAGAAGTGCCGTTCTCAGCTACCATCAGGACGTCTTCATCAGCTCCCAGGCAAACGCCTTCCAAGCATAACATCAAAACCGATAGCATCCCCATGCGCATTATTGTCCTCAGATCCCACATAGCAAACCCTCCAATTCCCGGACACAGAGCGTTTCCGATTGCCCAATCCCACACCTGATATCAAGCTATATGTGCCTCGTTATTTATAATTATTTAGATGCCAACGATCTTAGAGGTCACTCAAACAGCGCTCAGCCAAAAGGACCAATAGTTGAAGCATGAATTGGCACATGTGAGGTTTCTAAAGGCACAGCCGTTCCAGGAAGTTTTGTCCATTAAGTTTAAGTTGCTGCCGATAGAACCTGATATGGATGTCCCGCACTGGTTCTTCCTTTATCGCTGTCCACCTATGTGCCCTCCTTTTCACTGCGGCACTCGGCCCGGCGGTTTGTCAGGAGCGCCTGGCTGACGATATGGATTCAAATCAGCTGACCCTGAACGTATACATCGATGAATCCGGCAGGGCATTGATTAACGGCTACGCAGACGATCTAGAGGGCTTGAACTTCCTGAGCCGTTCAGATTACAGCTATGAAAATGAGAGCAAACAGCTCTATGCAGTCTCTAGCACCTTCACATCCAAAAGCGGGGAGAACTGGTCCTTGAGCTTTGGTTCAGATAGCGCTTATGATGAATACCACATACTGTTCTACCTACCTGATAACTCCAGAGTGAGGGAGGTCGCCTGCTCTCATGGGCTGGAATCACTGGTCTATGCATCTAACGGGTCATTCATAGCAGAGGTGCAGGGCTATGAAGTCACAAATCCGGAAATCGAGATCGCATATATGCTGCCACCTGTAAGCCTGGCTGAATCGTCAGGCTTAATTGGCGATGAGCCAGGATCAGGATTGGCCAACTACCTCAACCCTGTTGCAATTCTATCCGGCATCTCAGCTGTAGGGCTTGCAGCTGCGGCCTTGTGGCTGAGGAGCAGGCGGAAAATCAGGCTCGCAGGAAATAAAGATGGCATGGTATCAGCTTCAAAGGCAAGCGGCTTCATTAGCCAAGCCGAGCCCATCCGCCCGTCTGCCAGTGGAAAGGAGAATGCGCAAAGCGAAGGCGCTGTGGTCTCAGATCCCATGCCTAGCGGTTCTCGCGCAGATACCGGCTCCAGTGATCCAGGTCATGGCGTTGTAGAGCCATCCAGAGAGGGGATTGCAGTGACAAGAGAGATCGAAGCTGTGATGAATACCCTGACTGACAGAGAGAGATCTGTGCTCAGGGCACTGCTTCATCACGGCGGCTGGATGACTCAGGCCGAGATCGGATATGAGACAGGGATCTCAAAATCGTCGCTCTCCGGGATTTTAACCCTCATGGAACGCCGGAAGATGATAACCAAGAAACAAAACGGCAGGACGAACATTATAGAAATATCAGGTCAACTTTCGAACAGATCAGAACGCTATTAGGGGCTCTCTGAAGAGACTGCACATCCGGGTTCGTTCGGCCTGGGCTTCTTCTATCGTTCGTTGCTATGTCTGGTTTGCAGGGCGGCAGTAAAAGCTGCCCTCTTCTCGGAGGTTAGTGATAAGATGAAACACATGGGTTTAATTGCTGCTCTTGCAGTTGTCTGCCTTCTGGCAGTCCCTGCCTTATCTGCAGCTGATAGAAATGGAGCCAATGGCGCTCAAAATGGATATGGGGCTGCCAGCGGCCAGTGCAATGGATGCTGCCAGGGCCAAGGAGAGTGTGGATGCGGTGCAGGTCAGTGTCAGTTAGGCGTGTGCAGCGGCTCCTGCCAGGGAAACTGTCAGGGAACATGTCTGGGAGATGGCACCTGTGACCAGGCACGCGATAGAGATCGGGATGGCAGCTGCGACGGAACCGGCCCCAAGAGGGACGGGTCCTGCCAGGCCACAGCCTGAATTCAAAAGGGACACTGGGTGTCCCGATCCTCATTTATAGAAGGGCGCCAGAAGAGACATCAGGATACCATCTGTGGTCGGGACCCAAATGAGAGCATCAGGGATGTTAAAGTTGGGCTTTATAGCGCTGATAATGTTAGCCATCAGCTCGTTCGTTTCTGCCCAGTCAGCAGGCCTGGAAGGAGACTCGCCCTCTTACAGCAGTGGTTCACTCCCTCTGAACATGTCTGCAGCGACAGACTACACAGGCGATGAGGCTACAGGTGTGAACATCCAGAAGTGGCGCGGCTCTGCTGTGAAAGGCGGAGAATCTCACGACCTCAGGTTGAACCTGGAGAGCATCAGATCTGTGGACCCTTCTCAAGCCAGGAACCTGTTGGCATCCAATACCAGCCTGGAGGAGATAAAGTCCAGGATGAGATATGAGGCGCAGACAGTGATCATGAGCGGGAGCGTCAGGCTCGATAACGACGTCTTCAAGCTTGCCAACATCACGACAACCTCTTTGGGCAACGGCTCTGTCATGGATGCCGATATTGTGGGCCCAGTGGCTGGCCCCAGGTACAGATCTGGATCTGGCAACCTCGCCCGTCTTGCGGGCAAGATCTATGCGACTCTGTCTATAGTTGATGAGATCGGGGTAGGCGCTGGCACTCTGACCATGAACGGCCCGGATTACATAGGAGCTTATGAGCTATCCCTGAGCTATCCATCGACGGGTCAACGTAATAGGGCTGGCATGGCAGGCAATGGCCAGGGACGCTGAAACCTGATGCTGACTTGGGCGCACTCCTGCACCATAGCCGATGGCTAAAAAATCAATATCTGTTAAACATCATTTTCGCCATAACAGTTGGATACATTTCTCTGGATAGCTCACGACCTGATGCTATGTGAGCTTTGAGATAGCACTGCCTGGGTTAATGGAGCCAGGAGTAAAGCAACTTGCGGGAAGAAAGTTTTTACAGGATAGACCTCCCAGTATTATTCTAGAGGTATTGGAGATGGATTCAATTAAACTGGCCACATTGCTTCTGGCGCTGGTCTTCCTCTCTATACCATGCCAGCTGGCCCAGGAACAAGCGGACTCTGATCAACATGAATATGCAGCAGGCGATAAGCCGTCATCTTTTGCAAACCTGAACAGCAGCTTCTACACAGAAGAGGCGCCTTCAGACCCAGAAGGCCTAATTGAGATTGAGCAGGGCCTGGACCACAAGCAGGAGAGAAACGCCCTCTGGATAGTCGACTCTAACGCGTCTAACAGGCAGGCCAGCCTTACAATTCCTCCAGGGGCATGGTCCAGGATGGAGATACTGCCAAAGGAGAACGGGAGCGTGACCACGTACGAGAGGTATCCCATAGGCAGGGTCCTGGCTTACAACATGGGAAACGTCAGCCTTGGGTGCAGATACATCATCTGGTTCTACGCAGACACTCCAGGAAACCACGAGCTCTGGTACTCTGTGAAATCCGAAGAGTCCGCAAGAGCAGAAGAGAGCAACCACATAGAGTTCAACGTCTTCAACCTGGAGCCTTCCAAGCAGCAGACATACCTGTACCAGAAGCTGTCTTAAGAATGCCATAGGCCTTGGAATCGCTGGTGGAGGAAACCCAGTCCGCGCGATGAGCCCGGCGCTGTTGCCACCCCAAGTTAAGAGCCAAACCGCAAATGGCCAGAGGACTGCGCCCCAAACTCTTTTATGTATGACAAGAGCCAAAATCGCGCAGTCTGGAAGGCAGTCGTCCAATCCATTTATACCTGTGAAGCAACATACGACACAAAGCGATAAGCGCTGATGATCTGCAGAGGGTGGCAGCTTGAGTCCAGGAAAAACTAAGGTGGCAGTAATTGGGGGCGGCATAGCGGGGGCTGAGTTGATAAGGGTCGCATCGTCCGACTCTCTGGAGTTCACGCTGATAGAGCCAAAGGAGAATCTCGAATGCCAGGCGCTCTACCCTGAGTACCTGGGGGGCCTGACCAAGAAAGACGAGCTTGTGGCGCCTTTAAAGCCCTTCTGCGAGAGAGTCGGAGCAAAGCTTCTGCAGGAGAGGGCAATCGAGATAGAGGACCATGCGGTGGTGTGCGAGAAGTCCAGAGTCGAGTACGACGTGCTGGTGATAGCCACAGGCGCCGCCCAGAACTTCTTCGGGATTAAGGGAGTGGATAAGGTATTCACCATCAACACTCTCTCAGAGACTGAGAGGGCGAAGAGGTTCATAGAGGAGAGAAACCCGGAAAGGATAATGGTCATAGGCTCAGGTCTCACAGGCGTTGAGACAGTCTGCGTCCTCTCAGAGGGCCTGGACGCCAGCATATACATAATTGAGGCGGCGAAGAGGCTTCTTCCCAACTTCTCTGAGTCCACATCAGAGCTGATAGAAAAGACTCTTGGCAAGAAAGGAGTGAACATTCTGACCTCAGCGCAGGTAGCCGAGGTCAGAGAAGACAGCATCGAGTTTGCAGACGGCTCCTCGCTGGACTGCGACATGGCCATATGGACTGCTGGAATCAAGCCCCCTGAGTTCATCCAGAGCCTCGACCTGCCCAAGAACAGGGGCTGGATACTGGTAGATTCTCACCTGAAAGCCAGAGAAAACCTGTTCGTGATAGGCGACAGCGCCTGGATCGAGATAGATGGAAAGCTCTCGACCAAAACGGCAATGGAAGCAGAGCGCCAGGCCAAGCATCTTGCCAAGAATCTGTCCAGGCTGGCCAAGGGCCACAGCCTTGAGAGGTACTCGGTCATGGCGAGCACCGACGACCAGGTGGCCCTGATCTCGCTTGGATGCGACTGCGCTGTTGGAGTATATGGAAAGATGTGCATAGCAACCCCATCGAGGCTGATATACTCGCTCAAGAGCTGGATAGACAAATCGTTCATAAAGCGGTTCAAGTAGCAATTTTAACTGCCAGTCATCCAATTTTTTATAGCCATTGAATCCCTGACTTCATATACTCACGAATGTGAAGCCGACCATTTCAGGACCCTGCAGCCAGGGCCGCAAAAGCTCAGGCCACCACGACAAAGTTGAAGACAGAGGAAAGCCAAGCGGCAGAGTAAACAGGGGCATTGGCCGTTGCAATAACTGGGAGCATCGGCTCAATCCCGATTCACGGCGGTATATTTCATGTCTCTCAGAGAGGAAGCACTCGGATTTCACAGGGCTGCCAAGGGCAAGATTGCCATCCACAGCAAGGTGCCCTGCACCACAAAGCACGACCTCAGCCTCGCATACACACCTGGTGTTGCAGAGCCCTGTCGTGAGATAGAGAAAGATCCAGGCTCAGTCTACGAATACACGTCAAAGGGAAACATCGTGGCAGTGGTCACAGATGGGACTGCGGTCCTGGGCTTAGGAGATATTGGGCCGATGGCTGCGATACCCGTGATGGAGGGCAAAGCCATCCTCTTCAAGAACTTCGCTGGCGTCGATGCATTTCCCATATCCATCACCTCAAAAGACGTCCAGACGATAGTGGACACTGTAACTATGATCGCGCCCACGTTTGGAGGGATCAACCTTGAGGACATCAGCGCACCACGCTGCTTCGAGGTAGAGGAGAGGCTGAAGAAGGCTCTGGACATACCAGTCTTCCACGACGATCAGCACGGGACTGCAGTGGTCTGTCTGGCTGCGCTGATCAACGCCCTCAAGTTCGTGGGAAAAGACTTCCCCCAGGTTAAAGTAGCTCTTAGCGGAGCTGGAGCTGCTGGAATTGCAGTTACCAAGTTCCTCATCTCATTTGGAGTTAAAGACGTCATCCTCTGCGACAGCAAAGGCGCTGTGCATCAGGGAAGGCCAGACTTAAACAAGGCCAAGCAGGAGATAGCAAAGGTCACCAACCCCCGTGGAGTTTCAGGCTCTCTCTCAGACGCCATAAAGGGCGCAGACGTCTTCATAGGTCTCTCGGTGGCAGGCATAGTCACCCCTGAGATGGTGGATTCAATGGCCGACGATCCCATCGTATTTGCCATGGCCAACCCGGTTCCAGAGATAATGCCTGATCTGGCGCTCAGGGCAGGCGCCAAGGTGATAGCCACAGGCAGGTCGGACTTCCCGAACCAGGTCAACAACGTGCTGGGGTTCCCAGGCATCTTCAG
The DNA here is from genome assembly GCA_964639235.1 of uncultured Methanotrichaceae archaeon. Lineage (GTDB taxonomy): Archaea > Halobacteriota > Methanosarcinia > Methanotrichales > Methanotrichaceae > CAZXDN01. The sequence goes on along the minus strand of CAZXDN010000066.1, from coordinate 4,081 downwards.
GGGCGCTCTCGACGTCAGGGCAAGCGACATCAACGAGGAGATGAAGATCGCAGCTGCAAGAGCCATAGCGAGCCTCGTGGATGAAGTGGCTGCAGACATGATTATTCCATCGCCACTGGACAGGCGCGTGGTGCCAAAGGTGGCGGAGGCCGTAGCCAGAGCGGCAATAGAGACTGGAGTTGCCAGGAGACCTCTAGATCCAGGAGATGTGGGAAGAAGGGCACAGAAGGTGATGGAAGAGCTTGAGAAGGACCCCTGTCCAGAGCTGAAGAACTTTTCAGCTTAGCTTTTCGCGGGGCCCAGTCCAGGGCCCCATATGCAGGCCAGCGGGCGCCTAGTGGTGCGGCGGCTTGAACTTGTTCCTGCTCTGGACGAATGTAGTGCCCTGAAGCTCTTTGACTATCTGAGAGGCTCCTGCCATGTACTTGATGACTGTCTTGCCTTCCTCCTCTTGCCTGCGGATGAAGCCGAGAGACTCCAGGCTTTTTAGCACTTCTCTCGTCTTTTCAACAGACACCCCGTCCTTCTCTGAGTATTTGATAACCTCTGATTCAGTGCTGTATGCATAAGGGTCATCGTCGTCGCCCAGGCTCCACATGTCTATGATCCTGCCAAGGACCTTCTTCTCATCTATATCCAGATCTTTCTTTGTGATGTGTGCATGGCTCATCTAAATCCACCTGTGAAGAAGCTTTTTTGCATCAGGGCCTCAAACGACAGCGCTCGAATAAATGCCGCAGCACTTAATAACGATCGTGTGATAGAGCCCATAGCTTCCGGTCTTGCACCTCAAGTACATAAGTATTTGGTTCAGTTTTATAGAAGATTCAACCGGCCTCGTGTATCTCCTGATCCACATCTTCAGGCTCGTAGTAATCCCCAGTAAGCAGGCTGTATTCTAAAGAGCTGTTGAAAAGCCAGCCCTCATTAGGCCTGAACCAGCCATAGGGCCTGGCTGTCTCAGACGCCAGGCCGAGGTGCATGGTATAGTTCTCTGTGGTCTCAACAGAGATCCAGCCGCCGCTTTTGCGGTAGACGTACTCCTGGTAACTTCCGCCTGAATATTTATTTCTTGGAACCACCACCCAGACGTGGCCATAGAAGTCTCTTGCATCCCGGTCTTTTCTGCCGATGGCAATCTCGTTGCAGTACATGAGCCTGGCGTCAAAGCCGTTCTCCTTAAGGACCCTCCATGTGATCTGGGAGCTGTTTGTGCAGTCGAAGTTCTCCAGCTTGTACTTCTTGTTGTAAGCGTACTCGTCCAGGACATCTTGCACTGACTGAAGAAACTCCTGGTCGTCGCTCATGGGCACATTTGAGACCACCACTCCTGGGCCAGAGACGCCAGGCATCCCAGCCATGTAAGAGCGCCAGTTTTGATATCTGTAATCGTCCAGGATGCCCATATCTCCATGCACCGGCGCTGATGCTGATATGAGCATGAAGATGGCTAAGGCTGCTATGATCATTTTCATCCAACTCACCCAAAAAGCCGGACAAAAGCCGGCTGGGACAGAATAACTCCTCCAACGGGCATTTGCAGCAGAGGAGTTCGCATCAACATTTATCGAACTAAATCAATAATCCAGGCACTATGATCATATTATTTATTTCTTTTGCTTTATACAATACTCAGTTTTTTACTTTTACAATAAATTGATCTCCGGGAAAGATATGGCAAAAAACGCAGTGCTCAAGGCCATATGCATCAGGTCGTGACAAAATTCCAGCATCGAACATCTCGCTAAATTACAGAGATCAGGTTAGGAAGCCCCGTATAAGCAAGGGCTCATATTTATAGACGGGCAGTATCGCTAACTTCTGTCCTCGAAAGTCCGTATGAAGATCAATGGCCAGACAAGCTGTAAATATGCTACCACAATTTTCAAGTCGATTTAGAGTTATATTTAGATAACTTAATGTTAGATATCCACAACATTTATATGGCATCAAGTTAGAATTACCTAACATGAAGAGACAGCAGTGCTATCAGAAGAGATCAGAAGATTGCCTTTGGAAGACGACCTCGGAGATGTGGTGATTGAACTTGCACAGGTTCTGGATGGGCATGGGGCTGGGATTTGGGCTGATCGCAGCTGGCCTGATTCTCTATGCCAGGGGATACGATGCCCTCTTCCTGATCGCGGGCGGGATAGCTGGAATAGGCGCGACTTTGATCAGGCTCATGAAGGCAGGTGGCCTGCCTGAGAGAGATGAGAGAACCAGGAAGATCTGGGCATTCGGAGCAGCGTACTCTTACCTCATAGGCCTCGTCTTTGCAGCAATTGTCTTTAGCGCAAACCAGCTGGAATTCATAGCCCCGACAGCAGAGGAGGCCCTGGCCGCAACCATACTCGTCATGACTGGAAGCTTCCTGTCCATCTCTCTCTTACTTCGCAGCAGAGGGGATGTGGAGTGATGGCCCCATGAAGACCAGAATCAAGGAGCTTCGCGCCAGGCACAACCTCACCCAGGCGGATCTTGCGCAGATGGTGGATGTGCGAAGGGAGACTATACTCTTTCTGGAGAAGGGAAAGTACAACCCATCGCTCAAGCTGGCCCACAGGATCTCCATAGCCCTCAAATCGACGATAGATGAGGTCTTCATCTTCGACGATCAGGACTAAAAGAGATTGCCAGAGGGCTTCTCCCACTCTCCCGAATAGGGGTTGTAAGTGCACCAGGGAGACTTCGCCTCAAGCTTTCCAGAGAGGCCGTATGCCCAGGGCCTGCAGTCTGCACAGAGGTACCTGTACTCGCAGTCCCTGCAGACGTCGACCTGGTCGCGGGTCACAGACCAGAACTCCTGCATCTTTTCTCCCAGGATCACATCTCTCAGGCTCTGGCCCCTCAAGTTCCCGGCCACCTGGTCCCTGGAGAAGACGCACGGGATCACATCTCCAGAGCTGGTGATCGCAGCCTTGCCATACCAGCAGCTGTTCCAGCGCCTGTTCTTCTCGAATAGAACTCGATTGAAGGAAAAGCCAGGAGCAGTCATCAGGGACTTCAGGCCGTAGCTTCTCGGCCAGTTTGACAATCCTTTGCCCCTGCCGCTTGGCCTGATGGGATCCGGGGGCCTGGTCATGACGCCTAGCCTCGACAGAAAGTAGACTGTGCCTTCGAGGTCAGATTCGTTCTGCCTCATGGCAACGACTGCGCACCTTGTAGGCACATCATATGCCAAGAGCAGCTTTAAGCCCTCTACTGTCCTCTCAAAGCTTCCTGGCACGCCTGTGATAGCGTCGTGTGTCTTTTGCCGAAACGAGTAGATCGAGACTGCTGCGTGTATTTTGGCCAAGGCAAAATTCCTGACCAGGTCATCTGAGAGATTTGTGCCGTTGGTGAAAACCTCTATGAACTGGAAATTCCTGGACCTGGCATGGACTATCAGCTCAAGGAGGTCGGGCCGAAGAGTGCACTCGCCTCCAGTGAACTGAAGGTGTTTGCAGCCCAGAGACGCTGCCTCGTCTATTGCCCTCTTGATCTCATCTGAAGGAAGGTTTTCCCAATACTGGCCGGCGTCCGAGCCCGCATAGCAGTGTATGCACCTGAGGTTACACCTTGAGCTGACCTCTATCCACAGGAAGTCCAGGCCTGGATCTGGCAGAGACTCCTGGGAAGAGCCCCTGGGAAAAGCTGAAGCGATGAGGAGTCCTCTCCTGCAGGACTGCTCAACAAATGTCAAGGCTGCAGATGGGTCCATGCCCAATGCCTCTGCAGCCTCCGAGATCCTCAAGCCCTTTTCGCCGAGGTCCAGGAGGTCTCTGGCCAGGTCGTTAGCTCTGTATGCCGTGTCATTATCCAGGTCGAAGACGAGCGAGTGTCTTGCTCCCCTCACCAGGGCCCATTTATCCGACAGGAAGAAGTAGCTCTCAAGATAGGCCTCACTAGAGGCTGCTGTGCGCGCTTGCAGACCGAGAGGTATTGGAAATTCACAGAGTTCGTGCATCGAGGCGCTCCTTGGCTTCATATATGATTTAACACAGTACTTAAATATTTAACCATTGTTCCAGCAATAGGATACTCTCAAGCACGCACAGGATATCGAAGATCTCTTGCACCGCATTCCCTGTCGCCATAT
>CAZXDN010000065.1:0-15831 GCA_964639235.1 uncultured Methanotrichaceae archaeon | reverse complement strand
TGCCCATGACCTCGTCATGGGTATATAAAGTCAAAGATTTAGGGACTATACAGTTCTGAAATCAATAGCATTAAACTCGTCATCTTGAGAAATTTCTGCTAATATATTCAAATGTAATGGAACAGCTAATAAGTCCAATTGTTTTTTATCTAATTTATCTATATCTGATCTTAGATTCTCTTTTATAAATCTTTTTATTGTATCGTGCGATAAGCATTTGATCTGTACATTATCTGCAATACCTTGTTTTCCAATTAAACTCCTCAACCTATGATCGTTATCTAAATCGAATTTTCTACAGGCTAAAAGGATATGCATCTCTGGATAAATTAAAGCTTGCTTAATTATCTCATTAATACAATAGAAAAAATCGGGATTTTTCCCAGATGTTTCACTGACAGAATCCAATTGATCAATAATTAATACACATGGACGCCCTCGTGCAATCGACTTTAAAACGATTGCAGGCGAATCTGGTAGTCCGAGTTGCGTACCAACTTCTTCAGGTAATTGTGTTGGGTTTAGCCTATCTACACGAAACGCTAGTAATGGTATCTCCTGATTTTTAAGAGCCTCAACAACTTGAACAATTATGCTACTTTTCCCTAAACCGGCCTCTCCAGAAATTAAAACAGATTTTTTATCTACAGATGCTATTAGCTTATCCAAAATAATGCTTACTTCTTCTTTTTCAATTACTTTTCCTACGATTGTAGAATCATAAAGATCGGGTAAATTACGGTTGGTGCAATCGTTACATCTTGATAAAACATGGGGATCTTTATTCCAAACTCGTGGCTTTAAACCTCTAGTTTCTAGATGCTTCCATATATTATCTGAAAATAATTCTTTATGGACTTCCTCAAGTGCTAAGTTAGCTAGTATCTCTGCAACGGTTGAGGAGTCTTCTTCGATCAATGGTTTAATGCTAATTGTAACTGTATCTCGAAGAGTATCTTCGTCAATCGCTTTAATATAAATTCTTTTGAGGTATTCAAAGGCAATTATGTCTGAACAATCATCCCAGAATTGACAAAGTTGATAAAATGGCCCAGAATGTTCTTTAGGTTTTAAAAATTCATCCTTAAACTCTTTGAATGAAGCGGATCTTCTGGCCCTATCAGCTAAATTATCCAATTCAGAGGCGTGTTGTGTAGAAATAAATATACAATAATTATTTTTCCTATCCTTAAGCTTACTCAAAAAATTTTGCAAAACACCTTCTGATGCCAAATTTTTTAAGGTCCAACTTCCACCACGGCTCTTTTGGCGCTTAACTTGATGGTATTCTGTCTTGTCTTCTTTACGCAGCAAAAATTCAAAGCCTTTATCTTCTACACCAGGAGGCTCGAACCGGATTGAACATGCATTCTCGTTCAAGACTTCAGCCATGCAAAATGCAGTCCATCGTCCTTCATAGCGATTTCCAAACTTATCTGCCGCGCCTCCTGATAGTGGCATTTATATACCCTCTTTACCTGATTGGTCCCATCTTTTCCCTCACCGGCGCCAGTATCTCAACCATGTAAGCCGCACAGCTCTTCTTGAGGTCCATGGGATGCAGCTTGCCCTCTACGAACGCAGCCTCGATCTCCTGGTAGTTTGTGAAGCTGACGTCTCCCCCAAACTTTGCAGGCCTCTTGACGACAACCTCCCCATCAATCCGCGGGAAGACGTGGTACTTGAGTATCGCCAGCACTGGATTGTTCTCCACAACTTTCGCGGGACAGAACGCTCCCATGATCTTCTTCTCGATGTCTTCTGCAGGCTCGTCAACTGCTATGTTGTTGCCCTTTGAAGAGGACATCTTCTCGCCGTTTAGCCCTGGGATCAGGGGCGTGTGCATGCATGCCGGAGCGGGAAGACCCAGGCGCGGCAGCTCTTCTCTTGCCAGCATGTGGATCTTCCTCTGGTCGATGCCGCCTACAGCCAGGTCAACCTTGAGGTCTGCAATGTCTATTGCCTGCATCAGTGGATAGATCATCTGGGAGACCATCGGGTTTTCTGCGTTTCTTGAAACCTCGTCCATGCTGCGCCTGGCGCGGTTGAGAGTGGTGTTCCTGGCCATCCTCAGGATCCTCAGCATGTACTCAGGCTGCAGCTGGTAGTCCGTGCCGTAGACGAACTCTGTCCTCTCAGGATCGAGGCCCAGAGCCATGAAGCAGTCCCTGTTGTAGTCGGCGATCTTCCTGACTTCCTCCAGAGTTCCCTTCTCGTTCAAGAATGCGTGCAGATCCGCCAGGAGGATTACGACGTCAAAGCCCGCGTTCTGCAGGTCCAGGAGCTTGTTGGCTGTGAGCATGTGGCCTAGGTGCACTTTGCCTGAGGTCTCGTATCCCACATAGGCCCTGGGGCGCTTCTGCCCTTCCATCAGGGCCTTTAATTCATCAAGCGTGACAATCTCTTCTGTGTTCCTGACCACTAGCTCTAGCCTGTCCAAGAATGATTCACCAAATCTGCAGTGGGATTCGCAGGTATAACGCTTTTGGTTCCGCTTGGTCAAGCTGTTTTCAAAGCCCAGCAGATCCATTCCCAAAAGCTCTTTTATTGGTTCTCGTTCTCCAGACAAGGTGTAACTCGTAGCTGAGTCTCCTTAGCTGACCCTCAAAAAAGGGCCTTCGCCTGTACATAAATAGGGCTGCAGCTGTGCATTCCTGCTCTCAGCTCTCAGCTCTCAGGCTTGACCTGCGCTTGACTGCAGAGTATTTGCCTTTTCCAGATCGGACTTTGCTTCAGAGGTCCTGTTGAGCTTCTGCAGTGCCATGCCTCTTCCCTGCCAGGCGTTTGGATTTTGTGAGTCTAGCTTTATGACCTGATCGTAGGCTGCAACAGCTTCATCGTATCTGCTCAGGAAGTAGAGCGAGTTGCCGAGGTTGAGCCAGGCGTCTGCAAGGTTGGGATCTATGGAAAGCGCCCTGTTATACATGGTCACGGCGTTCTGGTAGGACCCTGCCAGGTAGTAGTTGTTGGCCTGGTTCATCCAGTAGCTCGCAGTGTTGCCCGACTGGACGCAGCTTGGGCAGTTGGAGTAGTAGTCGTCGCTGTTGAGAAACATGCTTACCTCCGCCTCCCACATCTCCTGCTCTATTGTTGCTCTGCTGGGGCAGGTTCCGTTGAAGAATGCCCAGAGGTCGCAGTAAGATCCATCTTGAAAGTAGCACTTTCCAGATTGAGCATAGCCTCCATGGCTCTGGCAGTAGTAGAGCACGGAGTTCCTAGTTATATCCGGGCTCATCATCCCAAGTCCAGTTGCCAGGGCAGGTTCAGATACGTTCAATGCAAATGCCATGACTAAAATCAGAGCTGATATTCCCTTTAATCTCCCCACACTAACCATCTCCTTTATTGGCTAAATTCTCGCAACTTATCTATAAATGTTGCCATATATTCTCTGGCAGAAGAGCTTCAGGGCTTTAAAGACATAGGGCTTTAAGGGACGCGTATCTCTGGACATAGGGGATCTGTACACATAGGGATCTGCACACATAGGAGATCTGTGCGCATATCTCAGGGAGATGCATCTGAACAGGTGAATATTTATCGAAGAAGGCATATTTGGTTCCTTGAGGCGCAAAACTGTGATCTGTCTTAGGTGCGGCTACTGCTGCACACATCTCGATGTGATGATCGTAAACCCGGAGTCGATCCTGCAAGATGGCACCGTCGATCCCCGGCATTCGGAGCCTTTAATCTCCAAGCCCCAGGGGACAAAGTGCCCGCATCTTGAGTTCGTCGGGGAAATGGCAACCTGCAGGATCCACAGCTTCTCCTGCTATAGTGGTACTCCATGCGACTTGTTCGAGCAGTTCGGGCGTTCTGACGATGTGTGCGTGCTTGGAAGCTACTACAGGGCGTCTTCTTCAGAAGGTCACCTCAAGCAGTAGCCCTCATTGGGCGCCAGCAGATGTCGATCCAAGTGGTACGGAAAAAGTTATAGCCCCTTAGGCCGATCATCTCCATATGGGTTACAGGACGAATTATGCTCATTGCTGCAGCACAAGCAGAGAGAAGAAGCTGATGCTGGCCTTGCTGGCTCTGGTTATAACTATCCTTTTGTGGAACTCGATCTGGGCTCTGGTCAAGCTTGCGGTCTTTTTAGCAGTAGTCTACGCAATTTACATCATGCTCAGGGCCCACATTTGATGTTTAGGCCAGGATTCAATTGCCGGCCTTCAGTCGCCATTTTTAATCGACTGCCAGATCTGCCTTGCCTCTTCCAGATCTTGGCAGGTGTTTACGTTGAACAATGTCAGAAGATCTGGATCGAGGTCTCGAAGAGATTCCACAGGCAAGAGCCTTGCCTTAAGCTCGCTGGCAGGCGCAGAGATCCTGCGCACTCCTGTCTTTAGCGCATGCTCGCAGGCCTCTTCCATCTTTTTTGCATCGTAGACTGCGTGTAGAGGCTCAAGCTTGCCGTTTTTGTGAACTGGGACGACCCCCTCATATCCGCCTGCAAGATCAAAAAGCCTTTCAATTACTGCCGTGTTCAGAAAAGGAAGATCGCATCCGACTGCAGCTGCGTACCTGCCTCTGGCTGCTGCCATTCCTGACAGGACGCCAGCCACAGGCCCGTATCCTGATACTCTGTCGCAGGCAAGTCTCGCCCCTGGAACTATTTTCCTCAATAAATCTGCCTGCGACTGGTCCCTTGCCACGACTATCACCTCGTCTGCCACGAGGAATAGCCTGTCAACAGACCTCTGGATAAGCGGCCTGCCTCCCAGATCTAAGAGAGACTTCTCAGCGCCGATGCGCCTTCCCATGCCCCCAGCTATTACGATTGCTGAGCGCATAGCCTCCAACCGCTTTTCCTGCAGTCCTCTTGAAGGGCCTGCAGCAGGGCCGCATCAGGGTTCTTGACTGCAGCTTTGGCGGACAGGACCAGGAAGTCGCGGCTCACTGTAGGAGTTCTGTCTCTGGCCTCCTCGAAGATCTCCCTGACCAGGGCCTCGTCGATTCCTCCTCCAGCTCTTCCGATCATCTCGCCTGCAATCTGCTTTGTGATCCTGTTTCCCAGAGCAATGCATGCTATTTTGCCTTTTGCAGATACCCTGGCCTGGCAGTTATCCATGTCTGCGATCAGGTAAGCTCCAGGCAAAAGGTAGATCCTGCGCCTCTTCTCAGACGCTGAAGACCTCTCAGTTACTTCGCCCACCAGAATCTCGCCCTGCTTCCAGACCTTTTCTCTTCCATCAGAGACCTGCAGAGTAGAACAGGTCTCTCTTGCCCTGGCCTTGAGCTCATCGTCAGTTCGAATCTCTCCTGAGTAGAGCTCTTCTTCAAGCTCCCCGCAGCTGCCGAAGAAGTCTATGGACCTTCTGTCGCCCGCAATTATCGCCTGCTTTGAGCCTGAAAATGCCAGGACAAGGGACAAATCAGTTCACCTTTAACGAGTCTTCCGCCACCTGCACTGTTTGAGTCAGGAGCATGGATATGGTCATGGGGCCCACGCCTCCGGGAACCGGAGTTATGGCTGAGGCGATTTCTTTGACTGAGTCGAACTCCACATCTCCCACAGTCTTGTCTCCAACTCTGTTTATGCCCACATCGAATATGTAGGCTCCGGGCTTGACCATGTCGGCTTTAATCAGGCCTGGAACTCCTGCAGCCACGATCAGGATCTCTGCATCTCTGGTGTGCTCCTTCAGGTCTTTTGTAAAGACGTGGCAGACCTGTACTGTGGCGTTCCTGTTGAGGAGCATTGCAGCCACAGGCTTTCCAACCACATTGCTGTGGCCCACAACTACAGCTTCCGAGCCCTCAAGCTTGACCCCCAGCTTTTCCAAGGCGTAGATGATGCCCTTTGGGGTGCAGGGCACAAGCCTCTCGGCGCCTAGCAAGAGCGCTCCCATGTTGACAGGATGGAACCCGTCCACATCTTTTTCAGGCGCTATCTCCATCATGGCCGTCTTGGGGTCGAGGTGCTTTGGCAGAGGAAGCTGAAGCAGTATCCCGTGGACGTCTTCTCGTCCATTCAGCTCCCTGATCTTTGCCAGAAGGTCTTCCTGGGCGATGTTCTCATCGAGGTTGACGTTCTCAGACCTGATTCCAACTCTTGCACAGGCAGAGTGCTTCAGCCTGACGTACATCTGAGACGCCTGATTTGCGCCGACAAGGATGGTCGCAAGCCCAGGCACTACCCCCTGGGCTGAGAGCTTCTCCACCCTGGACTTGACCTCAGATTCGACCTCCAGAGCAATGGCCTTTCCGTCGATTATCTTTCCATGCGCTGTCATGCCAGGTCAGGGTAGAGCGGGAACCTGTTGCACAGGTCAAGGGACTTAGCCCTTACAGACTGGATCGTCTTCTCGTCCTTTATGTTTCTCAGGACCTCTGCTATCATGTCTGCTATCTCGACCATCTCTTTCTCCTTCATGCCGCGGGTGGTGACAGCAGGGGTGCCGATCCGAATTCCGCTCGTGATGAAAGGCGTGCTGGGGTCGAAGGGTATCATGTTCTTGTTCAGGGTGATTCCAGATCTCTCAAGAGTCTCGTCTGACTCCTTTCCTGTCAGGCCCTCTTTGAGGAGCTTGACCAGCATCAGGTGGTTGTCTGTGCCTCCGGAGACAAGCTCGAAGTCGAGGTCGAGCAGCCTGCTAGCCAGTGCCTGGGCATTCTTGACTACCTGGAACTGGTAGTCCACGAAATCCTGGGTCAGGGCTTCCTTGAAAGCCACAGCCTTGGCGGCGATTGCATGCATGAAGGGGCCTCCCTGAGTACCTGGGAAGACGTTCCTGTCTATTGCCGCAGCCAGCTCTTGCTTGCAAAGGATCAGGGCTCCCCTTGGGCCGCGAAGCGTCTTGTGGGTGGTTGTGGTGACTATGTCTGAGTAGGGCACAGGGGACGGGTGTGCGCCTGCTGCAACCAGCCCTGCTATGTGGGCGATGTCTGCCATGACCAGTGCTCCCACCTCATCTGCTATCTCGCGCACTGCCTTGAAGTCTATTATTCGTGGGTAGGCCGAGGCTCCCACGACTATGAGCTTGGGCTTACTCTTCCTGGCGATGTCTAGCATATCAGAGTAGTCGAGCCTCTCGGTATCCTGGCTTACGCCATACTGCACAATCTTGTACATCCTGCCTGAGAAGTTGATAGGGCTTCCGTGAGAGAGGTGGCCGCCGTGGCTCAGGTTCATGCCCATTATCGTGTCGCCTGGGCTTAAGACCGAGAAGTAGGCTGCCATGTTCGCCTGAGTGCCGCTATGGGGCTGAACGTTGACGTGCTCAGCATCGAAAAGCTTCTTGCACCTCTCTATGGCAAGGATCTCTGCCTCGTCGACATGCTTTGTGCCGCGGTAGTAGCGCCTGCCCGGATAGCCTTCAGCGTATTTGTTGGTCATGACGGAGCCCTGGGCCTCCATGACCGCGCGACTTGCGTAGTTCTCAGACGCTATCAGAATGATATTATTTCGCTGCCGCTCTAGCTCGTGCTTTATTGCGGAAGCGATCTCTGGATCGACCATATCTAGCTGGCTCAATCAAATCACCAATATGAGATTGAAGGTTGGATGTCTTGCAATGAGGGTGGCAAAATAGGTTATGGTGATGTGGGGCAAAATGTCTTTCCATGATTGGGCGTGCAGGAGCCTTTTATAGATTCAAGCCCAATGCAAAATAATGCTCCATCGTGCAAGGACAATTGCCAACTTTCAGTTCGGACGCGGCGCAGGCAGGGCCCTTGTGCCCGACGGCACAGAGTTCAAGCTCTCAAGTACAGGAAGATTGAGGTATCTTTACTCAGGAAATGAGCGAATAGCGACCTTGAGGGCAAATGACGGGCTTCTTACATTGTCTATGCTGGGCGCACAGCGCCTTCACAGTCATTTCCAGGCGCCGGGTCTCAGAGTAGTCGTGTCTCAAGAGGTCTCTCCTTTCATTGCCAAAGGTGGTAACGTCTTTGCAAAACACGTTCTATGCGCAGATCCTGATATGCGTTCGGGAGAGGAGGTGCTGGTAGTCGACGAGAACGACCGGCTGGTTGCCACAGGCACAGCAGTGCTCTCGCCAGATGAGATGCTCCAGATCAAGCGCGGGGTAGCCGTGATGACCAGGCGGGCAGCAGAAGAGTGAGAGGTATTAAAGCATATCCAGGCCCTAAAAATTTTTAATGCTCTGGAACACATCGTCCCATTGCAATCCGGCCGCTGCCAGGCATCTCTTGCTCATCCGGCTTAGGACTTCTTGGCTCTGACTACAAGTACCGGTCGTCTAGCCATTCTTGCAACATCGAAGACCACGCTGCCAATTAGTATCTGATCGAGCCAGCCCTTTCCGTGAGAGCTCATAGCTATTAGCGATATGTCTTCTGCCTCTGCTACTTCTAGAATCTTCTCAGCAGCCCCTCCGGCCAGCGCATAAGCAGGCGGCTTGGATTCGACCATTCCTCCGCTGCCATAGGTCCTTGCCACCCCTGGCCCCACCTTCAGAACTATGGCCGTGGCCTTTACCCCAGATCTGACCAGTTCATCCCTGATAGCGTCCAGCTTTTCCTTTGACTCTCGTAACGAGTCTTCCACTTGCTTCTCTGATTCGCCTTTGGTTATCACATTGAGAAGTACTGCCTCATTTGCCATTCTGTAATCTCTAATCGCGTTTACCGCTGCCATGCCTGCATCAGAGAAATCCACCGGACAGAGCACCTTGTCAAAGACTCTGCTGCAGAATTTCTCGAAGGCCTCACCTTCCAGTGAACCCAGAGACCTGTACCTCATTATCAGCAGGTCCTTGTTGCCATGCCTGAGCACGCCTGTAGAGACGCTGCCCAGCAGCACCTCTTCCAGGATGCCCTTTCCTCTGGCACCCATAGCTATGAGGGATATCTCCTCTTCGTCTGCCACCCTCTGAATAATGCCTGGCACTTCTCCTTCGAGTGTGCTCTCAGTCCTGACTTTGACTTTCAAGCCCATATCTTCCAGGCCCTTCTTTACATCACTCAGCTTCCTTTCTGCCTCTTTTATCTCATCACCCGGAGACCACACCCTGGCCAGTGGATCTCTGGCCAGTACGTGCAGGAGCACTACCTCCTTCACTCCAGGTATGTCGCCAACGCAGTCTGCAATCTTTTCTGCATGCCTTGAGAAATCGGTCGGAATCAACACCTTTTCGAACAATTGAGCCATCTCCCTGTCGACAAATTTGTTCGTTTCAGGGCGTTTCGTGGGCGATTGTAAGGCCAGGTAGGGCCTTCATATCGCACTTAGAAGCCAAAATTACGTTAATGTGGTGTGGTAACTAGTGAATATATAGATTTCGGTATCTATAGCAAACCTATCTAAGGAACCGTCATAGTAGGCCTATCTAAGGGACCTGAGTTTTGCAGGTATGCAGAAGGCGCTGTTTCCAATGCAAGCGTAAGGATATCCAGAAGCTAAAATTGAGCTAAATCTTCGTGCTTTATATTTATATTATGAAATAATATTGAATGTTAAACCGCAAAGCTCTCGTGATCCTCGGGGTCGGGTAGCGTCATGGGCGTGAAAGCCGTATGCCGCATAAGTTTTCATGTGAAGCTACGATTGCGCGAAGAACGTCCTTCAATTCACCTCAAGGATTATCTCATGAGCTGCTGTCTAACGCTCTATTCCTCACATATACGAGATCGCGGCGGTATATTGTCATCAAAATAGAGTGGTCAGGAGTTTTATGGCATCTTCTCACACTTCCCTTCCCAAAGCGGATATTGACCTGAACCTCTCCACGGCCTCGATTATCGACTGGCCCACGTAATCGATATCTTCCTCTGCGTTATCCCTGCCCATAGTGATCCTCAGCGATCCGTGACACTCTACTGGCGCCAAGCCTATGGCCAAGAGGACGTGGCTTGGCTCAAGCTTCTTTGATGAGCATGCTGAGCCTGTGGAGACAGCTATTCCCTTAGAGTCCAGGAAGAGGAGGAGCGACTCGCCTTCAACGTACTTGAAGCCGAAGTTGAGGCTTCCGGGAAGCCTCTTTTCCATTCCTCCGTTGACCCAGGCATCTTTGACTCTGTCGAGCACCATCTTTGCAAGGCGGTCTCTCATCCCTGTCAGCCTCTTTGCCTCTGATGTCATGGTCTCCTGGGCCAGGACTGCAGCTCTTCCCAGGCCCACTATTCCTGGAACGTTCTCAGTGCCGGACCTGAGATTGCGCTCGTGACCACCTCCCTGCTGTATGCTCTCTATCCTGGTGCCTTTTCTGATGTACAGGGCGCCTATGCCTTTTGGGCCGTAGAGCTTGTGGGCTGAGAGTGAGAGCATGTCCACTCCCAGGTCATCCACCCTGGCAGGTATTTTCCCCACTGTTTGGACTGCGTCTGTGTGGAAGCAGATGTCCTTCTCCTTTGCCAGGCGGCCGATCTCCTCTATCGGCTGTATGGTTCCTATCTCATTGTTGGCGTGCATTATGGAGATCAGGATGGTGTCTTTTCTTATCGCTGCCTCCAGGGCCCGGATCTCGACCACGCCGCTGGAGTTCACTGGAAGATAGGTGACCTCGAAGCCCTGGGACTCCAGCCTCCCGCAGACCTCCAGTATGGCAGGGTGCTCTATGGCTGAGGTGATTATGTGCTTGCCCTTCTCTTTATTCCTGTAGGCCAGGCCCTTTAAAGCCAGGTTATCGGACTCTGTGCCGCCGCTTGTGAAGATTATCTCCTCTGGCTTTGCGCCCAGAAGGGATGCAACTCTTTCCCGCCCGTCCTCTAATGCCTCCTTTGCCTCCTGACCGAAGCTGTGGAGGCTGGAGGCGTTGCCGAACTTCTCTATGAAGTAAGGCAGCATCGCCTCTAGGACCTCTGGCGCCACTGGAGTCGTGGCGGAGTGGTCCATGTATATCCTCTTCATCGTAAGATAGTGTGCAGAGATATGGTAAATAAATGGTGATCAAAAGGGGTTTTCTGGGCAGTTGCCCTTCGGTTGCACTTCGACTGCACATCAAGCCCGCTGGAATAAACTATAAGTACGCTCCAGCCGAGTTCATTATATGGAACTGCACATCCCCCTCGCCTCTATGCCCCTTCTCATATCTGCGCTTTTCATAGCTCTTGGATTTCTCGTCTACCCCATATCGGCTAGGCTGAGCGTTATAGGCCTTGGAATTGGAAGCGTGATCATGGGAGTTGTGGTGATAACCGACCTGCCTCAGGGGTTCGAGATTCAGACACTGACTCTGTTCGGGATTACTGTGGTAGTCGGCGCCTGGATGGTCTCTGTGGGGCTTAAAGAGCAGAAGCGGGATAAGAAGCGAGAAGGTTAAAAGGGAATGACGAACAAGAACACAAAGACGGCTAAGCTGGATTGATATCTTTGTTTTCACAATTCATCTAGATCGTCTTTGTGCGTGCTCTGTGCCTTTATGTCTTCGTGGTTCCTGTCGTCGTTCTTTGTATCTTAATTCGCAATTTGTGTCTTAATTTTTGTGGTAATACCAGCGCAACATAGCAGAGAGCAGGTTTACTCAGCAGCCCACAAAACGGCGAAGTGTCAACTTTTAGAAGGATATGGGAGCATCCTGGGCTGAAGGCACGGACTCCATAATTAAGAGATCCCTCTTAAGAGAGCTGGCCCTCATTGATCGAAAGCTGAAGCTGGTGGAAGGAGAGATTGAAGAGCTTGAGCGCAGATACAAAATGGATTCAGAGGAGTTCAAAGATCTCTTCGATGCTGGCAAGCTCGGCGAGGATCAAAATTGCTTTGAGTGGTGGGGCCTGATCAGAGGGCGCAAGAGCACTGCAAGACGAGATGGACAAGATAAAAGCGGTGCTGGCGTCGTGATGTCCCGGCTTTAAGGGCAAAAAAGAATTCGGCTTTGGGCATCTCTCCCTATGCCTGTTATTGCTATTGCTATTGGCTTCATTGGCTTTTCTCAGGATCACTTGATTGGCCAGAATATCTGGGTCATCCATCTGGACTGGTCAGGCTCTTTGCAGGGGTCGGTAAGATAGACCTCCCACATGTAGTCTTTTGCGCTGTATCCTCCCTCATCAATCCAGGATTGGAGGAGCTGGTAGGTCTCGGCAAGCGTCTGATATGGGCCGATGTGAATCGCAGTCACAGCCCTACCTGCAGGCAGGAAGCTCTTCTTTACCCTGCCCTCGCCTTCGATAGCATCGCTTACAGGAAAGCCGGCCTCCATATCAAACACGCCTCTGGCCATGCTCTCGTCGTTCATCTCATGCCAGCATGAGAATGGCGCTCCTGATGGAGAGATTCCCTTCCTGCCCATAAATGCGCAGATCTCTGAGTAGATCTTCCCTATCTCCTCCGGGATTTGAGGCATGGATATGTTCTCCCTGATGGTCAGCGCAGGTTGCTCCTTTAGCTCAATTATTTTAATCTCCGGATTCATGCTGTCCCCTCTCGTGTTTCGCTATTGGCAAGTGAACAGGCTCTAAGTACAATAAAGGTGATCCTAGCAGGCCGAAAGTAATATGGTTATTGGAATAATAAAAATAGAATAAAAACTTAGATGCTCTTGAAGGCGGCACCTGGCATTCGAAGCGGCAAGGTTTATATGGGTCTTCTGCATCCTAGTGTGCGGCCTGGGGTCATAGGGTAGCCTGGTATCCTACAGGACTGGGGGTCCTGTGACCGGCGTTCAAATCGCCGTGACCCCACCACTTAATTTACCGATGCCTGTTTCCAATTTATGATGCATGAGCAGGCGTGTGCCTGATCTATTCTGCGATTGACTAAAGTGGCTGACATACTATGCGTTTGCCCATGATGCATCTGGAGTTCAGCAATTATCCTCATTGGGCCGTGTAATATGAGCGGAAAACGAAGTGGCGACGGTCAAACAAGGGAAAAATCTAAATAGTGTGATATGTAATAGATAATCATTTAGGTTGGGGCATAGTGGGGGGTGAAAAACAAATTAGGATAGATCCATCTGCCAGCATTATCTCGGTCGTCCAGGCACGGCCTTTCATATATTGCGGCCTGGCAATCGAGTGGCTAGAGGGCTTTCCTATGGCCTCCTTTTGCCCTCTGGCTTCTGGCATTCTCAATGATGTTTGTGTACGTAACTTATGCTATCTCCGAGCACAGATGAGGGTCATGTGACCGGCGTCCAAATCGCCGTGACCTCACCACTTGATTTACGCATGCTGATTTATTCGGCTATTCTTGATAGCGTTTCGTGAGGAATCTTTCAATCTCGCTAAAAAAAGCTCCAATTAAGAAAAATATGGCTCCAAAAACAATTAATATCCATCCAATAGCATCAAATAGCACTACTGCGACTCTTCCAGACCCAATCCCTAGAGAAATAACTGCTATTAGATTTAAAAAAATTATCCTTATGCGATCTATTTTTACGTGACTAAGATCATTTTGAAGCAGTGCTTTTTCTTTTTCTAGCTGGTAGACAGTCTCAGACAAATGATTCTCAGAAGGATAAATATGCGTATTTTCTTTCTTATCTATATTAGGCTGGTTTTTAAGATGTTCGGTACCCTCAGACTCGGATTGAGTATGAATCTCTGGTTGTATTGGATATTCTGATTCTGACTTAGCTTTAGATTCTTTGACCTTTCCTGGTATCAGTTGTTTCTGGGAGTTGGGTTGCTTATTAGGGATCAACTCTGTTTGGGATTGATTCTGAGGTAATTCTGACTTTTGTAGAGTCTCTCTCTTTGCAGCCCTAAGTTCATCCAGGTTATTATTAACATCCAATGATGGAATTTCTTCTACTATTTTCTCTACTTCTCCTAGTCCCAATTCATCGGGGTCTAACATCGCTAAACGATCAATTATTATATAATTCAAAAAAGTACTTAACATTTTATTGATATTATCTTTTCCTTCGTCAGGATATTTTTCGTATAATTTCTCTAGGAAGTGATCCCAAATATCAGGATGTATAAATATATCTCGTGCACATGCTGCAATAAGGGTCTCTACAGTTAACGTAGCTTTTGGATCTTTGCTCCATAATAGTTCAGTTATAAATTTATCTAAATATATTTCGGGTATTGTATTATCAGAAATATGTGATTTTAGATTAAAACTTGCTAATCCTTGATCGGCAGTTAGAAATATAGCTTTAGAATCCTCAAAATTATATATCAATTCACTATTTCGAATCTCTCTGATTTTTAGAAATGCTAATAAATCGTGGTCGACTGACTTAGGTGAATCTGAATATTCTATTTTCCCATCTTTTTCTTGCTTTTTTCGGCGTGAAACCCTGTATTCTCTTATTTCTTTTCGTAAATTATCGATATAATTGTCATCATACTTGCTTAAATTTATTCCAGTAGGTACTATTTCTATGCCCAATTTTTCAATTTCTTCATCGATATTAGCTATTTTTTTTAAAATCTTCGTTTTCGACCAATTATTTTCTTTAAAAAAAGAACATACTGAATTAACTAATGCACCAGGTTGGTAACTGGCGCTTGGCGTCGTACAATAGCGAAGTACACGTGTTAATTCCTTTACCGTAAAATCAAAAACCTTTAAATTAAAACCCCAATCCAAAAGTAGTTCTTCCATTTCTTTTGCAGGTTTCGTAAATTCAACATACATATAATCTAACAAATATATTAGTAAGTTTGTATCTAAATAGACATCGGGTTTAGGGAGGTTTTTTCTCATATTTATGTATTTAGGATCAACATTAAAGAATATAGATAATAAAGATCCTTCTATTAATTCTTCAATTAACTTATAATATTCACGTTTGCTATTTTTTACTTCCTTAGTATATTCGCATAAATATACGTCAGTCTTCCGTTTAGATTTTTTAAAATAATCATCAATGGAAGGCAGTAACCGCAAACTGTCATCTTTATTATGAGTATAGTAAAGCAAGGGAGATATATTTCTATCTATAAATTTAAGAAATATCTTTCGAGTATTAGGAATCGTTTTAGAAGTCCTTCCTTTTCGTTGTTTATGAGACCTTTTATCCAAAAAATCTCGTACATCTAAAAAGAATGGATCCAATTTTTCCTTTAACAAAGATTCATCAATAAAATTTTTTGTTTCCCCAATTCCTTTTTCTGTTAGTTTATAATACTTTGAAGTTGATCCGTCGAATTTTTCAAATTTGTCAGTATGTATAAGTTCGTTCCTTTCAAGTGCCAAAATTATTTGCTGGAAGGCAAATGACGGAATAATAAGCCCAAATTTCTTTTTCAACTCTTTTTCTAGGTCTGATTCACTTAGAATATCTTTATCCTTTAAAATTTTCAATATAAACATGCCAAACGTTTTATAATGGTCCCTATTATTATCAATGAAATAACTATAAAAAGCTAACGATACTCTTAACTTATTATCTACAGCTTTTGTCTCTTCGCTATACACGTGGTGTGGTATATAGAGCAAATATATGTATTTTTCGGGGTAAATGCTGTAGATAATAATGATATTATGTTTAATTAATATATTTCCACTCATTAGTATTGATATCCATTTGAATTTTATATGAATATTAATGCCAACCACATAATTATCTTTCTTATTACAACTATGCTTAGACCGATAACAGCGCAGATTATCCATATCTACTTCAGTAATCCTTTCTACATCTGACAAAAGAAACCACGCAACTCAGAGCCTATTTGGGATTACCCTCCAACTCCTCCTTAGGATAATCCCCCTAATGCTTATCCATCAGCACCCCATTCTTGAACATGGCGAGCGTTGGATAGCGCTGCACGTTGTACTTGTCCCTGCTCCTGAAGCTATACCAGGCGTTCAACCTATCAAATACGATCTTTTCCATGAAGTTCCTTTGCCATCTCGTCAACTTTCGGCGATATTAGATTTCATGGCTCGCAGTCAGGCTCCCAGAAGCCTATCGCGAGGCGCGGATAGCGCCTGGTAAGCGAATCGATGTTGCTGTCGTC
>CAZXDN010000064.1:0-16153 GCA_964639235.1 uncultured Methanotrichaceae archaeon | reverse complement strand
AGCCTCATGAATGATAAGCCTCTTTAAAGGAGGGCCATAGGCAAGCCCTCCTCATATCGCTCTATGCATTTACCCCACTTAACCCTGCCCGCATGATAAGCTATGCCGCGCTAACTTATAGCTCTATTTTTCATGTACGTGTCATATTAGCCTTATCTGAACTGGAAAAGTGGATAACCGCAAGCCTATTATCCATGAAACTGGCCTGAATTATGGCCATGAATGTTGATCGTTTCATCAATGATGCCATAGAGGAGATCCGCCGCGAAGTTGGAGGGCGGGCCATCATAGGTTTATCTGGCGGCGTGGACAGCTCAGTCTGTGCCATGCTCGCCCACAAGGCTATTGGCGACAAGCTGGTTCCTGTGTATGTGGACAGCGGCCTCATGAGGCAGTTTGAGTCAGAAAGGATAATGGAGCTATTCAAAGATATCGGCGTGGTAAGGGTCAATGCAGAAGACAAGTTCCTCGATGCCCTCAAGGGAGTGACTGATCCAGAGGAGAAGAGAAAGATTGTGGGCGAGACCTTCATCAGAGTCTTCGAGGACGAGGCGAGGAAGATTGGGGCAGACACCCTGATCCAGGGCACCATCTATCCTGACAGGATCGAGTCTGATGGCGGCATCAAGTCCCATCACAACGTGGGCGGCCTCCCCAGCCGCATGGAGTTCACGAGGATAGTCGAGCCGCTCCGCGAGCTTTACAAGGATGAGGTAAGAGAAGTGGCAAGGGGGCTTGGGCTCGCCCCGGAGATCTGCGAGAGGATGCCTTACCCAGGTCCAGGGCTCTCTGTCAGGATCGTGGGCGAGGTCACAATAGACAAGCTAAAAGTCGCCAGGAAGGCCAATGCGATCGTGGAAGAGGAGGTCATGAAGTTCCTGCCCTGGCAGGCGTTCGCTGCAGTGCTCGGAATGGCCACCGGCGTCAAAGGAGACAACAGGGTCTACGGCTGGGTCGTGGCTGTGCGCTCGGTCTCATCCAGGGACGCCATGACAGCAGATGTGATGGAGCTTCCCTGGGACGTTCTGCGGAAGATCTCAAGCAGGATCACAGGCGAGATACCTGAGGTCGCCAGGGTTGTATACGACCTGACTCCAAAGCCTCCAGGGACGATCGAGTTCGAGTGATCAATATCAGTAGGTAAATTTAAGCAATCGAGTTTTGATAAAGCTGAAAGGCCAGTTCCATCTGCATGGCCTTTCACCTAAAATTGGCTAGAGCCTGCGCTCCGGGTAAGCGACTTTTGGGCGCTTTATGATAGAGGACTCTTCGAGATTCCTGGCCATCTCCCTTGCCTTCTCAATTGGGATGCCCATTGCCATCAGATCAGGTGAGAGCCATGCATTGCCGGTTGGGTCCACAGGGCCTGTGAAGGCTGCCCTCTTCGGAGCATTCGCAGCCATTCCGGCAGGATAGGTGACGAAGGTGGCGCACGACGGCCCCCAGGGCATGATCACAGGCGAGAAGGGGTCTGCCGTGCTGAAGTGCGCCAGTCCTGCAAGGTTTCGAACCTGCTCAGCAGACCCAAAGCAGAGGATTGATTTTACGCCAGGATTCCCGCTAACTGAGCTGCAATCCTGGACTACGATATATTTGCCAGGCGGCGTGACCTTGCCCCTAGCCTCCACGCTCCTCTCAAACAGGTCAGGAGTGGCCTTGAGATGCTCAGCTGCTCCTCCGCGAAAGTCTTTGCGGCCAGTGCTGACGAAGTACTTCGTCGTCTGAGGCATCTCAATTAAGCCAAGCCAGGCGAGTCCTCCTGGGCAGCACCCTTTGTCGTCAGATGAGATGTAGATTGCAGATGCCTCATCTTTCGAGGCCATCATGAGCATTGCCCTGGCTATGCAGCGGTTCAGCGAAGACGCAACTACAGCACCCGAAGGAGGTTCCTCAGAGCCGAAGACGCAAAGGGGATTTAGCTCCAGTCGCCCGGCCAAAGAGAACTTCTGGCCCAGGCCGGCAATCGATAAATCAGACATAGTCGTTCACCTGGACAATCGATATGAACTGCTAAATTATATAACTCCTTTTGTGCTAGGGATGCCTGTTCCTGCCAGCTCCACAGCGCCCTTCAGCGCCAGTCCGAGGGCCTTGAAGATGCTCTCAGCCTGGTGGTGGTCGTTCTCTCCGTAGAATCTGATGTGCACAGTCAGGCGCGCAGCTGTGGCCATCGAGTCTATCAGGGCCTGGATGTTCTGGACCTCCAGATCTCCGATGCGCTCGCCCCAGAACGCTCCTTTGAAGATCAGATAAGGCCTCCCGCTGATGTCGAGCGCCACCTCAGCTGAGGATTCGTCCATTGGAACTGCAGCCCAGCCGTATCTCCTGATCCCGCTTTTGTCTCCTAAAGCCTGGTCCAGGGACTGGCCGAAGGCTCTGCCGATGGCCACTGCGCTGTAGTACGCGCCGCCGGTTGCTGAAACCTCCAGGTCCAGGCCTCCAGTCCTTGCAAACGAGTTCATCATGTGGTCCAGAAACGCAGACCCGGAGGCGAGCTTTGCCTTTCCGGATCCATCCAGGTCCAGATTTACGAGGGCCCTGGCAGATCCGAGCTCGACCTCAGACTTTGCCCGCCTCAATTTGAACCACCTTTTGCCTTTAGGCCACTAACTTTCATATTCAGAGCTTTCAAAGCCAGGGCGAAGTCCAGCTTTCCTGTGTAGATCGCTGTCCCCACAACCGCCCCTGCAGCTCCTGCGTCTCTCAGGGCCAGTATGTCCTCGATCGTGGTTACGCCGCCGGCCACGACCACAGGAATTCCCACAGACTCAATGAGCTTTCCGGCGGGCGATATGTCGACTCCGCGCTGCTGGCCTTCGATATCGATGTTGGTGAAGAGGATGGCTCCAGCTCCCAGGCGCTCGAACTTCTGCCCAAGAGTCACTGCGTTCTCGCTGAGCACGCGCTGCCAGCCCTCAGTCGTGACGTTTCCGCGCTTGACGTCCAGAGCCACCATGATTCTCTCAGGGCCGTGTTCCTTCGAGAGGACTCTCACCATCTCCGGGTCCTTCAGGGCTGCAGTTCCGAGCATCACCCTGTCGACTCCCAGGCCGAGAAGCTCGTCCACGTCTTTGCGTGTCCTGATGCCGCCTCCGACCTGGATGAAGAGGTCAAGGGAGCGCACAATCTCTCTGAGTATGGGGGCGTTGACCCTGACGCCCTCAATCGCGCCGTCCAGGTCTATGATGTGAAGCACTTTGGACCCCAGGTCAACCCATCTTCGTGCCTGAGAGAGAGGGTCGTCCAGCTTGACCACCTCTGTGCCAGGGACGCCGCCGACGAGCTGGACGCACTTGCCTCCGCGCAGGTCTACGGCAGGAAAGAGATCGAAACTCATAGATCGAGCTAAAAGATGCTCATAGCTTAAAGATGTCTCCTCTAAGGCCTTCTGAACAACTATAATGAGGAGCCTTGCAGCTGCGTTCGAAAATAGCACCTAAAACAGACGAGGCAGGCGTTACGACGATCGCAGAACCAATCTCGCGGTCCGAACCAAGTCCTGGGCAAAGCGGCCCGCCAAAATCCATTTTGTTTCTCACAGGATGTTCATATAAAGTTCATATGAGTTCTATCTCAAAAATAAGTTTAATTAAATTAACTAAAAACGCTTGCATCAAGAGGCTGCATAATGTCGATAACCCATATCGATGCCAATGGACGGGTCATGCTTCCCATAGGGATCAGGTTCAAGCTCGACCTTGAAGAAGGAGACGAGCTGGCGATAGATTGCCTGGGAGATGGCACAATTATCCTGAAGAAGGTAGATACCAAGACCAGCTTCGACGATTGGCTGGAAATAGAAGAAACACAGGAGAAGGCAGCGCTTAGGATCGGCGTATGATCTCCCCAGCCTTAATTGCGGGTCTAACTGCTCTAACTCCAGCTAGACGATGGAGTCATCAGCCTGTGACGCTCACCTGCTGGTCAGGAATTTCCTTTGATCCTTAGCCAAGAGTGATTTAATGCCTGATTTTGCCAGCAACGCCGTCGAAGTGATATGCCTGCATTATAGCTATGGCCTGCTCCCAGGAGCGCCGTATCTCCAGAGCGCCCCAGGCAAAGACGACTCTGAGACGATGTTTTCTTTGACTGCTTGATCTTTAGCCTTAATCGTATCCCCTCTCTACCTTAACCCCAAAATCTCTTCGTCCTCGCATACTCTCTCTCAGCATGCAGGATATCCCTGTAGAATCCCTCTTCATCCGTTCTGAGCTTGGCGATTACCCTTGATGCGGTCTCTGGCCCCAGGCCCCTGCTCGCCAGAGCTATGGCCGCAGTCTTGCCGTAGCTCAAAACCAGGTTCGCGTTCCTGAAGACCTTCTTGGTCCTGCGCTTCTCCTCTGCTGTCTTTCCCTTCTCAGGCTTTTTTACGATCTTAATCTCGTCCTCTTCCCAGGGCTTCAGCGCAGCGATCATCTTCGAGCCGCAGATGGGGCACTCCGGCTGATCGGGAACTCTTGAGACTTCCCTTATGGACTTCCATTTCTTGCAGTTCACGCAAAAGAGTATGACCCTGTCATTCATTATCCTTGACTTGAGAAGCTCGATCACCGCAGCGTCTGCGTGCTCAGGAGAGGTGATGTCCCTTCCTCCCCCTCTGCCGCTGGCTCCAATTGGGCTCAAGTTTCCCGTAAAGACAGAGATCTCGCCTGCTTTTATCCTGGCCAGGATCTCTTTGGCCCTGAGAATATCGAGGCGGTCCTGGTAGATCTCCCTCAATGCCTCTTTGTACATGGGAGTTCCCTCAAAGACCGCCAGCAGCTTGTTGATGCTCACCTTCTGGTAGTCCACGTCTCTGGAGAGAGCACCGAACTTCCTGGCAACGTGAACCATCTTCCAGCGCAGCAATGTGGTGTTCTTGAGGGTCATCTCAAGGATGGGCTCTGCGTGATCTGGCTGAAGCTCGTCTATCATGCCTGCAACGTCCTCAGGGTAGACTGATCTGGGGAGGGTCAGAGATATCCTGTAAGGGTCGATGTCCATTGCCACGCTTGAGCCAAACCTTGCTGAGAATAGGGCTGTAATCACGCGGCCGAGAGCATCGTTTGCCTTGTGGCCGAAGCAGGCGTTGATCACCACTTCAGGACCGCTGGACTCTATCACAAGGCTTGAATCGTCCGGGACCTGCTGCTTTGCCCTCAGCTGCTCTGCTATCAGCTGGGTTAGCTCATGGGAAGCTTCTGCGTCGACTGGGTACTTTCGCATCAGGAACTCTACTGCTTCCTTTTCGGCCTCCAGACCGCTCTTTTCCTGAACGCTTTGTTTCCTGTCGTCCTGGTCTTGGACATCCGAATCGCCCTTCTCAAGGAGCATTCTGATGTCATCCCTGGTCCTCCCGACCTCCTGGGCTACATCATATGGAACTGGAATCTCCTCTCCCGTCCAGCTCGGTATCTCGCCGCTCTTCTGGATTGGGGTTACCTTGACTTCGCCGTCGCCAACTTCTGCAATCTCCCAGATCTCACCTTTGGTGATGAATGTGGCTCCAGGCCTTGCAAAGGAGACCACGAAAGCCTCATCCAGAGTGCCCACTGGTCTCCTGCCCACAATATCGTACACCAGATACCTTTTCTCGTCAGGTATCATGGAGAGGTTCTCGAAATAGTACTGCCAGCCCTTCCTGGTCCTGGCGAGGATGTCGTCCTCCATCCTTGCCAGCCTGTGGTCTGCTATCTGCAGTGCCACCTCTCTCAGCTCATCAAGTGTCAGGTCTCTGAAGGGATAAGCCCTGGTGAGGATCTGGTGGGCTCTTATCAGCGTGATCTCGCCGAAGTCCAGCTCCAGGCCGACAAGCTGGTTGGCTATGACGTCTGTGGGCTTCTCATGGATCGCTATCTCTTCCAGAAGTCCCTCTGCCGCTCGCCTGGCGATAACACAGGCCTCGGCCACATCGTCGGGGCTTGTGGCAATTATCGTTCCTGAAGCTGTCCTTCCGATCTTGTGGCCTGCGCGCCCAACGCGCTGCAGAAGCCTGGAGACTTCACGAGGAGAGCTGTACTGGATCACGTGCTCCACATCGCCTATGTCGATTCCAAGCTCCATCGACGAGGTGCATATGAGGCCGCTTAAATTCCCAGATTTGAAGGCCTCCTCTGACTCGATCCTGGCCTCAACTGAGAGGCTGCCGTGATGCACGCCGATTGGCTCTCCCAGCTGTCTGAATTTGGAGCCCAGGACTTCAGCCGCCTGTCTGGTGTTGACGAAGATGAGGCACTTCTTTTTCCTGACCAGATCCTTAATCCACCTGATCTGGGCTGCGAGACTCGGATCGCACTCAAGCTCTCCTGCCAGAGCGTAGTCTGAGCGAATCGGCTGTGGGCTCACAACCTGCAGGTCTGTGGCTCTCTCCACATCCGCTCTGACGATCTCAAACTTCCTTCTCGACCCGGCCAGGAGCTTTGCTACGACCTCCGGAGAGCCCACTGTAGCCGAGAGTCCCACTCTTTGAAACTCTCCAGATACCTCCACCAGTCGTTCCAGGAGGACTGAGAGCTGAGAGCCCCTTTTGGATGAAGCAAGCTCGTGCACCTCGTCCACCACAACTGCGCGTACGCCTGAGAGGTTGCTTCGAAGCCTCTTTCCAGTGAGCATGACCTGCAGCGTCTCAGGAGTGGTTATCAGCAGGTCTGGGGGCATAAGAGACTGCCTCCTCCTCTCTGACTGGGTGGTGTCGCCGTGGCGAACTGCCACCGATACTCCGAATCTGTCGCCCCACTCGTGAAAGCGCCTGAGCATGTCCCGGTTCAACGCCCGAAGCGGCGTTATGTATATGGCCTTGATGCCTCTGCGTTCTTCAGGCTCCACAGTTTCACGCTTGGCAGACAGGATCTTGTGAAAGATGGGCAGAGCTGCAGCTTCAGTCTTGCCAGTACCTGTTGGCGCGATCAGGAGAACGTGGTCGCCTCTGAGTATCAGGGGTATTGCCATCTCCTGGGGAAGCGTGGGCTCAGTTATGGCCTGATCAACCAGAACTTCCCGTATCTGCGGGCTGAGCCCATCGAAGGCGTTCACAAGGATTAAGTTCTGGACGGGATATGAATACCTTGCGATAAAAGACGATAAATAGCACGTCGATGATCGATTAGCAGGCGTTGTGATCTCAGGGGATGATATCTATTCAGGTGGCGGTGATAGGCGGCGGGGTATGCGGCGAAGATGTGTCAAAGACCGCTGAAGATCTCGGTCGAATGATCGCAGAGTCGGGTCATGTCCTCATCTGTGGCGGACTTGGCGGCGTCATGGAGGCGGTCTGCCGGGGTGCGAAGAAGGCAGGAGGGATGGCAGTGGGCGTTTTGCCTGGCGACAAGATCGATGCCAATCCCCATGTGGAGATAGCCATAGCTACAGGAATGGGCCATGCCAGAAACGCCATAATAGTCAGATCCGCAGATGCGGTGATCGCATTGCCTGGGGAGTACGGGACCCTATCTGAGATTGCGCTTGCTTTGAAGATGGGAAAGAAGGTCGTAAGCCTCAAGAGCTGGAACGTGCCTGGAGCGATAAGCTGTGATACTGCTGAAGAGGCTGTAAAGCTGCTGCTGGAATAGCTGGCAGACATCAAACTGTCAGCTTTTCGATAAACTATTCTCTGCCACTGGGAGATTAGAAGGCCATCGAAAGTTAACAATCGACTTAATCTACATCGTGCCGATGGCCATATATTGAGCTATTCGAGGAGAAAACGTCGCAGATTGATTGCCATGATGATCGAGAATTATCTGCGGTTTAGCCCCTCTTGATCGTGCTTTTTTCTCGTGGCAAGCCTGGCGCCCTCTTTTGGAACGACTCTGGACCCCATCATGTTGGCATAGACCTGGGTGAACTCTGCGCCTGCGAGGAGGATGTTGGCTGAATAGTAGACCCAGATCAGAATAATCGCCAGAGAGCCTGCAGCGCCGTACACAGATCCAATGGCGCTCTGGCCCAGGTAGAAGCCTATCAGAAACCGGCCAAAGGCAAAGAGAATTGCCGTTACTGCTGCACCTATCCAGACATCGGACCAGGCGATATCTGCATCTGGCACAACCTTGAATATGAGCGCAAAGAGAAGCGCAGTCACGAGGAGAGAGGTCAGAAAATCAATTGCCTGCAAAATAAGCGTAAATTCCTGAAACAGGCTCCTGATGTATTCTCCAAATCCGGCAAGAACAGCGCTCAGGACCAGAGATACCAGCAGCAGAAAACCGGTTCCAAGGACCAGGGTAAAAGAGAAGAACCTGCTTTTTATAATTCCTGTTATGCCGCCTCCGGGCACTGGTTCTACATCCCAGATGGCATTGAGCGCGTCCTGGAGCTGGCCAAACACGCCTGACGCGCCAAATAAGAGATAGGCGATTCCGACGTATGTGGCGATAGCGCCTTCTCTTGACTGAGATGCACTCTCCACTGCCGACTCAATTGCCTCAGCGCCCTGGCTGCCTATGAGTCCCTGAATCTGAGACATGATCTGGCTGCGTGCAGCCTCATGACCAAATGCCAGGCCCGCTACGGATATTGCGATGATCAGGATAGGCGCCAGCGAGAGCGAAGTGTAATATGCTAGAGCTGCAGCTAAACGCACCGCTTTGTCCTCGTTCCATTCCGAGTATGTCTCCTCGATCAGGCCTCTGGCAGTCTTCAAATCCATAAAAAAATGCTGCTGATAATTGGGCATGACACATTAAATAATTTCTTATTCCCAAAGCTTTGTAATCTTGCCCAGTATATTTTTATAGTATGTCGGCTGAAGTTACATTTGTAACCCTAAATCAAGTCATTGTAGCCTCAGCGTCCTTAAGGTCAAAAGAGGTGCGATCGATGAGCCAGACCCCTGAACCAGAGATCCAGACCCCTGAACTAGAGATCCAGATCGATCCAAGCAAGGCGCTCTTCGATTTGGCGCTAGATGAGGCATTCGGCCTGACAGAGGTCAGATCGATCGAGAGCTATGAGCGGCTGAAGAAGAGACTTCCAGACCTTCGCGGCACCAGCTACTTCTTCGTAAATGTGCTTGACAGCACTGCCAGGCTGATGGCAACGGTCATTGTGGCTGATGAATGGGCAGTGACCACCTCAATGGTTTTAGATCACCATGCCATTGGGATAGACTACCAGGATCTGATTGATGCGGCCTGGGACGAGGGCAGCATAGAAAGCGGCAATTTTCCAATATCCAAGAAAATAGAGCGCAAGATCAAGCTGGGGATCCAATCCAGAAACCTGATCCAGAAATCATAGAAATGGAGTGGTCTGCTGGACAGCACCAGCTCTCCCCTCGAAATTGTGGATCCTCCCTTGGGCTTCAGCGCCCTTCTCGCAGCGCTGAAAAAGCCTGGCACCAGCTCCACTGCCGGCGTCAGGCCAGCACCTGGTCAGGCTTTCTGCGAACTCACCTTTCTGGATCTTTGCGAGTTCGTGTCTGTGTCTGCTTGTCTGACCCGGTTGCCATTCTTGCCGCTTGGCTTGCTTGATGCTTTGCTTATCGCCTGGAGCTTACCAGCTCCACCAGTAGTACGTTGCTCCGCCTGGGCCGTAGACGTTAGCTACCCACCATGGATCGTAGTCATAGTACCACCAGGATGAGTAGTACTTTGTGTAGTAGACAGGGGTGGTGTAGTAGTACGTCGGAGTGTAGGTGTAATAATATCCGCTTGGGTACCACCAGTTGTAGTAGTGGACTGTTGAGATGCCGCCTGGGGAGAGCCAGTCGTAGTCGTGGTATTTAGTCTCATAATGTCCACCATCATATGATCCGCCGTAACTGCCATCGTGTGGTCCACCATAGGACCCGCCTGAGTAGGCGCTGGCGCTGCTTGCACTGCTGGCAGATGCAGCTCCTCCGAAGGACGACGCGCTAGCAGAAGAGCTAGCGGATGCAGATCCACCATAGTACGGAGAGTAGGTTGAGACCTCACCTGGCTCAGCTACAGCATAGTCTATGAGGCTTTCAGACGATCCAGTCGCCTGTTCCTTCTCGTAATAGCTCGTTGGCTCAGCATAAGCCGCTCCGAAGGCGAAGAGCAGCCCATAAGCCAGAATGGCTGCGATCAGTTTGATTGTGCTAATTTCAATTCCTCCATCCACCTCATATCCAACCAGGGATATTAAAAGGTGATTTTTATGTAGACATCACCTTAAAGTTATATGAACCCTCCATAAGGCCAATTGGTGCGGGAAATCGGGCCTTTTTGGTCCAAGAATATTTAGCCTGTAATGTCATCTTGCTTTTGAACATATGCCCGACTCCAGAGCCGGTGCAGCAGTTTTATGCTGCATTATACGAACCTCCTGCAGAGCGCGAGGCACCAATGTCTTGAGTTCTAGCTTTGAAATTGGGGATCTCAAGCGTATACCTCGCACATAGAGCGGGGCCAAATGCCCAGCCTAAAGGCCGCGATCTCCTCCTGTGCACGCATAAGGCGCTATCTGGCTGGATAGAAACAGGCAAATCACCGGCGCCAGATCCCAGATGTGGCTCTCTGCGCAGCTAAGCCTGCTCACGTCCCTTAGTTAGGACTTCCAGCCATATCTCATTTTCGCCTGAGGAGCAGAGCGAGCCCAGGACCAGGACTCGCCGGGCAGACCAGCACGAAGAACTGCTGGGCAGGCTCAATTAGCAGATTTGTCAGACCCGTTTGGCACGGCCACGCGAAGGGCGTTTAGCATATCTCTTGTGACCTCCCAGGGATAGCTGGAGAGCACCCTGCAGTTCATCCTTCCAAAAGACTGGCTCGATTCAGCCACAGCATCAGGAGAGTAGCTGGCGCAGACCAGAAGATCGCCTGATTTGAACCTGTACACCCCGATCACCCCCGGTTTTCCATCTATCTCAGTATTGTAAACCTTGGGTTCATCGCAGCCAGCGCTGTCCAGGGTGCTGGTGACTATATCCATGTTGGACTGTATGTCTGCCAGCATCGAGGCGTTGTACGCAGTCAGGATGAGCCAGGTGAAGTAGCCTTTGCTATCCACTGTGACGTTGTACCTGGTGAACCTGGCGCCATCAGATGTCATTCCCATGCTGGGGTTCTCTATGCTAATGTTATAGTCCATAGTGGTGTTCATATCGAAGGATACGTTGTAAGGGCCGAGCACTACTTTCTCCTGGCCAGCTAGCGCCGGGCAGATGACAAATAGCAGAGCAGTTAGGATCAAACCTGTCTTTATCAATCGTACCACGGTTACCCCTAATATAAGCAAATATAAATACATGCCCCAGTTGGTCTCAGCTCACAAGATAGCTTTTCAAAAATGACAGCATCCAGGCGTTGTATATGCATGCTCTCGTAGCGGCAGCACCCACCGCGGAATCGATATCATTATCTCTAACAACTACAATCGTAGCTGTAGATGGGGTCTCATCGATTAAAGGTTGGGCATCATAAAAAAGATCCAGTGCAGGGCTTGTCTGCCCTGGTAATTTCCTGAGGCTTTCGCCGTTGGATTACTTCATAGACTGAGCTTTATACGTTATTCTGTGGAGGCAGAGGGTTCTCGCTATCAGAAGATCTGGAGGAAATGCCTGTTGTCCCAGTAGTCCCTGTGGTTCCTGTGGTTCCAGCGGTTCCGCTTGAAACAAGGTAGGCATTGTAGCCCTCAAGCCTGAGCAGAGTAACTGCGACAGCGCCATCGATGTCGTTATCAGCGAAGACTGCAACAGTCCTGCCAGCAGGTATGTCTCCAAGCCTGCCTGGAAGATCCCTGATGCCGATTGTGTTTACATTGGCTACATCTCTGTTGCCTGCAGTTCCAACATCGATTATGTAGAGGTCTCCGCTTCTGTCTGTCACAGCGTTGTCAAAGTCAGCCCTGGACATGACGAAGTTCGATGTAGAATACCCGCCAAGGACATCGTTTGCTCTCCTGGTTATGACATCTCTATCGCTGCTGGATACTGTGGTTGTGTCGTTGTTGTCGAAGTATCTGGCTACGTCCCCGGCTGCAGCTCCAATCGTGCCGCCAATAGTTGTAGCTGCATTATCAGTTTCTGCTACAATCCTCTCGCCACCAGTCAGGTTTCCCTGGTTTGATGCATTGAGAATATCTGATTGTCCAACTTGCGCTGGCTGCTCAGGCAGTGGCGTTCCATTATCGTCATCGCTATTCGTCTGAGCTATAGCAAGTGCTGACAGAGAGATGGTCAGTACCATTGCCAACAGGAAAATTTTGGTTTTCATATCAAACCCCATGATAATTAGAGGTTCAATGTATATAAAAATTCTGACTGTTGATTTACAATAAGATGCTTAATCCTTTCAGAAGCAAGGGGTAAGTGGACACTGGCTGCTGGATTAGATTACAATTAGTGGGTAAAGGCAGTAGTTGCCATTGCTGTAGTTCATTGCCTTAATTTCTCTGCGTGTCTGCATCAAAAGGCAGCCTTGCCAGTGTCATGTATGGAACTTGATCCAGGGGTTTATGTTCTGAGCATTCTGCCGACGTGACAAATTATTTAAGGACAATCAACAGCTAATCAGTGATTAGAATTCTGCGCTATCAACTGGTGGACGGAACTGAGAGCAAATTGGTTATGAGCTGGCTATGGCATTTAAAATTACAATCCAGGTGACACTATCTGTTTTAGCAGCAGCTTTAATTCTAACAAATAGTTTTTTATATAGGAACGTTTATGTAGAAAGGCTGGCTGCGACTTTCCTGATTCTCTCCATCACTTATTTTTTGTTTAAAATAATACTTGAGGGCAGGTTTGTAGATAAGCTCACAGATTACAAAAACAGGTACTATTACAGCAAGACCATCTCCATCGTGCACCTCCTTCTTGCGCTGTCACTTATTCTGGCCATCTGGGTGGAGAACGTCCAGGCCCTGCTCGTGGGCTTTGGCCTCATAGCTGCGGCCTTCACTTTGACCTTACAGGACGTGGCCAGGAACTTCGTTGGAGGCATAGCCATTTTTGTAAACCGCATCTACTACGTTGGAGACAGGATTGAGATCAAAGATAAGCAGGGGGATGTCATAGATATTGGACTGCTTTACACCACACTTTTCGAGTTAGGTAACTGGGTTAACGGAGACCAGCCTACTGGAAGGCTTTCTTTGATCCCAAATGCATATGTTCTGAACAATACTGTGAACAACTATACCAAGGATTTTGAATTCATCTGGGATGAGATCATCATACCTGTGACCTACGACAGCGACTGGAAGGAAGCCTCATCTCTGATCTTGAGCTCGATACGAGAAGCGACGAAAGACATCATAAGTCAAGCAAAAGAGGCAATACCTCTTCTAGAGCGCAAGTACTTCTTCTCAGGGAGGTCCACCGATCCAGCTGTCTTTGTCAGGCTGACGGATAACTGGATAGAGCTCAGCGCCAGATTTGTGACAGATCCACTCAGGAGAAGGATCATAAGAAATGTCATAAGCCAGGGGATTCTTGAGGGCATCAGAGGCTCAGAGAAGGTAGATCTAGCGTCTCAGACCTTCGATATCGTGGGCTTCCCTGAGATCAGGTTCAGGAAGATGTACGAAGGCCGGATATCTGAAAA
The DNA here is from genome assembly GCA_964639235.1 of uncultured Methanotrichaceae archaeon. Taxonomy (GTDB): domain Archaea; phylum Halobacteriota; class Methanosarcinia; order Methanotrichales; family Methanotrichaceae; genus CAZXDN01. Next base: position 2,666 of record CAZXDN010000064.1, on the reverse strand, counting down.
GCTGCGTCCAGAGAAGAGTGAGGCTGAACAAAACCCTCTTGAAGGAAGCGAAAAGGAATGACGCTATTTTGAGAGCAAGAGGAAACGGCGCTGTATTGAGAACGAGAAGATCCACGCTATGTTGCGAGGTCAGCGTCTGATCAGCATCAGTCCTCTTTGAGCAGGTCAGACTCCCGGACACCATAGAGGGATGATGCATGCTCATTCTTGGATATCGGCATTACTGACAGATCCCCGTTCGTCTCGATTACTACGGCCTCCACATTCTTCAGCGACACTATGCCCGAAGAGCGCACAGCCTGCTTTATCTCGCCCTCGGTGATGCGTTCGTCGAGCATGGCGTCTTCCAGGAACTCTCCCTGATAAAACAGCAGTCTGGGCTCGGCTTTCACCAATCTGCTTATCCTCCTGGATCTGGCAGACAGCCAGGCGATGACAAACTGCAGGAATATCAGCACAGCCAGGGCTGTGATGCCTTCTGCCAGCGCAGTATCCTTGCTGACTATCGTCGAGGCGAGCGTTGATCCAAGGGCTACAGTTACCACCAGGTCAAAGACGTTCAGCTTCGAAAGGGTACGCTTCCCCGATATTCTGAGAAGCAAGATGATGGCGATATAGGCCGGCACTCCGACTGCAATCGCTCTTACTATGCCCTCCCAGTTGTTGAAGAAGAAAGAGACTAGCATAAATTGTATCATATGTTATGTGTCTAGTAAAATGTTCTCTTCACGTCCTGGCTGTAGTGGTAGTCAGAGCGGTATCATGAGATCCTGATGATCAACGCCAGTGCGATGAGCAGAGATGTCCAGAGAAGCAGCGCCATGATCGTAGACCTGCTCGCCTTTTCTGCGTCCCACCAGGTAGTGGGCTTAATCCCCTGGCTCAGAAAGACTGCAGTCCCAGCCAGGTTCACACAGATGACGTTCACCATAAAGAGCATCAGCGCACTTGAGGCCAGCAGGATCTTGCCCGATCCAAGCATTAGCCCAAATGTCACCAGAGGTGGCAGTAACGATACGGATATAGCCACGCCTATGAGGGTTCCTGATGCACGCGAGGTCAGTGCCAGAGCTCCGACTGCGCCTGATGCCAGGGCCAGAATCATGTCCACAAGGTTTACCCTCAGTCGAGAGGCAATCTCGCTGTTGCTCGGATCTACAGAGAAGATGTATCCAAGAGCAGTAGACAATCCAACTACCACAGCGAGACCTGCAAAGCTGGCCTTGAGGGCATTCTTTGCCAGATCTCTATCAGCAAGCGTAGTAGCAAGTGATAGAGCCATAAAAGGACCTATTAACGGTGCTATAACCATGGCCCCTATAATTACTACAGGATTGGCTCCCAATAGCCCCACTGATGCGACGACTGATGAGAATATTATGAGAGCCAGGTATATCTTTGTGACCTTTATCTCTGCTTCAATAGTGCCATAGAGCTCCTGGCGACTGACTCGCTCATCATCTTCCTTATCCTCTACTGATTTGGCATGAGGCGCCTTTAGCGAGCTGGGCAGAGGAATCGATGCTGCTAACGCTATCAGGTTGATCCTGAAGCCCTCTGTATCTGAAAACTTTTTCTCTAGCGTATCTAGCAGCTTTTCTACGCTCTCCTCTCTCAGAAGTATTTGGATGAGCACATTGTTTTCTACTGGGCGAGCCTCTTCTTCTCCATCCTGTGTATATACCCATAGCCCTGTCAGAGGCTGTATCCAGAAGTTCAGAGGCCTTTGCTCTCTCAAGATGTCTTTGAGATCGCCGAGGTTGGAATTGGGAATTATTATCTCCACGATTTTGAGCATTTTCGATGCCGGCTTGGCAGGATAAATGGCCACTAACCGCCTGGCAACCTCGGCATATAATTTGGCAATTTCGCATATATCACTCTTCCGATTGATTCACAGATTAGAAAGAACAAAACGCCAGATTCGGGGTACTGTTTTCTCAAGGAAGACCGTGATGATATCAAGAAAATAAAATTGGCATCTCTGAATGCAAAAGGAGCCAGCGCTCATTTATATGCCGGAAGTGTGGTCAATCTCAGGTCCTCGATGTGTTTTCCGATTGTGAAATGGTACAGGTCCTGATGTGCTTCGCTCTCCAATCCAATAAGCTTGTGGACGACATCATCTAAGAAGCAGCCTATTCCACATCCTCTGAAGCCATGTGCCTCTGCTCCCAGGTAGAGTGCCTGGCCTACAGCGCCGCACTCCCAATGCAGCCTTGGATAGAACCATGGTCCAAAGTTTTTAAGAGGACCATCGAACCTGGCAAGCATGGCAGCGCAAAAGCACCCCTCTGAGGCTATGTCCTGCTGGCATGATGCGAAGTTGGAGAACTGCCTGGCGTCTCCCTCCATGAGGCTGTAGAGCTGCATGCCCTCAGGACAGCCTTCCGGTTTGTCCCAGGATAGGTCGTCTCTCAGCTCTGATTTCGGAGATTCAAGGCCCTTGGAAGAGCGGGAGAGCAGGTAAACTCCCCTCTCAAGGCCCTCGACTCTGTGCACGAACAGGATCAAATCCACCATCGGCTCCCAGGGAAAAGCCAGTGATGAAATCCTGCCGGGCAGAGTCCCTTCCAGGATCTCGCAGAAGGTGTCTTGTCTCATCCAGGCACTGCCGTCCATAGATTGAGCGCTGCGACGCTTTCTCACAAGTCCACACCAGGAAG
>CAZXDN010000063.1:0-16332 GCA_964639235.1 uncultured Methanotrichaceae archaeon | reverse complement strand
ACTCAAGATCTATTCTCGCAGGAGTTCAAGGGTTCGAATCCCTTTCCCCGCATAAAATACATCTATTGATAGCGATTTTGGGTTTGTGCGCATAACCTACTATTTAAGAAGTCATTCGCTTCTAGTATATAAATTTTTACGATAAATAGAATAGATCTATTTCATGAATTGGTCTGAGGAAGTGCCGCAGTGCTATTGGTTTCTTGTATGGATTACAATATATATTTTAGCATTCTATCACCGCGCACTAAGTCCATTAAGGGTTCTATTAGGTCCTAATGCTTCAGACTTCAGCATCCTAGCCTTCTCCAGCGCCTCAGCCTCTCTCATTGAGAGGAGTATAGACTGATCTAGGCCCCCCTGGTTTTCTATTTTCTGGGAACAATTCTGATAATGGCGGTCTTCATCAGATATTCCGTCATGCCATTTGGCGTTTCTATCATTATGCATTCTCCGTCTTCGTCTCGCAATATCCCGCTAGTTACGCCCGGCTCTCCTGATTCTATTAGTCGATTAATTGTGGGGACCGTATATATTACATCTACGGATTTCCCTTTCATTCCAGCTATGAGCGCATTTCTGTCCATTATTCTCACCAGCTCATTGATACCATTTTCATTAATTTAAATACTTTATCTTCTTCACGAAGTTTCGTTTTTAGGAGAGCGATGCAGTAGTGGCAGAAGATGTCATCCAAGTAGGCTTCCCATACTTGAGGGAGTCCGTGGTTGGCCAAAAGTGGGGCTGCAAGCGCCAGAAAGGCCAAAAGTAGGATCTCTAGCCTTGTAGTCCGATTATTATATAATGAATGTAATCCCAAGACTAAACGTAAGTTTATAAGACGTCTATGAATTCGATAATTAAGTAATCTGAAAAGAAGCGATCCTAAGTCCCTGATAAGGTGCCGTTTGACGATATAATCTAGGATCGGGAGCGCAGAGATATCGTAGTATTGATGGCACTGCCACACAAAATGAGCTATTTCGTGGATATGGTTATCCCATAGGCCAGGTTAGCCATTTAGAATATGCTGAATATTAGCAGGTGGATCTGGTATTTTAGAGTCAGAAGGCCAGAAACCTTAAAAGGCCAGAAACTAATGTTTTATCAGTATAGCATTCAATAATTCACTCTACCGGGAGCCAAGTTTTGACTATAATTAGTTCGAATAGTGTTCTTAAGAGCCTGGATCAATTACGGGCACGCGTCGACCGCAATGCATTTCTCAGCAGTTGCAGTTATGAGCAGCCGCTGCGTTCTGAGCTTTTCAGCAATGACCAGATGGAACGACATGCAAAAGCGCTGGCAAAGCGCCACGATGTCGATTTGATGCCTGGCAAGGACCTTCTTTTGCCAAAGCTTTCTGAAAATGAACAGATCGTGCTTCAAGTTTACGAGGTGCTGAAAGAAGCTGTGGCATCCAATCAGGGAATCGCACCAGCTTCGGAGTGGCTGCTCGACAACTTCTTTCGAATAGAAGAGCAGATTCGCGTATCACGGCAGCATCTGCCCAAAAATTACAGCAAGAATCTGCCTCATATTATCACAGGGCCGCTTGCCGGGTACCCTCGCATTTACGACCTTGCTGGAGAGCTGATCCAACATCTTGATGGCGTGGTGGATATCGAAAGCCTGGAGCGCTTCATAGGTGCGTATCAAACGGTCAGTGTGCTGAACCTGGGCGAGCTATGGGCGATCCCGATCATGCTCCGTCTGGAGCTGATAGAAAACCTGAGGCGCATGTCTTTGCACATAGCCAAGGCAAGATATGACCGAAACCTGGCAAGTCAATGGATTGACAGAATAATTCAGATCGCAGAGACTGATCCGAAGAGCATGATCGTTGTTGTAGCAAATTTGGCCCGGTCAAATCCCCCCATGTCCAGTGCCTTTGTTGCCGAATTTGCCCGAAGGCTGGAGGGACAAAGTCTGGCTTTGGCCCTTCCGCTTACCTGGATAGAAGAGCGCCTATCCGAAATGGGAAAGACCACCCGGCAGATGGTCTCGCAGAATATCCAGCAGGAAGCTGCTGATAAGGTCTCAGTAGGCAACTGCATTAAAAGCTTCCGGATCCTTGAATCCACTGACTGGCGCAAGTTTGTAGAAGGAACAAGTGCTGTGGAGAAGACACTTAGCCAGGACCCTGTTGGCGTTTACAGTCAGATGGACTTCGCCACCCGCGATCGCTACCGCCATTCTGTGGAGAGGATTGCAAGGCATAGCTCACTCTCTGAGCAAGAAGTGGCATATAGAGCGATAAAACTGGCCCAGCAAAATTTTGAGATCAAAGGCGGTGACGATCGAGGCTCTCATGTTGGCTTCTATCTGATAGATAAAGGACTCGTGGATCTGGAGAGAGCCGCTGGGATAGGCCAGACGCTGAAGGAATCCTTTGATAGGACGTTTTCCCGGTATCCTCTTATCAGTTATCTCGGAGCAATAACGATTGTAACAGCTCTTATTTCAGCCGCTGTACTGGCTCAGGCGCTTCGGCAGGAGTTGAATGGGTGGATGCTGGTCCTTGCCACCATATTTCTGGTGATTTGCATGAGCAGTCCTGCCGTCGGCCTGGTGAACTGGCTGGTGACTCTGCTGGTCGGACCTCACGCACTTCCCAGAATGGACCTCTCTTTAGGCATTCCTCAAAAGCTTCGAACTCTGGTAGTGGTTCCTTCCGTGCTTAACAGTCCTGAAAACGTGGCAGACCTGCTGGAGGGCCTAGAGATCCGATACTTGGCAAACCGGGATGCGAACCTCTACTTCGGCCTTCTGGCAGATCTCGCCGACGCAAAGCAGGAGGTAATGCCTGGGGATGAGCCTCTGCTAACTGCGGCAGGTCAGGGAATCGAAGCTCTGAACGAAAAGTATCAGGATAATATCTTTTATCTCTTCCCACGCCAGAGAATGTGGAATCAAGAGGAAGGGATCTGGAGGGGCTACGAAAGAAAACGAGGCATACTCGGTGAACTCAACGCGCTCCTTCGAGGCGGGAAAAAAAATAGCTTCTCTCGAATTACAGGCGATGAGTCGATCCTTCCAGGGATCAAGTATGTCATCACAGTTGATGAGGACACCAGGATGCCTTACGATTCTGCCAGGTTGCTGGTGGAGACTATGGCTCATCCTCTCAACCGTCCGCGGTTCGATGAGCATAAGCAATACGTTGTTGAAGGATACAGCATACTCCATCCCCGACTGAGCACAGGCATTCCTGATGCAGAAAGTTCGAGGTTTGTCCGGCTCTTGGGTGGAGAGCCAGGCATCGATCCATACACGCGAGAGGTCTCTGATGTCTATCAGGACATTTTCGGGGAAGGCTCCTTTACAGGCAAGGGGATCTACGATGTAGATGCCTTCTCGCAATCTTTGGGTGAGCGTTTTCCGGATAACCTTATCCTGAGCCACGATCTTCTGGAAGGAAGCTATGCCAGAGCTGCACTGGTTAGCGATGTGCAGTTCTATGAGGACTATCCCAGTCGCTACTCCACGGACGTTCGCCGGAGGCATAGGTGGATCAGGGGCGACTGGCAGATTGCCAGCTGGTTGCTCATGCGCGTGCCAGGCCCTGGAGGAGCGATCCTGGACAATCCCATCTCAGCGTTATCCAGATGGAAGATTCTAGACAACCTCCGGCGCAGCCTGGTGACCCCTGCCCAGATTTTGCTGTTGTTTCTGGCATGGTCGGCGCTGCCGCATCCGATATTCTGGACAGCTGTGGTGATAGGATCGGTTCTGGCTTTACCAGCGTTGGCCTGTATCCGAACGGTCCTTAACAAGCCTGTGGAGCTTCCCCTGGATAAACACCTGCATTACGCCGGGAGTGCAATTGTCAGATACCTGGCTCAGGCTGGACTCAACCTGGCCTTTTTGCCCTTTGAGGCATTCTTCAGTCTGGATGCAGTTGTGCGCACTGGCGGGCGAATGCTATTCACCCATAAGCGGCTTCTGGAATGGAACTCTTCGAGCAGCTCCAGGAATAGCGGGAAGAACGATCTGGCTGGGTTCTACCAATCGATGTGGGTAGCCCCTGCGTTGGCCATGGCCATTGCATCTTATCTTTTATTTTGGCGTCCTGATGTGCTGTACGTCGTCTGGCCGCTGCTGCTATGCTGGATCTTAGCGCCTGCTGTTGCCTGGTGGATAAGTCTTCCCCTCGCCATACCTAAATCAAAACTTGACCCTGATCAGACGATCTTCCTTCGCAAGCTCTCCAGGAAGACATGGAAGTTCTTCGAGACTTTCGTTGGGCCAGAAAATAACTGGCTTCCGCCGGACAATTACCAAGAGGATCCTCGCTCAGTGGTTGCCAATGGCACATCGCCTACCAATATGGGATTGGCACTGCTTGCGAACCTGGCGGCATACGACTTCGGTTATATCTCAGCGGGAAAGCTGATAGAGAGGAACGCTTACGCCCTCCAGACGATGAAAAGCCTGGAACGGTTCCAGGGCCATTTTTACAACTGGTACGATATCAAGCTGCTAGAGCCAATGCATCCCAGGTACATCTCGACTGTTGATAGCGGCAACCTGGCAGGTCATCTGTTAACTCTGCAGCAAGGGCAAATCGAGCTTATGGACCAGAAGATCCTGTCAGAACAGGCTTTTTACGGCCTTCAGGATACTCTGCAGGTCATGAGGGACGCTGCCAGCGGAGGTTGTGGGCCTGCAGACAGGGACCAAGAGACGACGGGTCCACAACAGTTGATCTCGCAGATCGATCGACTCTGGACAGAGCTTCAGTCGCCTCCATGCAGCCTCTCGGCAGCATGGCAATTGCTGGACTGTCAGTCAAAGGCAGCAGCGTTGATGACGGACGGCCTGGTCTCGGAAGCTGATGGTGATCTATTGTGGTGGACACAGGCTTATGAGCTGCAGCTCCGGGATCATTTGGATGACCTGGCCCTCATGGCACCGTGGCTCATGTTGCCTATTTGGATTATGGAGCATCCTTTACAGGACGAATCTCTGGCGCAAGGCTCGACAGAGCTGGTGGGAAGAAGCGGCGAGCTGCAGTCTGAGCTGCTCAGACTTGACTCAATTCCACTCCTGCAAGAGGTTCCGGAGACGGCTCGAAAGATGAAGATCATCATAGATCAAATCAGCAGCTTCTTCGTCGGCACCCACAGCCAAACTGAGCGAAAGTGGCTTCAAAATCTCGGCCAAAGGACAATGGATGCCGAAAAACGCGCTTGCGAGAGGATTGCATCCATCGAGAGTCTTGCACTCGACTGCAGTGAGCTTGCCGATATAAAATACGATTTCCTGTTCAATGAGTCGCGCAGGCTTCTTGCTATAGGCTACAATGTCGACGACTCCAGGCGCGATGAGAGCTGCTATGATCTTTTAGCATCTGAGGCGAGGCTATGCAGCTATGTGGCTATCGCTCAGGGGCGGCTTCGCCAGGAGCACTGGTTTGCTTTGGGTCGTATGCTCACAAGCTTTGGCGGAGAACTGGCCCTCCTCTCCTGGGGTGGGACTATGTTCGAGTACCTCATGCCGCTATTGATCATGCCGACTTATAAGAACACCCTTCTCGATCAAACCTACATTTCGACGGTCAAGCGGCAGATCGAATACGGTCAACGACGAAATGTTCCCTGGGGCATCTCAGAATCCGGCTACAACGTCATAGATGTCAATCAGATCTACCAGTACAGGGCTTTCGGAGTGCCGGGCCTGGGGTTTAAGCGTGGGCTGGCTAACGACCTGGTGATAGCACCATATGCATCGGCTCTGGCCTTGATGGTTTCTCCAGCAGAGAGCTGCATCAATCTGCAGCGAATGGCGGGCGAGGGCTATCTGGGAGAGTATGGATTTTACGAGGCCATCGACTACACGCCATTACGTCTGATCCAAGATCAAAGAAGCGCAACTGTGCGATCCTTCATGGCCCACCACCAGGGCATGAGCTTTCTCTCTATGGCTTATGTTCTGGTAGACCAGCCAATGCAGAGAAGATTCATGGCCAATCCCATCTTTCGGGCTGCAGATCTTCTCCTCCAAGAAAGGGTTCCCAAGGCTAAGCCTTTCTATCCTCATGCTGCAGAGGCATCGCTTTCAATCTGGAGGGCAGGCATGCTGGCGCGTGAGAGGTCCATGCGTGTCTTTGACGATCCGAACAGCGCCTCGCCTGAAGTGCACTTCCTCTCCAACGGCAATTACAGAGTGATGATCTCTGGTTCCGGTGCAGGTTATAGCCAGTGGAAGGATATTGCAGTTACTCGCTGGCATGGGGATATTACCCGCGACAATGAGGGACAATTCTTCTATATCCGCGACCTGGAAAGCATGGATGTCTGGTCTGCAGGATATCAGCCCGTGTGTAAAGAGACCAAGACTTATCAGGTCGTGTTCCAGGGATCGAAGGCGGAGTTCAGGTCAGAGGTTCTGGGGATTGATGCCCATACAGAAGTCGTAGTCTCGTCTGAGGATGATGTCGAGCTGCGAAGCATCAGTCTCACCAATCGCTCACCAATAAGGCGCACTATTGAGCTGACAAGCTATGCAGAGGTCGTTTTGACGGCCCAGGCAGCGGACGCATCCCATCCAGCTTTTAGCAACCTCTTCGTAGAGACAAAGATCCTGCGCCAAAGATCTGCAATCCTTTGCACTCGCAGGCCGAGGTCCAAGGGCGAGACGACGCCCTGGATGCTGCATATGGTGGCGAAGGAGACGGTCGAGGAGGATCAATTTTCTTTTGAAACGGACCGCTTAAAGTTCATAGGCAGAGGAAGAACTGCTGCAAATCCTGTGGCAATGACTGGTGAGATGATGCTATCAGATAGCGAGGGCTATGTCTTGGACCCGATAGTTTCCATCAGGTGCATCGTCACGATAGAACCAGGTGAGACCTCAAGGGTGAGCTTCATCACGGGAATTACACAGACGCAAGCCCGGGCCATTGAGCTGATCGATAAATACCACGATGTGCGCATGGCAGACCGCGTCCACAACCTGGCCTGGACTCGCAACCAGATGATCATGCAGCAGCTCAACATCACCGACATCGATGTTAATCGTTATATGTGCCTTGCCAGCGCAATAATTTATTCCTGCTCAAACTGGCGCGCAAATGCTGGCGTCCTCTTGAAGAACCAGCATGGCCAGTCAGGCCTGTGGGCTTTTGGCATATCGGGCGATATTCCAATTGTCCTCCTTCGGATCGGAGACAGGTCTTACATTGATCTGGCACATCAGCTCTTGAGGGCCCACGCCTACTGGCATATGATGGGGCTTGCAGTGGATCTGGTGATCTGGAACGAAGATCGCTCAGGCTATCGAAAGGAGCTAAAGGACGAAATTACGGGCCTGATCTCCATCAGGGCCGATATCTATTCCGAGGAGCAATCGGGCAGAGTCTTCGTAATACTCGCAGACCAGATCTCAGAAGAGGCAGGAGTCCTGATACAGGCTGCCGCCAGTGCAATCTTCACCGATGACCGGGGAACGTTTAAAGAGCAGATCGAACGCGAGAGCTGGCTGTCGGCTGCAGTTCCTCTTTTAAAGCCAGAGAAGGCAGTGCAAGTCGAGGACTACAAGGCGACCGAATCTTCAGGGCAGGACCTAATATTCTTCAACGGCCTTGGCGGTTTCACAAAGGATGGACGGGAATACATAATCCGGATGGCTCCGGGACAGGCCACCCCGTCCCCCTGGTCGAATGTGATTGCAAATCCCCATTTCGGGACGGTGATCTCTGAATGCGGCGGCGCATATACTTGGGGAGAGAACTCTCAGCAGTTCCGCCTGACCCCCTGGTATAACGATCCTGTGAGCGATTATAGTGGCGAGGCTCTGTACATTCGAGATGAGGAGAATGGAGCGTTCTGGTCACCTTCAGCCATGCCTGCACGCGGCAAGACACCTTACACATGCAGGCATGGTTTTGGCTACAGCGTCTTCGAGCACAAAGAACACGGCATAAAGTCTGAGCTGTGGATATATGTGGCAGTGGACGCGCCTGTGAAGTTTTGCAGGCTTGTTGTTCGCAATGAATCAGGCGTCTCCCGACGGCTTTCTGTGACCAACTACATCGAGCTGGTGCTAGGAGAGATGCGTTCCAAGACCAAGATGCACATAATCACAGAGATCGATTCAAGTACGGGAGCCCTCTTTTCCAGAAACCCGTACAATACCGATTTTCCCGGAAGAACAGTCTTCCTGGATGTGAACACGGAGATCAACAGCTTCACGGGCGATCGGACTGAGTTCCTGGGACGAAACGGCAGCATGGTTAGACCTGCTGCGCTAAAGCAAGAACGGCTCTCCAACAGGGTTGGCGCAGCCATGGACCCGTGTGCGGCCCTCCAAGTCAAGATCGATCTGGGAGTGGGGCAGGAGAGAGAGATCGTCTTCACCTGCGGAACAGGACACGATGTGAAAGATGCACATAGCCTGATCAAACGTTTTCGCGGGCCAGCTCCTGCCCAGATGGCTCTGGATCAGGTCTGGAACTACTGGAACCGCACCCTTGGCGTGGTGCATGTGGAGACTCCGGATAAGGCACTAGATGTGCTCGCTAACGGCTGGCTCCTCTATCAGACAATAGCTTGCCGATTATGGGCGCGCAGCGGATATTACCAATCGAGCGGAGCCTATGGCTTCCGGGATCAGCTGCAGGATTCAATGGCGCTGATCTGCGCAGAGCCGCAACTTTTCCGCGAACACCTCCTGCTTTGTGCAGCCCATCAGTTCCCTGAAGGAGACGTTTTGCACTGGTGGCACCAGCCATCGGGACGCGGCGTGCGCACCCACAGTTCAGATGACCGCCTCTGGCTGCCTCTGGCGACTCAACGCTACGTCACAGCTACAGGAGACATCGGCGTGCTCGACGAGCGCGTTAGTTTCATCCTGGGCCGACCCCTGAGGCCTGAAGAGGACGCCTACTATGACCTGCCCACCAAGTCGGAGGAGTCGGGCACCCTTTACGAGCACTGTGTCAGAGCCATCCTGAGCAGCTTGCAGTTTGGTGGGCATGGCTTGCCACTCATGGGAACGGGAGACTGGAACGACGCTATGAACCGCGTTGGCTATCAGGGATTAGGCGAAAGCATCTGGATGGCATTCTTCCTGTACGATGTGCTCACCAAGTTCGAAGATATTGCCGTGATACAGGGCGACGATGCCTTCTCAAATCTATGCAGCATCGAGGCCTCCAATCTGCGCCATAAGATCAGAGAAAACGGATGGGACGGTCATTGGTACTTGCGCGCCTACTTTGACAGTGGTGAGCCCCTTGGGTCCTCTGCCAATGCTGAGTGCCAGATAGATTCTATCCCCCAGAGCTGGTCGGTCCTATCTGGGGCAGGAGACCCGGAAAGATCGAAGGAGGCAATGGAGGAAGTGAATCGCCGACTGGTCAAGAGGGGTGACTCGCTAATACAGCTCCTGGACCCGCCTTTCGATAAGTCTGACTCCGATCCGGGCTACATAAAAGGCTACATTCCGGGAGTGAGGGAGAATGGCGGGCAGTACACCCATGCGGCTATATGGGTGATTATGGCTTTTGCAGCCTTAGGCGACGGCGTCAGGGCCTGGGAGCTTCTGGATTTAATCAATCCTGTAAACCATGGCTCGACCCCAGAGCAGGTGGTAACCTATGGGGCTGAGCCATATGTCGTGGCAGCAGATGTCTATGCTCTGGCCCCGCATATAGGGGGCGGCGGATGGACCTGGTACACGGGAGCTTCGGGCTGGATGTACCGTCTCATAGTGGAATCGCTGCTGGGATTGACTTTAGAAGTGGACCGGCTGCAGTTCCGGCCTTGTATCCCTGCCGATTGGAAATCGTTTCTGGTGCATTACCGTTACCGTGAGACGTTCTACCATATCACGGTTACGCGGACGGAGGCGGCGCAGGGCGTGACTGTGGACGGACTTTTGCAAAGCGATGGTACGATACGCCTGATTGATGATCGAAAAGAGCATTTTGTGGAAGTAAGCATCGGCTGAGGGATGGAAAGGCAGACATGTCCATTGTCTGCAACTCCTGGCCCCTTCACACTTGACATGTGGCATCTGCTCGGATGAGACCGTGAGCAGATTCTGGACTGTACGGCGTAAACATTCAGAGTTTTAGCTATCAGTTCAGATAAGGTTGGTGTAGTTTTAAGCATTATGCTTTAATTTGTCTATATTTATGCACCTATAGGTTATGGAGTTTTAATATTTTGGTATCAAAAGCTTTTTATGCGATTATACCCTATTAGGTTTAGAAGCATAAAAGGTGGAATCAAATAATGACAAATGAAAACGTAGAGACTATGAAAGCTGATGCCAAGAAGGCGGTGTCTGATTTTGGGAATATAATGTCCCATGCGAAGGCTGATGTAACGGCTGATGTAGAAAAGACTAAGGTTAGGTTTGGACATGATGACGATGCAGGGAAGAAGGCCGCTTATGCAAAGGCTGACATTAAGGCTGACGTTGAGAAAGCGAAGGCTGATGTAAAGAATAAGTTGGCACACGAAAAAGCAGATTCAGTGAAGGCCAATTCTCACATAGAAATACAAGAAGGCCCCTACATTGAGACAAACAATATAAAATAATTAATGCAAATCAGACGTCCCTCCTCTTTAAAACGTTGAACGTTTTCAGAAATTCTGAGAATACAGTTTAATCAATAGCAGGTGTTTAAAATGAAATATAGCAAAATTTTGCTGTGTATGACAGCGCTCGTTTGCCTTGTGTTTCAGGCAGGCGCACAGTCAGACCCCCTAGGTGAAAGTTCCAGTAGCAGCACGATGGGATCTAGCGGAGATTGGATTAGCCCCAACATGGGCCAAGTGTCCAGCCGTGCAAATCCTGATGAGGGGCTGAGTGGGATGTTGCAGTGGCTCGATGAACCTGTCCCCAACTATCCCTGGTACAGCTCGGATGGTTCATTCTACAGCCAGGCATATAGCAGCACCACGTTCTCGCCCTACAGAGAGTACTATGTAACCAACGGTATGCCAGTGGTGGGTGGGATAGTAAGCAATCCAGTCACGTTCAATATAACGCAGAAAACACCTTCCAGCGTGTACTATGGTGCCGGTGTAGGGTTGCCATACTCCCAGTATGCAGCCACAGTGCCATCCAATACTAACGACCTCTGGGTCCAGGGATCAACAAACTGGACACAATATGTGGTCAGCCCCGTGGGAGCCTGGCTGGAGCTAATCGCCTACGCACCAGTTGAAGGTCCTGCAGGCTTCTATGAGGTGACCCAGACTGACACAACCAGTCCGAAGTACAGCACTTATCAGTTCAACCAGGGTTACAACACCATGAACTTCAAAGCCGACCAGGTGGGAAGACATATGCTATACTTTGTGGTAAATAGCCAGCCCAGCAACGTGGTCATAGTGGATGTGTTTGCTGAGTCATCAGAAGGATCAACGGCGATAGAACATACAATGTCTTAGAGCTGATGCATAACTGAGACAAAAATATGAGATTGGTAGCAGTTGAATTTTAGCCATCGAGGCCCAATGCTATCAGTCTCGCATATCTCTTTTAGGCAACGAAATGCTGCATAACTCTGCTCTAAGATAACTTTGACGTGGGCATAGATGAGGCTGCAGCTTCTGCTTCAAAGGTCGCCTTTCGAAAATATACCATTGTCCTATAAGCAGCCAGTATAGACCCGTAGACAGCGGGCCCAACTATCACGCCCAGCAACCCGATGACAAAGACCGGCGCGGTAAATGCCATGAGAGTGATGAGAGGATGGATTGAAGCGCTCGCTGATGCCAGGCGTGGAAGAATGAAGTTATTAGGGATTATGGTGAGGAAAATTACTCCGAAGGCCAACAGGGCTAGGCCTGTGGTATAGTCTTGGTTCAGCAGGTAGTAAAGGGCAATTGGCCCGAAGATCATTTCTGGTCCGACCATTGGAACCAGGGCGACTACGGCTATTATCATGCCCCAAAGCAAAGGATAAGGTATGCCAAGCGCCAGGAATCCTATTGCCCCCACGACTCCGATAAGCAGAGAGTTGAGAAAAAATACCCGGAAAAGGCTCTTATAGATGAGGTCCAGTTCCAGAAGAAAATGTGTGACTACTTCTTTTTCGGGAAGCAGTCCTACAAATTCATCTATTATATGTTTACCATCAACGAGGAAGTAGTAGGTGAAGATTATTGCCAGCAGAAACTGAGTAAAGTATATGGGCAGATTCGAGGCGAAGCTTATGATATGGTACTGTAAAACCGGTTGGATCAGTAAAATGAGGGCTGTGGGGATGTCGCCTATCCCCCTCACATAATCTGCAGCCAAAGCTGGCAGGTGCATCTCGGAAAATTCATTTATGGTGCTAGAGAAATTAGACGCCTGTATCTGAAGATAGGCTACGCCACCTAAGCCGAGCAAATTCGACATCTCTCTTATAAGCGCATCGGCTGTTGCAAATATGAGAATTGTTAGTATAAAAAATATTATCAATATGGAAGCAAAAGCTGATGCTCGACGATGGCCACCGACGTGCCTGGAAAGATACATGAAGACTGGATCCAATATATATGCCAGAAGAAAGCTCAAAAGAAGAGTTGCTATAAAATCTTTGCTGAGGTATATCGCAAAGATAATTAAAAGGATGATAACAATTGTGAAGATAATGTAAAAACTGCGACGTTGATCCATGCCATATGTTAACTGCTCAAGCCTAGATATACCTTCTGCTGAAATACTTGTTGCGGCTGAGTTATGTGAAAATTCAAAAAGTAATATGAGATTTATGATTTAATTTTAAAGCGGCGCTTCTCGAAAAACTCTACTAATGCTTCTTCGACGACCTCGCTTTGAGCATTCAAGTTGTTTTTGACTTGTGCAGCGTAGACCTTCAGGGTTTGGGCTATCAATTTGGATAGAGTTATTGTAGTTTTAGGCATACTGCTCTATTTGTAATCATATGCTTATATGCCTTTTGGTACTATAAGATTTAAATTCTAAAACCTTTGAATCTAAAGATATCGCCTAAGGGGCAATAGGTGGCTTCAGGATATGAGGTCCATGCCCATGCCAGGTCCTCCTTTTTGGCCGTCATTTAGGAGAGGGCCAATATAGTTTAGGATATTATATTTTACTTTGTTCACATTTATATTTGTATAAATTATGGAATTTTAGTATCTTGGTACCAAAAGCTTTTTATTTAAAGACGTACCGATTCCATCGATAGGAGGCATTCAAGTTGCGAACGCTATCAACTAGGGATATAGACGAATTTGCATCGCATAAAGGAGCAACCAAAAGGTGTGTCGAAAGTTTCCTGGACACCGTTGGGCAGGCTGGCACCGAGGAAGGTGATCTGCTCAGCCTGTACTACGATGCACGTCTCTATAGCTGGGATATGCCGACTTTAAGAGCTATTGAAGCAGGCATAAGGTTCGCTTATTCTGATGAGGCTGCGAGTGTAGAAGCGCAGGCCATAGATAAGGTGACCGAATCACCGCTTCCTGCAGCGCATTATTCTCTATGGCCTAGGCGGACAGAAATGTTCTAGCCATCCTTCACATCATCATATTTTTATTTGGCCTGCTAGAACTACCAACGTATTGTAGGACTTGCGCCTCCCTCCGGTTCGCTTACCTGGTTACTCCTCGATCTTCACATTGTGCCTCTCGAAGAACTCTCTTAACGCTTCCTCGACAACCTGGCTTTGAGCTCGCAAGCTGCTTTTAGACTGCACGGTGTAAATCTTCAGAGTTTTGGCCACGGATTCGGATAAGGTTAACGTAGTTTTTTGCATCGCTTCACATTGACGAGGCTTCGTGTTTATATAACTTACGTGTCTGGAGATTTGGGTACCAAAATCTTTTTATGCAATAATACCCTATTGGATTTAGATTCATAAAAGGAGGAACCGAAAAATGTCAAATGATCGAGCAGAGAAGGCGAAAGCTGATACTAAGAAAGCAATGTCTGACATAGGGAACAAAATGGCACATGCAAAAGCGGACGTAAATGCCGATGTGGAGAAGATCAAGGCCAATTTCGGGCATGACGGCGTCGGGAAGGATGCAGCTTATGCAAAGGCTGACATAAAGGCTGGTGCGGAGAAGGCAAAGGCTGACGTCGAGAACAAGATGGCACATGAAAAAGCAGATGCAGAGGAGGCGAAATCCTACGCTGAGAAGTAGGACCACCCATACATTGAGATAAATAGTATAAAAGAATTCGCGCAGATTCCGATGGACATTCAAATGATTTTGGACGTCTTTTCGCTATTTGCTCGTTCCTCCTCTTAAAACCGCGAGTGCTTTTGGGACGTCTAAGAACCCAATTTAAGCAATCGTAGGTGTTAAAATGAATTATACCGAAATTTTGCTATGCACAAGCGGACGTAAGGGATAAGATAGCTAATGCAGTGAGAAAAAGTCAATTCCTATGGATAAATTAATGGATAGAGGAGGTCATTTTGAAGAGAGAAGATTTCATGGTCGTCATAGCAGCATCCCCCTTGCCTACAACTTATTTTTTAAGCCCTGAGATGCTTACAGCGATCGGTACTGTTCTCCTATTTGCTGCAACTTTAGTCCTTGCCTGGGTGACCTACAAAAACATAGAAGAGTTAAAAGAAACGACTGGAGTCCAGGCAGATGCAATGTGCAGACAGGCAGATGCCATGAGCCAACAAGCTGCATTCATGGCAGAAAATGCGAAGCGAGAGCAGCTGGAGAGGAAATACGAGCGATTGCAAAAGGAGAAATTGAACTTAGTCGGGAAGCTATTTTCGAGAATGGATGACGGACATATCTTCACACCAAGACGCCTCCATGATAAAACGGATTTATTAATAGACAGCAAAATGGATCCACTTGCATGGGAACGGGCTGTGGAGTTCGATGCATTCTGGAAAGATATCAAAGAAAATATGTACCTCGACCAGTCCGGAGAGATAATCTCAGCACTTAACGATTATAAGGCTACGGTAAATAGCTATCTGATGGCCATGCAAAATACATCACAAGGGATATGTGACGACCAAGAAAAGACTAAACAAATGGAGAAACATCAATCGGATTTCGGAGATAGACGTCAAAAGCTCTTTGATGCAATAGAGAAGAGAAATTCAGAAATCCAAAAGGAACTCATCGAGATTGATAGGGAACAAATATCCCCGTGTTGCGCAACGTTAACTGGGACTTAAGTTGACAGGGATTTAAGTTGACATAGCTACAATGCCCTGGAGAAGGTTACACCGCCCACCCAGTGTACATGACCGAGGCCTTGCGCACAAGGCTCTTTTGGAGGCGGTTACGCCTCGATTTTAACGCCTCGTTTCTCAAAGAACTCTATTAATGCTTCTTCGACTACCTTGCTTTGAGCACGCATGCTGCTCTTTGTTTGTGCAGTATAAACCTTCAGGGTCTTGGCCACTGGTTCTGATAGCGTCAATGTGGTTTTAGGCATTGTTATCTACTTTCCAGGTCGTTATTTAAATAGATTATGGTATCTGGACATTTAGGCATCAAAAGCTCTTTATTTAAAGACACCGTATAAGGAGTTAGCGGATGGCAACATAAAATCAGTCAAGGGATTAAAAGGCTTTGGCCAACGATTTTGTCCTGACAGGCTATACCATTGATATCTTGAAGAATATACTTCGGGCAAGGGGGGCATTAGACGAAGATTGTTGGCAGGGGAAGATCATGGTAGACGTGTAAGAATAATGAGATAAAGGGATTCACACATCACGGGGATGAGGATAAGCACTAAAGAAGGCGGTCGTGAATGTGACCATTGAAAAATCTCAAGAATCGATAACTAACAGGTAACTATCACGAGAAGCTTCCTAGAGTCAAATGTTAGCGGTCTTCTGTAACTACACCCATAAGACCGCCTTTTGAATCCCTGCCTGAATCATTCAGAGACTCTTATTCTACTGCATGAGCGCGATTATTCCCTACTTTTTCCACCCTTTCTTTCCATCAGTTTTCCCATGTGCCCCCTTCTTACCCACATCCACTGCCACTTTCTTTGCATCTACGCTTCCAGATGTCACTGTCTTCCCTGTGTCAGCTGCTGCGTTCTTTACATTACCCTTTGTTCTCTTGTCTTTTTTATTTTGCATTTAAAGTACTCCATTTTAACTTATTCTAACATCCTGAATACAATCTTTTTAAATAAAAGGCTTTTGGTATCTAAATTGATAAGTACCACAACATGTATATACGTAATGTCCTGTAAGCCAGGGGGTAATGTCCAAAACTATGTTGACCCTATCCGGACCAATAGCCAAAACCCTGAAAATCATATAATACGACACAATACCCCTCTCCTAGATTCATAAAAAAGGAATAGCTTTTATTTCGATATTTTGCTCATCAAATAAACAAATGAGCTTTTGAG
>CAZXDN010000062.1:0-16336 GCA_964639235.1 uncultured Methanotrichaceae archaeon | reverse complement strand
GCTGTGATGATAAGGCCTGTCTGATTGGTGATGAGGATTTTGAGTTCTGAGCGCCTTTAGATGCTCCTTGGAGCGCGGCCGCCAAAAGAGACCTGATGTATCCAGCTCTGTGCCATATAAGCTGCCCAAGCCGAGCCAAATCAGAGGTCCCTGTGAGGCACAATATCGCACCCGGTGCACCTGTAGCACATTGTCTTTGCCGTGTCTCCCCGCAGGCCGTGCTTATCCAGCGCCCTTTGCAGGTGGCAGGCCAGCTCAATGAGCCTCTGTGCGCTTGGCCTGGTCATCTCAGCTTCTCCAACTCTCAGAGGATGAGGATACACTGCCCTTAGGACCGGAAGCACTCCCATCTCCACTAGCTCATCTATTCCCGCCCTCATGGCCCTGTCGGACTCTCCCAGGCCCACGATCACATTTGAGAAGACATTGCCCCTGCCAAACCACTTTACACCGTCGATGAGGCCCTCTTTTATACCATCCATGGACATGCCTGGGCACACTCTTGCGAAAATCTCCTTGTCCAGAGTCTCGATATTGTACTTGACCTCTGAGGCTCCAGCCCGCAGCAAAAGCTCGCTGGACCCAGGCGTTGGACAGATCGAGACGCCAATTGGAACTTTAAACCTCCTCAAGGCAGAGGTGACCTCTGCTGCCCTCACAGCCTCCTTCTCTGGAGAGACCTCAACACCGCTTGTAAGAGAGATTGCCTTCAGACTCCCAGAGCGCCTGGCAGCCGCCACAATCCCAAGCACCTCATCCAGGGATTTGACGCCACCCATGAGCTTTGGCACAGCGCAGAACTTGCAGTCGTAAATGCACCTCTCGCTAATTGTGATGTATGCCTGCTCAGGGCAGTGAGAAAGCGGCTCCACAAGCTCTCCTACGGCAATCTTCTCATCTCCCCTGAAGATTGCTGCGCCACCATCAACCTCATCCTTGAGGCACAGCCTCAGAGGCGAACCTTTGGCCACGCTCAGCCTGACCATGCGCCCCTCAGACCTGAAGAAGACTGACTGGCCGCCAGCTCCCGGACCAGATGTGGATCTCCTGTGTTCTCTTCTGGCTTTCTCTTCAGACGGCTCTATGTCTACAGTTCCCACAGACAGCAGAAATGCCTTGGTCTCGAGGTCCATCGGTTCTCTGTAAGCATGCCAGCTTAATTAACCGATCGCAGGCTTCTTTTGCAGAGCAGTGCAGAGCCTGAGATATGATCCTCGCCCTCTTTCGCGACAGAGGCTCCCTGGCAGAGATGGCCCTGGTCAAAGGCGCGATAGAGTCCTGCTTTGGACAGTATGGCCTGAGAGTGCAGGATCGAGGCTACCTCTATGTGCCTGGAGATGGACCCAGGCTCAACGCAGCAAAGCTCCTACTTCACCTGAACCGGGTCTCAGACAGCTCTCTATCTCTGTGGATAGTGGACAGGAAAATCTTCTACCCGAACTCAGGCGAGATATTCGGCTGCGCAGCCAGAAGGTCAGCCCTGATATCCAGAGATGGCCTGGACCTGGAACTCCTGGCAAAGGAGGTCCTCCACGAGATAGGCCACCTCATGGGGCTCGACCACTGCCAGGGCCATTGCATAATGAGCCTCTCCAGCACCCTCGACCAGGCCAGGGCCAAGTCTCCTTTCCTGTGTGCGGGCTGCGCATCGAAGCTGGCCGCAAATAAGGGCTAGAATTTCCAGGCTTGGATCTGATAAAAATGATAAAAAGTTGCCTGATGACCTCATCCATCAGGTAACTGTAACTGCGTTGCTCATCCCCAGTATCTGCCTGTAGACGTTGTCCTGGAACATCCTGAAGTCGTAGGTTCCAGGAGAACTGACGACGAAGGTCACCTTCCCGCAGCCGCTCGTTCCAAGCGATCTCGAGTCCGAGTAGAACTTGTCAGGCGTTGTGATCTCGTACATGTTGATCACTCCTGCGCCGTTTGTGGGAGCACCTCTGAAGCGCACTGTGATCACGTCGCCCGGATGCGCGTTCTTGGGCTCAGCTGTGACGTGGACGCCTGATGAGCCTCCGCTGACCTCGACTGAGTTGCTCTTGGACAATAGCTCCTGGCCGTCGAAGAGCCTGAACTCGTAACTGCCGGACCCGGAAGGCGCTGTAAATATGACTGTGCCGTTGCCCTTGCCTCCTATGAACTGCCTGTCAGAGTAGCCTGTGTCTGGCGCGCCCAGAGGAAACATCCCTATCCAGTCGCGATCGAGGCCAGGAGCACCTGAGAAGGCAACTGTGATGTCCTCACAGGCGGCAACAGATACAGGAGAGGCCGACATCCTGGGAGTGGCCACATCAAGCGGCACTGAGACGAGCGTAAGGCCTGAGCTGTTCCACATCCTGATCTGATAGCGACCTTCCTGAGAAGGCGCTGTGAAGTTCAGGCTGCCAGAGGAGTTCTTTCCAACCTCCCGCACCTCAACTGTGTCGTTATCCCCAAGGTCGAGCCCTATGCTGGCGTTCTCCGGAGAGCTGAAGTTGAGCAGAATCACAGAGCTTGGCTTATACCTGGGCATGCTGATCTGGAGATCTGCTCCCCCATACCCCAGTGACCTGGACCCAGACTGTTTGACCACAACAGGAGCTGCCTGCGGGTATCTGTCAACGCTCGTGCCCCCAGGGACCCGGTACCAGGTGCTGCAGATGCCATCAGTGGAGTTGCAGCCTTCAGAGGCATCGTTGAAGTCGCTGAAGTTGTTTCCTACAACTCCGTTGTCCCACTGGTCTACCCCGTCGTCGTAGGCGTTCTTGGAGTTGGAGAGGTTATTTAGGTAAATCTTGTTTCTGCTTATCTCGCCTTCTCCAGAGTTCTCTTTCTGGCGGCTGCTGTACGAGATGTACACCCCTTCCTTCTTTCCATTCTGCGTCTGTGCAGCCTGGGTGAGAGATCCAGAGTTGTTCTGGAATGAGAGGTATATGCCCCTCTCGTTGTCCAGGACCTCATTTCCCGCAATCTCGTTGTACTTTGAGCCGTCAAGAGAGATCCCGCCCCAGTTTGAGGAGGCCAGGTTTCCTTGGACCAGGTTCCTGTGAGATTCATCCAGGTAGAAGCCCTCGAACTTGTTTCCTACAACTGTATTTTCTTTAACTGTATTGCCTGTCGACATCTCCAGCCTGAAGCCGTAGCGATTGTAGCTGGCCTCGTTTCCCTGCAGAGTATTGTTGCTGCTCTCCTCCAGGGATATGCCGTTGTTCTGGTTGTCGTTGGCAGTGTTTCCAGCAAGAGTGTTGTTCGTGGACCAGACCAGCAGTATGCCATCGTTTCCATTGGAGCTGGCAATGTTATCTTTTATGGTGCTGCCGTTTGACTTGACCAGGATGCCTGCGTCCGATCCCCAGCCGCTAGAGGTGTATGCCTGGAAGCCCTCCAGGTAGACGCCATCTGCAGAGATGGTTATGGCAGATCCTGAGTCGCCTGAGTCCACGATTGGCTTTCCTCCGCCAGTGTCCACGCCAACCAGCCTGATGGGCTTGTCTATCACCAGCTGCTCGCTGTAAGTTCCTGTGTTCACCTCAATCGTGTCGCCTTGGCTTGCTGAATCTATTGCAGCCTGAATGCTCTGCCCAGGATTGACATAGGTTACTCCACCTGCTGGACAAAAAGCGATCATAGTCAAGATCATAGCTGCTATAGCAAAGACAGTGTCTGGCATAGCCCTCATATGGGCAGTAGATTGATCAGGAGGGCAATATACTTTCCCTGCATATCATCTGGCTTAGACGCCTGAGCCTGGCCAGATTTTTAAGTGTGGAGGACCATAAGCACATATGGAATGTGACCTGCCCTGCAAGAGGCTCTGTGCCTGGATTGAGACGCTTCCGGTTCACACCAGGTACACAATTCCCAAGGACGAACTCCCTGAGCTTCCCAAATGCTTCTCAAGGACTCTGCTTGGAGAGCCCATCAGAGGGTCGCTCTGCCAGTTCAGGGGACCTCATTCCTCTCACGTGCACGAGTTTCCTGACAGGTGGATGCTGCACAGGGACCGCGTAAACGCCAGGAGCAACCCTGTGGGCCACCTGATGAGAGACGCTCCAGAGTACCTCGCCTCTGCAGCCCTGGGAACTCTGATATGCCTGGCTGCTGGCAGAAGGTCAGACCGCGCAAAGGCGCTTCTTGCAGGAGGGCTTGCAGGCATTCTGGCCCTGACCTCAGGAAAGACAGCAAAGCTTCTGAACGGCGACCCGTCTGACGGCGAGGGTGCCCCAGAACTGGTCTGATCCAGCTCAATTCAGGCATGAAACCAGGTCCTTCAGCGACTCGACCTGCAGCTGCGATACAGAAAACCAGAGGATAGCGCAAAAACCAAAGGAGACAAAAGAAAGAGATGCCCGATCCAGCCAACTACCTGGCCAACTTCCTCTACGTCTTCGTCTCCATCTTCGTCATAGTCAACCCCATACAGGCAACTCTGGTATTCATATCCCTCACAGCTGGAACCGTAAAGGTTGTCAGAGATAAGATGGTACTCAGAGCTACAGCCATTGCATTCATAATAGGCGTCATCTTCGCTGTGGCCGGAGACCCCATACTCAGGTTCTTCGGAATCACAGTCGACTCTCTGAGAGTTGCAGGCGGCATCTTCCTCTTCCTCGTGGCCCTGGACATGATCAGAGGCGGAAGAGACCACAGCAGGAAGGTCACGGATGCAGAGCTCAAAGACGCGACAGTAAGAGAGGACATATCCGTATTTCCCCTGGCCACGCCGCTTCTCACAGGTCCAGGCACAATGACCACAGTTGTGGTGCAGATGGAGGCTGCCACGAGCATATCTGCCAAAGTGCTCGTGCTCCTGGCAATAGTTGTCACCTTCGCAATCTCATACTTCATCCTCAGGTCGTCAGACTACATAGACCGGGTCTTGGGAGTTACAGGAATACTTGTGCTCACAAGAATCCAGGGCCTGATACTGGGGGCAATAGCTGCAAATTTTATAATCATGGGCATCTGGAACACATACCGGTCCCTCGTGCCCACCTGATCGGACTGTGCCAACTTGGCCGGGCTATGTTAACCTGATATAGAGGATCACTTTAGCGCCCATTGCTGTTGCCATTGGTTCACAACCCGCCTAAGGCGCCCAGGTACGCCCGTGAATTCATCCAAGAGCTTAGGGGCGATGTGAGAAGAGAGGCTATAGATATTGATCACATGGATAAGAAGGAGCTAAAAGAGAGCTATCTGGCGCATATACCATAATTAAGAAGGAATCATTAACTATTTTGATTATCAAGAATCATTAACTATTTTGATTATCAAATTCCAACAGCACATTACATTAGCACTTATTTTATTACTCCCATAGACTTAAGGGTGGCAGAGCGATAATACTGTGGAATATATTGCTTAAGTTGGTGCCGTAATTACAGAAATCTCAGACCCCTGAGCATGGCAACAACCTCATTAACTACGCCTCTTGTCATTTCAACGTTGTCTCCACTTCCCATCACGACTTCCCAGTATTGCCTATCTACAACATGGAAATGAGCGATTGAGACCCAAGTATTGTTTTTTCCGCCGGCGATTTCAAGATTATTGCTGCGAACATCAGAAAATCCCATTCCTTTTAACGAGTTAGATATGACGAACTTTAACTCACCGATACCCGATAAAGCTTCGCTAACATTCCTAATCTCACTGTTCCACCATAATGCTGCCATAAATTTTTCACCTTATGTTAAGTGTCGTCGCCGAGATTAATAATTTTTTGATGTTGATTCGTTCAATGGAACTTAGTACTCATGACCCCACCACTGCTTTAAGCTAAGTGAGTTCTACGTTGCATGGGCAGTGTGCCATTAGTTCTGTAAATAGATAAGTGAGCCCTGCATCCAACCAAGTATTGGGATACAATGTGGATACAGAGCAATGGTATCATCAAAGATACAGAGCAATGGTATCATCAAAATTTGCTGGTAATATTGGATCTGACCGGCATCTAAGATGTATGCAGGGCGAGAGAACCAATCCTCAAAGAGATTTAGTTGCGAATTCAGAGGTGCGTTGTAGCTTAGAGTTAAATTTTACCAGTACTTAGAAGTCGAAGAGCGACTTTTGCTTCGGCGCCTTGTTGGCCGCAGGCAAGCTGCTCTGCCTGGTCACTGAGCAGAGCTGGCCTTCAGTGATCCCGAACTCTGAGAGTATCCGAAGGACAGGGGGCAAGATCTGCTTTCCGATATAGTAATCTGTGTCTATCTTGAGGTTGTTTTCGGCTGCATACTGCGGGTCCTCGGCCTTGTCCACGAAGAGCTCCTTTGACTTCCTGTGAGTGTCCACGAACTCCCCAGTGCTGCTGCTGCCGCTGACGATCACGAATGGGACCCTGTCGCCAATTCCCGGAAGCCGGTCTCCCCTCTTCCTCATCTTCTCAACCAGCTGGATGTGGGGCTGCTTATTTTTGTAGGAGTTGACGCTCTTGGTGTACCTCCTGGTCAAGGTGAGGTCCTCGATGAGCGCAGGATCCTCCTTCAGGTCCAGGTTCTGGACTCTTTCAATCACGAGCCTGACGTGCTCCACAGCCTCGTCCACCTTGCCCTCCTTCAGCACCAGCTCAAGGCACCTTTTGAGCGTCTTGGAAGTGAGGCCGCACCAGTCCCTTCTCACAGTCTCCATGCCCCTGACCTTGATCCTGTCCTTCCACTCAGATCCCACTGGCTCGAAGACCCAGAGGGCATACCTCTTCTTGGTCAGGAACATGGCCCTCCTGGCAAAGGCCTCGAAGACGAGCTCCATCGGATCCGGAAGCTTGGAGGTCAGTGTCTCTGCTATTTTTTTGCCTATCAGCTCAGCCTCTCTCGTGGACACAGGCTCGCTTTCATGCGATCTGAGACGGACGAAGACGCTGTCAGTGTCCCCGTACACAACAGACAGGTCAAACCTCCTGAAAACCTCTCCGGGTTTAAGCTCAGACTCGAACTTCGCTATGCCCTCTGAGACGTAGACCGCCCCGATCTCGTCTATCAGCCTCCTGGTGTTGAGGATGTTCTCCCTTCCAAAGCTCGTGACAGCGTTTGCCACTGCAAGGCTGTAGAGCCTGGCCCTGGCGTATCCTGAGTAGCCGTAGAAGCTGTTCAGGAGAATCTTCATTGCATACTGCTTTGCGTCCAAGAACCGCCTCTCGTCGTCCCTGGCGGCCTTCATCAGCCTCTTGGTCTCGCTCCTCTGGTCCAAGAGCTCACGAAGAACTCCAGGCACAATTCCAGGAGAGACCTCTGGGGGGACGAACTCGCCGCCTGACGGCGACTTTATCGTATTCTCCAGGCCTGGCACGGGCCGATAAAGCACTGTTGAGTAGCAGAGGTTGTGAGCCATCATGATCGTGGGGTAAAGAGACTTGTAGTCCAGGATCACGATGTCCTCCAGGAGCCCTTTCTCAGGGGCGAGAACTGCCCCCCCTTTGAGCTCGTCGTTCTCGACAAACCTCTCTTCAGAGACGTCTGCATCAGGCTTTGGCGGAACAACGCGCCTGCGCTCTCCAAATCTCCTAAGGAGGAGGTTCTCGACCATGCCGCTTTGGCCGCCGTTGACGATGTCTTGCAGGAGCGCTCCGCTGGCACGTGAGAGCGCTATGTACTTGTCCATCAGCTTCAAGTCCAGGAGAAGATGCAGTGCGAGGAAGGCGTCGCGCCTCGAGTAAGAGATGAACCTCCTGAGGCCGTCTCCTGCCTCGGCCCAGAGCGCCTCTATCTCTTTTGGGTCCACGTCGTACTTCTCTTTCCCCAAAAGCTCCTGAGCCGCATTTCTAAGAGTGTACTGCTTGAGGCTGAAAGACGATCGGATTATGGGAAGGAGGTCCACGACCACCCTGCCTGTGATCGAGGCGCTCGTCTGGTTCACGATCTTTCTCATGTACCAGGTGCTCCCATCGCGCCCGACTCTGGCCTCTACTCTCAACCTGTTCGCGCGCTCAGACAGGTACGGCAGATCGAACTCATTTGAGTTGTACCCTGCCATTATGTCCGGATCGAACTCCCTTACAACTGAGACGAACCTGGAGAGGAGATCGTGCTCGCCCTCGCAGGACCAGACGTCTTCCCTTGGACAGTCCAGGCTCTTTCCAACGAGCACCAGGTCCTTTAGCCCTTTGTACTCCGGCTCAAAGGCCATGCTGATGAGAATTACAGGCGAGTTCTCAGGAGAAGGCATCTCCCCGTTTCTTGGAAGGCACTCTATGTCAAAGGCCATGTACTTCAGAGGCGCATTCGCCTCTCTCTCAAGCTGCCTGACCTCTGAGAAGTCCGTTGGCTTCTGGCCACTGGGCGCTGGAACCTCTGCCCAGCCCATGCCGCCCAGTCCCATGTCTATCAGAAACCTGTTCTTGAAGAGGATGTCAGTCTCGTATACCGCGTCGACTCCAGGCAGCCTTGCAGCCTGGTCCCTGATGGTCCTCACCTCTTTCGGATCCCTGGTGTAGGCCTTGAGCATCCTCGTGGGCTGTGTCTGGTAGCCTATGGGTTTGAACCGCTCTACTTCCTCGACGTCCAGTCCCAGAGACCTTAAGGCATCTGCTACTTGGTCCAGACAGCCATCCTGGACGCCTGCATAAAAGTAAGGCCTAAATCCAGACACCCTGCAAGAGGCGCTTTCTCCCTCTAGTGTCGGTCCAAAGAGCTGCACCAGGGGCCGGCGCTCTTCATCATATGTGTAGTTGGCGTCCAGGATCTGAAAGATCATCTGCACGGTGATTGACAGCGCTCAATTTATACTTTCGGCTGGAAGTTTTATCCACTCATCTCGAATCAGCGCTGAGATCTTGAGACTATGGACGCACAGTGGATATCTGTGCTGGCACAAAAGGAAGAGACGCTGTGCTGATCTTGCAGGAAAGACGGCGCCGGTGCCATTAGCAAAAAACGGAATAAAACAGGCTGTGGAGGCTACCAGTAGCGCTCCCATCCGCCATCAGATCTTCTGATCTTGAACTTTCCCGCATTTTCCATCAGGAACCTGTCGAGCGCTGCAGCATCTGAAAAGAACGACTTGTCTCTCAGGTTGCTGTATATATCGTCAGTTGTAAAGCCCTTCAGGCTTCCCCTGCCGTAGACGATCCTCTCTATTGAGTAGTATATGTCGTCGAACTTCCTCAGGGGATAGGTCATCTCTGCGAACTTCATCTGCGCCACCTTCTCTCGAAGAGGAGCCAGCCAGATAAGAATCTTTCGTTTACTTTTGCCTGGAAAAAGGTTTTCTCAGGAGCACTGCATGTGCTATCCAATGGATCTAAAGAGAGTTAAAAGCGAGATATCGGCCTGCCAGAAGTGTTCCCTGTCTAAAGCTCGCAAGAAGGCAGTTCCTGGCGAGGGGCCAGAGGCTGCGAGGATAATGCTCATAGGCGAGGCGCCAGGTGCCAGAGAGGACCTGACTGGAAGGCCGTTTGTGGGAAGCTGCGGAAGGCTCCTCGATCAGGCACTGGAAAAAGCTGGACTTAACAGGTCTGAGGTCTTCATAACGAGCGTTGTCAAGTGCAGGCCCCCTGAGAACCGTCAGCCGAAGAGGTCTGAGGTGATGGCCTGCATCCCCCACTTAAAGGAGCAGATAGAGGCGATCGACCCCGATGTGATCTGCCTCATGGGAAATGTGGCCTCTAAAGCTCTTCTCGGAAGAACTGGAGTGACCAAGATCCACGGAGAGGTCTTCGACGACCGGTTCCTGGTGACGTTTCACCCTGCTGCAGTTCTCAGAAACAGGAGGCTTGAGGAGCAGTTCATCTCAGACCTGAAGAAGCTGGCCCGCCTGAAGAATGATATGCCTGAAGAATGATATGCCTGAAGAACGAGATGCCCGAAAAATGAGAAGACATCAGACCTCAATTTATCAGACATCAGTTGGCAGAGAAGAGCTTCTTCACCTTGGCGATGGCTGGCTGGAGCGCAAGCACAAAGACCCTGTCCCCTTCCTCGACCTTTGTGTCCTCCTTTGGGACTACGGGCTGCCCCTTCCTCAGGATCATGCCTGCCACAGACTCTTTTGGCATCTCTTTTAAAGGTGACTTGCCCAGGATCTTGGACTTCTTCTTGGCTGCGAAGTCTATTAGCTCTATCTTCTCGTCGCGGAGAGTGACCACGTCCTCGACTCCAATGGCCAGCTGCAGGACTGAGTCCCCTGTGACCTGGCCTGGGCTCACAGCTCTGTCCACGCCCACCATCTCGAACAAATGTATGTACGAGTTCTTGTTGACCCTGGCGATTATCTTGTTGGCGCACAGCTGCCTTGCCAGAAGAGAGGTCAGAAGGTTCTTCTCATCTACGCCAGTGACAGCGAAGACGACGTCCATGTCGCTGACGTTCTCCTCTTTTAGAAGGGAGATGTCTGTTCCGTCGCCGTTTAGGATCATGGTGTCAGACAGGTTCTCAGAGATGTCCTTGCACCTGTCCTTGCTGATCTCTATGAGCTTTAAGTCAAATCCCATCTTCTCAAGGCGGCTTGCCAGGTAGAACCCAACCATCCCGCCTCCAACGATCATGACCTTGTGAGATGAGGCGTCCTCATGGAGCATTCTTCGAAGCTTCGGAAGAGCATCCGCCTCGCAGATGACTATTAGGTGATCTCCAGGCCGAATCTCGCTGTTGCCATCAGGAATTGAGATCTCTCCTGCGCGATTTATGGCCATTATCTTGCAGTTCTCAGGAAGCCTTATATCGCGCACAGGCCCCAGAAGCGGCATCTCGCTTCCGACCTTGAACTCTATCAGCTCGACTTTTCCGCCTTCCATCTGCCGGTTCATGAGCATTGAAGGGAAGTAAAGCGTCCTCGCAAGCTCCTCGGCCATGACGAGCTCAGGGCAGATCATGTAGCTTATGCCTATCTGCCGCCTGTGCTTGACAGGCTGATCAGTGTACTCCGGGTTGCTGACCCTGGCAATGGTCTGCTTGACGCCTATGTGACCTGCGATAATGCATGTGATGATGTTAACCTCATCATTGCCCGTGACTGCAAGCACGATGTCCGCATCTCGCACGCCTGCCTGGATCAGAAGCTGGGCGTTGGCCGCATTTCCCTGCAGGACTTTGACGTCCATGCCCTCGAGCCTCGCGCAGGCGTTGGCGTCTTTATCCACAATCGTGACATCATGCTCCCCGTGAAGCTCGCTGGCCACGAGAAACCCGACCTCGCCTGCTCCGGCAATAACTATTCGCATCAGGGTCTCCTCTTATGATTCCTCCCATGATTGTAGGCCTCAACGGAAAAATGTTTTGCGCCGATTCCGTCGAAAGTTTATCACGGCATAAAGAGAAAAAGACTCTTCGCTGTGGCCAGAAAAAGGCCAAACGCAAAGCTTACCTTCAGAACTGCACTGTGCAAGACTGGAGCGCATCAATGCCAGACGAAAGTTCCCTTGAAAGAAGGCGTCACCCATGCTGAGCCTGACCTACGACCTCTGGAACGCCATAATCGAGGATGTGACAGAGGAGCACGCCCCCATCTTCGAGGCCATGAGAACGGCTGCAGACAAGATCCAGGTGAACAGAGACCTTGTAGAAGAGCTGAAGCTAAAAGGCGTAAAGGAGATCAAGGAGGGGGCGCTCGCCTTCCTGATGACGATCGAGCTTCACGACGACGGCATAGGAGGATTCATGATCTCGCTCATAGCCACAGAGAGCCTGGACGCACTTGAGGAGATCGAAGATGAGGTGACAGAGAGCCACGGGTTCACCTACTCAGACATAGAGAACTTCGAGGCAGAGCACGGCCTGGACTTGAGCGAAGAGGTCTTCAAGTCAATGGAAGAAGGCTACTCGATCACAGTGCGGCCTGGAGAGGAGATAGCCATCTTCGAGATGGTGGTCTTCGATAGCGAAGATATAGACGACAGCATCAACTTAGGAAACGCCTGGCCCTCTGAAGATATTGACTCCGTGAACTGATGCAGACAAAAGAGGTATGGGCCTGAGGCTCACGTAAAGCGATGTCAGACGCTCATGGTGAAGTGGTCATCGCCAGAGGTCCCAGCCTGCCTGATGGCATCGATTCTGCGCACCATGTAGCTTCCTCTCTCCTTGTCGATTCCAAGGCCCTTCAGCTCGTCAAGGATCGCAGCCATGCTCATCCTCTCAGCGCCGCTCGCCTCTGTGAGAACTGCAACATCAGCTTTCGCCTTGTCATAGCCGCCCTCTTTGACCGAAGAAGCAGCCCTGTCAATCAGCTTATCGCTAAATGCAGGGAAGTCCTGGCCGTAGTCGATGAGCCAGCCCACAAACTGGTTCACGTTCCTATCCATATTTTCATCCATATGACCGCACCACTCACACATTCTTTATACGCTTAAAGACTGTACAATATTGTGTCAGGAGATGATAAACGTTGGCCAGCTCTGCCTGTGCCAGTCCTGCAATGCCTCAGTTACAATAGATTTTCACTTAACTCTGGCTTACGTGGTCGAAGTCTGAGCACTGTCCTTCCCTGAACCTGTACATCAGATACCTTCCAAATGGGATCTCCGTGCTGTCGACTGAGAGGAACTCGCCTCTGTTCACCTCTGCAGCTGCAGCTCTCACAAGCGCCTCGAGGTTTCCGCACCTGTCTACGACTCTGAGGAGCGCCTCGTTTAAGATCTCAGTCTCGAAGTCCTCGTCCATGATCTCGCAGAGCCGATCTACAACAAGCGCGTCCTTCTCAGAGAGGCTGGCTTCCCTTCCTATGAAGGCCGAGTCTATCTCCCCTAAGTTGTTCTGGAAATAGCCTCGAATGCCAGCATCCACCTCGTCTTCAGATCCCACCAGGTAGATCTCCTTTCCAGCCTGGAATGTGGAGATGTCGTTGATCCTGGTGGCGCAGGGAAAGATCGCCTTTGGATCCAGCTTCAGATAGTCTGCCAGAGCCTGAGCCTTTCTCTCAGTCTCCATCTCTCTTTTGATCTCTTCTTCGCCAGTTCCCATGCCTGATTCGTCCATGAAATCTCCCTCTTTCAAAAAACCTCATTAATAATCTTTGCACTGAAGAGATTAGTAGATGACGATTGCCAGAGAACCCAGGCAAAAGAGGGCGCCCTCGCAGCTGGACCAACTATTTCTACTTTCGAGCACGAAGCGATGACATGCAGGTTAGCGAGTCAGAATTTGGCGCACTGATGAGAAGGCATGAGAACATCCTCTACCTCTGCCACAGGAACGCCGATCCGGACGCCATTGGCAGCGCCTTCGCACTGCAGCAGGCCTTTGGAGGATCTCTAGGAGTTGCTGAAGACCTCAGCCGGTCAGGCAAGAGCCTTGCAGATGCCCTGGGAGTGGAGATACTGATAGATCCCAGGTCAGAAGACTTCGAGTTTGTGGTGGTTGTGGACACCTCTGTCAGGCTTCAGCTCGGAAGCGCGAAGCTCTCCAGCTACGCCGTGGTCGACCACCACCTGGACTCAGGGCTCATTTCAGGCGCAAAATTCTACATACAGAGGCCTGCCAACTCCACTGCAGAGATCGTCTGGAAGATACTGCGCTCTTCGGGAAGAGACGTCACAAGAGAGGCCGGGCTTGGGCTCATGGTTGGAATAATCTCAGACACAGGCAGGTTCAGGCGCGCCTCATCCGAGTCCTTCCAGGCATGTGCAGAGATCTTGCATACCGGCGTGGAGTACGACGAGGCTCTGGAGGTCCTGGCAGGCGCTCCAGCAGATCTCTCACAGAGAATTGCAGCTCTGAAGGCCGCGTCCAGGGCTGCTATAGAGAGAGAGGGCGACTGGATAGTGGCCACTGCAGAGATCAACGCCTTCGAGGGATCGTCAGCCATGACGCTGGTGGACATAGGCGCAGATGTGGCATTTGCTGCAGGAAGGCACGGCAGCCTGACCAGGGTGAGCGCCAGGGCCAGGCGCGAGGCGTCGAGAGCTGGCCTGGACCTGGCTGAAGTGATGCGCGAAGTCGCCCGCGCACACAGAGGAGAAGGCGGGGGCCACAGAGCTGCAGCTGCACTTGAGTCAGAAGGCGAGCCTTTGGACCTTCTGAAAGAGTGCAGGAAAAAAGCAATTGAGCGCCTCAAACCTGAGGCATAGTCAAGCCTTGTACTTGGTTGCAGCCTTCTTCAGGGCCTCAATTCCGGGCAGAGGGTCTCCTGAAAGGTATGTGATCGACGCTCCGCCGCCTATGCTGACGTGCGAGAACTTCGGCTCAAGGCCAAGCTTCTCAATTGCGGCAACTGTGTGACCGCCTCCTGCAATCGAGTATCCCGACTCTGTTGCGGCCTTCAGAAGCTCTGCTGTGCCCAAGGCAAACTTCTCCTGCTCGAATATGCCAGCGGATCCGTTCAGGACTGCAAGCCTTGAGTCCTTCAGGTCCCTGGAGTAGCCAACTATGGTTTCAAGGCCTATGTCGACTATCGGCAGGTCTGAGGGTATCTTGGAGACCTTGACCTCGACGCGCTCTCCCTTGTTGTCCACTGCAACGTCAAGAGGCATCGCGATCTTTCCTGGATAGTCAGAGAGCATCTTCTTGGCGATCTCGACTTGGTCCAGGTACTCCTGGTCTGCGACGAACTTCCTGTTGGCCTCGCCTACGTCGACTCCGGAAGCCATCAGGAAGACTGTAGCCACCACGCCTGAGGTGAGGATCCTGTCTGCTCCTCCGCGCGAGAGGACGTTTTGTGCAACCTTGATGGAGTCGTCGACCTTTGTGCCACCCAGAGCAAACACAGATGGGTGCTCTCCGCCTTTCAGGCCTTTATCCAGAGCCTCGATCTCCTTTTCCATGAGGAGGCCAGCAGCGCTTGGCAAAACCTCTGTGAAGCCCACGACAGAGAGGTGAGACCTGTGGGAGACGGCAAATGCGTCGTTTACGAACAGATCAAATAACGGGGCCAGGCTCTTGACCATGATGCTCTTGGCGTGGTCTGCTGGAGCGCGGTTC
The DNA here is from genome assembly GCA_964639235.1 of uncultured Methanotrichaceae archaeon. Taxonomy (GTDB): domain Archaea; phylum Halobacteriota; class Methanosarcinia; order Methanotrichales; family Methanotrichaceae; genus CAZXDN01. Next base: position 1,505 of record CAZXDN010000062.1, on the reverse strand, counting down.
ATGTTCTCCTCTGAGAAGAATCGAGTGTTCTCCAGCAGCATGATCTCGCCTGGCTCCAGAGACTTTATGGCCTCGCGGGCGTGGGAGCAGAATATGTCGTCGCAGTAGGCGACTTCTCTTCTAAGAAGCCTTGAAGCGAGCTTTGCATGGGCCTCGAGGGTCGTGAAATCTTTCTTTCCTGCCCTGGACTGGTGGGCCATGAGCACCACCCTGCAGTCCTCCAGCGCGCGCAAGGTCTCTAGGTGGCTCTTGACTCTCTTGTCGTCCAGTATGTTGCCATTTGGGCCCATGGGAGAGTTGAAATCCACCCGAACCAGGACCCGCTTGTTATCAAGTACAATGTCATCCAATGTGAGATAATCCTTCAACTCGATTCCTCCGGGTATGGGTGTGGTACGGGTTGACATAAGAGCTATATAGCCATTGCTAATTTATGGAATGGAACACGGCCCAGTTTTACGGAATTTGCATTGATGCTCAGGGGCTTTCCAGGTGTCATGCTCATCTGGGATTGGCCATTGACACTTCAGAAAGATCGCCAATACCTACTACGCTAAATTCCAAGTGGCATTACTGGCGCAGATGAGATGCGTGCTTCCTCAAAACCATCTCCAGCCTGTTGGGATCAACTGGCTTGACCAGGTAGTCGTCCATGCCTGCCTCAAAGCACTGTCTCCAGCCGTCAGGCAGGATATAGGCTGTTATGGCTATGATCCTCGGCTGGCACTCTGGAGGAAGAACTCTCCTAATCTGGCGGGTAAGCTCTAAGCCGTCGATGCCAGGCATGACCAGGTTGGTCAATAAGATGTCGTACATCCCTGACTCAACTGCCTTGAATGCATCAATGCCGTTGGTTACAGCGTCTGCCTGAAAGCCCATCCGCTCCAGCATCAGCATAGTCACCTTACGGTTAGGTGCATCGTCTTCGGCCAGCAGCACCCTTGCGCTGCGTCTGCGACAGTTAAGCGTACAACAGTCACCAAAATAGCAAAGGAGTGCATGATATTTAAATATAATTGTTTGATTCAAACAATGATGAATTTTATTATATGTCCTCCATACGAGAACAATCCCAATTTCCAGCATCACATAAGCGACACCTCCAGATATACAAACGTCCACAAGACCAAAGTTCAAGGGCCAGAGAGCCGCATGAATTATTCAAATTGAGGCGACGGGAAAATGGAAAAATATGGCTCTTGACTTCTTGCCAAGCTTAAGGGAAAGGAGATGGACATAACCACTGCTGCTGGAGCGTATATAACTGGAAGACTCGACTGCTCAGATGCAGACTTAATTGAGATAGCATCTGCTGACGAACAGATATTCCTGCCAAGAAATGTGGTGGCCATGACCAGGATCGCACCCAAGAGGGCAGGCGAGATGAGCGTGCAGGAGGCGGCTTAAAACATCCTGCAACAGCCCTCTTTAGAGCCATGTCATGTGCTCCACATCATCTGCTCAATGCCGCAAACCTCATGTAATTTAAATCACCATGTCCCAAG
>CAZXDN010000061.1:7843-16416 GCA_964639235.1 uncultured Methanotrichaceae archaeon | reverse complement strand
ATGTATCAATAATTTACCAACAGCAAGGAGGATTCTATATTGGTAGGCGTCTTTTATGGAGAAAAGCCATCTCTATTTCATGCAAACCAAGATTATTCACCAAAAAATAATTTGATGCTATATAGATGGTCATTGCGCCAACTGGTCAGGCAAACAAATCAGAGCCATCTAACCTATAGGTTTTTATCGCCTATGCAGGATCTATCAGGAATCCCATCTTCATGACGAAGCTCTCCTTGTGGAGCTCATCGGGCACATCATCTATCTTGCCAGGTATAGTGGCGTTGGCGGTTTGATCTATGTAATACCATAGGGATTCGCTGGAGTTTAGTCCGTAATTTTTGCGAAACTCCTCAGCCTCTTCCTCGATCCTATCCAGCCTCTCCTGCGTCCCGATGTCAGTTGAGTTCTGAGCTTGGCCTAGTGTGGAGTTGTAATTTCCGCTGATCTTGACCTCTCCTGGCGGAAGGATCTGAGTTGGATATCCGGAGACCTTGCCTATCATGCCCAGCTGGTCCATATCTCCTGATGAGGTTCCCCTCACAGACAGCCCGAAAGAGATGCTCCCCAAATCCGTCTTGATAGAGCTCTTCCAGATGCATTCTGTATCGCCCACCACATCAGCATCGATCTCGCCATGCCTTTCCAGGCCATCTATCTCAAGTCTCTGTCTGAAACCCTTGACAGGATCTTCATCAGGTGCCTCGCTTGCTCCAGTGTTCTGGGAGCTTGAGGGCGACGTCAAGCTTGCCGAGCTGTCGCTGACTATTGTCGCGCCGCTTCCCTCTGAGCTTACTGTAGTTGGAGTGATCGCTATGCTCTCTGAAAACCCTGCGCCCAATGCCTCGACCTGGTCCTCAACATCGACGCCGGAATTTCCATAGCTGGCATTTATGATTCCATCCACTACATGGTTATTCGCATTCAGGGCAAAAGAATGCATATCAGGACTGTAATAGCCGAAATCGGCGTAAGCTCCCCAGGAGAGAGATCCGGAATCGACTGTGGCATTCGAGTGCAGCCTGTCATCGTTGTGCTTTATGGAATATAGATAGCTGCTGTCTGGAGCAGCTGATTGTCCCGCGTCCTTGTAGAGCATGCAATCTGGCATGAGAGCTTCAAAGCTCTCAAAGCTGATGTTCTCCCCACAGACTTCCCCAGATAGTTCGTCCATAGAGTTGTAGTAGCTGCACTTCAGCCCAACATCTGCTTCTGCTGAGGACAGCAGAAAGACAGTTAACAGCAAGAAGATCGATTTCACGAGCACCTCTCCTAAGCCCATTTCTTTAGCTCCATCTCGCAGATGCTGGAGACATCGCCTACTTCCATGCCTCTGTAGAAATTATAACCGTAATAGCACAGATCGCCGTCGTCCACCCCATACTCAAGCTTGATATCCTGGTCTATATTTGCTGGCTCAGTCAGGTCTAAAGGATACATCTCAAACGAGATGTTGTAGGCGCTGGGATTGCCAGTTGTATCGGCTGTCACCTGGTGATCTGCCTCGGTGTAATGTCCTCCGGACACTGAGAAGCTGTAGTTGCCAGATCCTGTGCTTGCAATTCCCAGGCCAAAGCTCGTGCTCCTCACTGTAGTGCTGTTCTCTGCAAGAGAGCTTACACTTGTGCTGCCCGAAATTCTGGTGTCGAACTTGGTGGCGTTGGTGCAGATGACATGGTTCTCTATAGATACCAGACCGCCAGATGCAGTTTTGTTCGGCGCAGAGAAGGTTATAATCTGAGTTATGTTAGAAGTCCCTCTTTCACTCAGTGACACATCCGTTGTTGTTTCACCGCTGAACTTGTATTTGACATTCGGCAATGTGAACGAACCCTCAGAGATGGTCTTGAGGGCACTGAAGTTTGAATCGTAAGAAATTAAATTGGAATTTGTGAAGGCGTTGACCTCTGTGATCGCCCCGGCAGTTGACATCGCCAGGAGCACAGCAAGCCCTGCCAACCAGAATCTCTGGGTCATAGTGCGCCTTCACAAATTTTGCATTTAGCTTTGATTGTCTTTCAGTCGGTTCAGATCGTGGGCACGCTTGGGCCGACGCCGTTGTTCCAGGTGTGGCTTGTTGTGGCCGTGGCCGTTGTCTGTATTCCGCTGTTGACTGGGACGACGTTGGGTCCGTAGAACTGAGAGTATGCCACAGATCCGCCGTTCATATAGACATCTCCAGTCCAGCCATCTGCTGACAGTCCAGTCCAGGTCTGAGTGCCTATTGTGCCCTCAGCGATCCTTACATCATCGCTGCTGACCTTGGTGATAGCACCACTGGAAGTGCTTGACTCATCTATCCAGGCGTTTCCACACCAGCTGACTGAGTTATCGCCGTCTGCCTGTGGGTCCCTTATGTCGCAGAAGTTGTTGGTGCCTACCTGAGCGTTGTCTGCGAAGGATGCAGCGTAGTCTGCATACGGTCCGCTGAATGAGACCGACTGGTATGTGCCGACCTGGGCTGTCAGCTCTGCATCTGTGTCCTGTGGGTCAAGGGCGAGCATGTTCAGTGTGGACGAGCCTCCCTGGACGACTTTTTGCCAGGTTGACCCTGTGTTGTTCGGGTACATGTCCATAGCGCCGCCAGCTGAGACGACCTTTGTCTGTATCAGAGCAGCTGTATTGCCGTCAGAGGGATAGCCCTCAACGCCTGGGCAGTATGAGAAGGCACCAGATTGAGTTCCGCTAAGTGACGGGTTTCCCTGAACGTCGTACACTGTCTTTGCGAACGAATATGACAGGTTTTCGTTTACAGTGGGATATGCTGATGCAAATCCCATAAGCGCTACCATTGCTATCAGTAGCAGTGTTAATGTTCCTTTCATCATGTATTCCTCCTATCCAACACACCCAGCGTTTGTCCGCTAAGTGATCAATCAATACTCTGTAGATAATGATAATAAATATGCGAGAAAGTCAGGTCGGGAATACCGGTAAGTATATTTACTAATTATGCGTATACCTTACCGATGTACAGGATTAAATGAAGTTACTTTATAAAATTTGGCCACAAATATCATAAAGTTATCCAGATCGCCAACTATACTATATTAACTGGCATGTTTTGAGGAGGCCAGAGGCCTAGTCATATATAGGGCAAAATTATTCATCCCCAAGTAATTTATCGCCCTGGTCGCGCGCGCAGTAGCTGGCTATGCTAAATTCTCGATTGTTATCTGTTCATTGAGTCTGGAAGGAATTGATACAAAGAGCGTATTACTATATGGGGCATGAAATATCAGAGCATAGAATATCAGAGCATAAAAACTCAAGACGTAAATTAGCATAGCTCAAAAAAGAGAGTGGCGAGCAGTTTTGCGCTAGGCGTTGCTGGTGCTCAGCTGTTCGAAGTACCTCTTGATTATATCTCTGTTCTGTGGAGGCAGGCTTTCTATATAGAGCTCAGATGGGACCGCTGCAGGCTCGCCTGCCTGGCCAGGCTGGAAGGTGCGCTCTGTTGGCTGCGTCTCCTTGGACCTCGATCCTGTACCAAGCCCTGGGTAGAGCATGAGCTGCAGCTTCTCCTCGTTCAGTACTGCAAGCGATGGCTTTCCGTATATGCCTCCTGAGAGGTTGACGTTCGCCCCCTGGTTCTCTTCTGGCTGGCTGCCGAAGATCTCCTGTGCCCTGCCAGCTATGTCTGTGAACGATTGGAAGTCAGCAGGGGATATATCTGCGCTTATCTGGGAGTAGCTTATGAAAGCAGTCAGCCCAAGGACCACTATCAGAAGCCCAGCGCGGATATGAACCTCTCTCCAGTTCAATATCCTGGATGGATTGATGGCTACGAGCCTGCGCTTCACATCTTCTGCCAGGTTCTGCATGAAGAAGGACTTCACATTCCTGTTGTCGTATGCAGTCCTGGCCTTCTCAGATAGCTCCCTGTCAAAGAGGTTGAATAAGTCGGGGTTTCGCCTTCTCCTGAGAAGGGTGGCAAGGGCCGCCCCTGCAATCAGCGAAAAAATGGCCGGCGACTCTGCAAAAGGATAGAATCCCTGCCAGTAGAACCTTGTGAACGCTGGGAGTCCGATCAAGAGCATGACCGCATATATGGCCACGGAGATCACGGCCATATCCAGAGCCCAGACCAGGGTCTCAAATTGCTTATATGACTTTGCTATTCTCATCAGCTGGGCGATGAAATCGTATGAGCCTTCCACAAGGTTCATCTGGAAATTCTGCATAAGTAGTTTCCGGGACGAAGGCCTTGTTTGTGGCTTTCTATGCCCTTTCTTCTGAGAGGTCAGGGAGCCTAACTTCTTTAATCTTTGTTGCATTAGCGAAGATATCCCTTTTGTCAGGTCTGGTGGAGATGGCATGCTGTGGCTTAATCCTCCCTGCTGGCGTCTTTTTTAGCGCCTTTCGATGCAGACCAGGTGCTCCCCAGCTATATCTGTTATCCTTTTCGTCAGGATATCTATTGAGGCGCACAAAGGCACCCTTTGCCTGCCGCAGAAGATCTCGTCCCTGATACGCATGCCGATGATGTCGTCAAACCCAGGCTTGACTCTGATTATCAGGCTGCCGGGAAGCGCTGCGGCTCCTGGGTGCAGGCAGTCGAGATCGCCGTCTACCACTCCTATAACTGGTACTCCCAGGCGCGAGAGAACATCGCCGGCCACAGCAGTCGTGTCGTCTCCAACAGTCACCGCGGCTGCCGCTCCCTTTGCTTCCTCAAATGCCTCCTCTGCACAGTGGTCTATGAGCGCCAGATCGCGGCCGGACCCGACAGAACTTACGGGGCTGCGCATCTCTGACGGGCTTCTTTGTATGCATCCGTTGCTCCTGCGTATGCTTCCACTGCGCACTACTGCCGCCTCAAGGTCTAGGGGTGGAAGCTTGTCTATCCCGTGCTGCTTTGGCACTGCGCCCCTGATCTCGACGATCTTCCCTTTTGAGGTCAGTATCTTCACTTTTCTAGCAGTTGCCCTTCCCACCACTGTGCCGTTGATTGAGATGCACTCTCCTGGCTTGACGCCAGCGATCTCTCTAACTATCAGGTCGCCATCTCGCAGAGGCTTATGTAAAGGCGCTGGTGCCAGTATGTCGAAGCCGAGGTCGCGCGAGATCTCCCCGGCCAGGCAGGAGCTGCCGCCAGAAAGGTCTGAGACGAATCTTCCGCCTGAGTCTATCTGGATCAGAGGCTTCTGTTTACTGGCGTATCTGGCATATACCTCTGAGCCGAAGACAAGTCCGGTCTCCCTGGACTTGGCCTGGTTCAGGAGCACCAGAAGATCGGACCGCTGGCCCAAATCTCTCAGAGACTCGCTTGGCATCCTCCTCTGGCTTATGTCAATCGTCGACTCCAGGCCCGGCATCGATTGCTGCCACTCTTCCCATTGTGCCGCCTAAGGCTGCCTCAACCCTGCCGAACTTGGTCAGGTAGCTCAGGAGCTTGACTGCCCACCCTGAGTCGATCACCTCAGGGCCGTGAATGACCACCCCTACTTCAGCCAAAGTTTATTTAGCCACCAGTCTCCAAGTTCCCGTCCTGCATCTTGATTTCCTGCGCCAGCTCCATCTGGATCTTCATCCGCCTCTCTATCTCTTCGCGGGTGAATCCCTCAAGCTCCTTTCTATCGGGTACATGGTCGATGGGATCAAGAGTGCTCACATCGTAATACAGGCTGGTGCTGTCCAAAAGCGCCCACTTCTTGCCGTCTTCTTCTTTTAGCACCTTCACAGTGCCTACAGTGCCTGTGCCTCTGTATATGACGAGGTTGCCCTCTTCTATCTCTGCCAAAATTATCACCTAGATATCTTCATTTCAAGGCATTACTGCTGAAGGCTTCTGCTAGAGCTTCTCCACCACCAGTCTTCCTGTGAAGTTCTCAGCAGAGGCGCCCAGTGGGTCTGAAGTTATCTCCAGGCCCTCGAACTCGCCTGATCCGCAGAGCACGTCCTGCTCAGGATGGGTGCCTGCCTGTATGTTGCAGCAAAGCCTTGTCTTGGGACCTATTGAGACCACAACTTTCAGCCTCGGCGAAGCCGGGTGGCCTTTGGGAAGGACAATTAGAGGAGACTCCAGCTCTCTTATCTGGAAGATTGTGCACTTAAGGCCTCGAAGTGCCTTCTGGCCTGAGCTGAATGTGGATGCCACTATCAGATCACCGTGCTCGGTGAAGATCGCCACCTCTTCTTTTTCCGTCTCCATATAAAAGATCTTGCCGAGGGCCTTTGCTATGGCCACAGTGCTCTCGCTGCCGCAGAGGTAGGCGATCTCATCGTCACCGAGTTCAATTCTCATCGCATCACTTGGCTGCGCTCGCTTGGCTTTACAGCTCACTCCACTGCCTTGACGTTTCTTGATTTGCACGATGGGCACCTGGGCCTGGACCCCATGCCCTTGAACCTGTTCTTGCAATCGAGGCATTCGTAGTCTTTTGCAGCAAGTGATTCGATGTTTCCTATATCAGGACCTCCACCAACTGTACACATACGCCTTCACCTCCTCTGTTTGTATATCTGATCTGGCTATTTAAATCAGGCGGATGCAGCTATCAGAGATGATACATACCAGAGATGATACATACAGCATTAAGCGCAAAAAGCGGCATTTCACGGCTGATCAGGCTCAGCCAGGGCGAACTCCTCCAGCACTTCTCTCACAGACTTCTGAAACTCCTCAAGGCTGCCTGAGTTGGCAATCCTTCTGTCTGCGCCCTTTATGGCCTCGCTCATTCCCCAGCCAAGCTCCCTGCACTCTCTCCTCTCAAGCGCCTCTGCAGTTTGCTTTGTTCCATCACGGCATGAGACGACCGTTTTCTGGTCTGCGGTTTCATTCTCAGGTTCGCCCATCGTCCTAGGATGATCCAGCCTGGGGTCGTCAGGCCTGCCGCGGGACGTGATCCACTTGAGCCTGGCTTCAGCAGGTGCCCAGACTTCTATCAGCATGAACTCTGCTGAGTTTGCCCTGAAATAATCGACTTCGTCTTTGGACCTGATGCCATCTATCACCACCAGGTCGCCCCCAGAGCCCCTTGCACGCTCCAGGGTCCTCCTGGCTACCACATCCTTTCCTTCCCTGGCCCTGAGGGAGTTTCCCACGCCTCCCAGGTTCTCGTCTGTCTGCAAGAGCCCAAGGCGGGAGGCCTCCTCCCTGATCACATCTCCCATCACGGCTACAGGTATCCCCATCTTGCGGGCCACCTCTGAAGCTGCGCCTTTCCCTGAGCCCGGAAGTCCAATGAAGCCTATTATCTTCAAGGTTCAATACCCCTTCAAGAGGAAACTGGGCTTGATATATGGACTTTATTGAGCAATACTTCTGATGTAGAGTCCCGAAAGTCTTGCATTTAAATATTCTATCCGTTTTCCTTAATGTTTTCCTTAATCTCTTACCTGAGCGCATCTCAAGGCCGAGGCCAGTTCAGGATAACGTTGGATTGCGTTTTCTTTATACATTTTTGGATCAGCCGCTCATCCTGACTGCTACCTGTGATAACTTGATTTGCTCTACCTCTTTTTGGGTTAGCGCTGACATCTGAGTGTCCTCAAGGCCGGACGGGCTCCCTGACCCTGCCTCCGGCGGGGACACCTCAGGCTTGCTTTGCAAAGGGATTGATGATGCTGTTTGAGCATGTCTTGATTCAAAGCAGATATTTCAATTCAACTCTGCTGATACCTGCATCCTCTAATATCTGAAGTAAAGTTCCCTTGGCGATCTCTTTGTTATGATATGGCACTGTCACCCGCCTCTTTGTATCGGGATGAGCAAAAATATAGTGGCTTCCTGTGACCCTTTTCAACACAAAGCCTTTCTTTTCGAGAATTTTTATGACCTTTTCAGATGAAAGAGGCGGCAGCCTAGGCATGGGCCTCCACTGTGAGCCTACACTCCAAAAGCTCTTCCTCTATCGGGACCTCTTCGCCATCATCGATGAGGCTCTCCACATAACCCTTTATGGCATCCTTAGCCATCTCGATAGCCTCTTCCACAGTCTTGCCGTAGGTTACACATCCTGGAAGTGATGGAACAAGAACTGTATAACCGCCCTCTGGCTCCTTCTTGAGGATGATTCGATAGCTTAACTGACTCATTGAATCTACTGAAGATAGTCTTTCTATATAGCTTGAATGGGGATCTATGTCTTTTCAAATATAACGCCAGATTGTGACTAATCAACCTGTTTCTGGGTTAGCACTAACAGCTGAGTGCATCTCATGCCTAAGGCCAGCCCCCTGACTATGCTGGATTATGCCTCTCATACCTGTTTCTGGCTTAGCTTTGCCGCCCATCCTAGCTGCTGCTGAGTGATAGTTTGTATCCACTTCACCTCTTTCTGGGTTAGCGCTGACATCTGAGTGTCCTCAAGGCCGGACGGGCCCCCTGACCCTGCCTCCAGCGGGGACATTTTAGGCTTGCTCTAATGTGTTGACAGTCTCCAGCGTAAGCTTGCAAACCAAGCTGGGTTGAAAAGGCATCCCGATAAGTTTCCCATGTAAAACTGAATTCAAGATGTTAACAGATCTTGTTTTACATTTGTCACGTGTGAGCCCCCGTCCTGGGCTCATGGTTGTCTCAATGGAGCCACGCCTTTTCAGGCATGGTAATGGCGGCGGTTTTTCGGCTT
>CAZXDN010000061.1:0-7743 GCA_964639235.1 uncultured Methanotrichaceae archaeon | reverse complement strand
GTCTCAATGGAGCCACGCCTTTTCAGGCATGGTAATGGCGGCGGTTTTTCGGCTTTTGCTGCTGCCGAAAAAAAGCCATTTTGCGAGAGGTTTGTTAACCGTGTATAAACTTACACAGAGTGCCAACGTCTTCACAGGAGTTTTCGTATTGCGGAGCTGTTTCGAGCGCTCCTCGGACCTTCTGGAACCACCTAACCTCTCGCAATGATCTCATGCCATAATTGCCTTTCGTCTCGGCTCTCGCTAATGCCACCTCTGATGGCCCTGATCTTCTACCCTTGCGCCATCTATGTCGATCTAGATCGATTGCCTTGATTTGTCTTCGTCTTGTTTTGCTAATTCAGCGAATAGGGCCATGAAGTCCACATTGCCCTTGAGCGCCAAATCGCAGATGAAGGCAGCTATCCTGAGAACATCATCCTCATAAGCAAGGAGCTAGATCCAGAGTCTCAGGAAACTTATGAGCGAGAATGCCGATAATCCAACATCAGACCAGAGATCGAATGAAGCCAGGGAGAACATACTGGAGACTGCGAGGAGGATAGTGCGGCTTGGCCCCATATGCGATAACTGCCTGGGCCGCCAGTTCGCAATGCTCTCAACTGGCCTCACCAACGCCGAACGAGGCCACGCCTTGAAGACAGTACTCTCCATGCAGTGCTCAGACGACAGGGCATACCTTGAGGATCTGGCCCCAAGCTCCAGGAACGCCAGGCTCAAGCTTGGGATCAAGGGAAAAGAGGACGACGTCTGCACAGTCTGCCTCGGAGAGATGAGCCCTGAATCCCTGGAACGCTGGGCCGACAGGGCAGTTGAAGCCCTGCAGGGACTGGAGTACAACACCATCCTCGTGGGCACCAGGATGAGCGGCCTACTTGCCGAGAACGAGGAGCTTCTTTTGGCCGACGGCGGCTCAACTCACGCCGAGCCCTTCAAGTCAGAGCTGAACCGCGAAGTGGGAAAGCTCGTCGCGGATAAGACGGGCAAGGCCGCAGACCTGAGGAGGCCTGATGTAACGATCTTCCTGGACCTGGAAAAGCAGCAGGTGGAGCTTCAAATTTCATCCATATACATCTACGGCAGGTACAGGAAGCTCGCTCGCGGAATACCTCAGACCAGGTGGCCCTGCAGGGAATGCAAAGGACGGGGCTGCGAACGCTGTGGCGGCACAGGCAGAATGTACCAGGAGTCCGTAGACGAGCTGATCAGGCCTGCAGTCATGGCTGCAGCCGAGTCTGAGGACACCGTCTTTCACGGTGCCGGAAGAGAGGATATAGACGCCAGAATGCTCGGAACCGGAAGGCCCTTCGTTGTGGAGGCGGTCAGGCCAAGAAAGAGGACAGTCGACCTTGTGAAGATAAAAGACGAAATAAATAATTACGGGAAGGAGAAAATAGAGGCGACCGACCTCATCATGGCAGAGCCTGACCTGGTAGAAAAGCTTAAAGATGCGGGCTTCCAGAAGACATACGAGGCTCTGGTCAGGTTTGGGGCCGAGATCACAGAAGAAAAGCTTAAATCGGTCCTGAAGGAATTGGTAGGGTCGATTGATCAGCGCACGCCAACTCGCGTCTCTCACAGAAGAGCAGATAAAGTCAGAAGGAGAAACGTTTACAGCGCGGATCTGGTCGAGGCTTCGGGAAAGCATGCCAGAATAGTCATCCAGGGAGACAGCGGCCTTTACATCAAGGAGCTGATCTCAGGAGACGGCGGCAGAACTGAGCCCAGCCTCGCAGGCAGGCTCGAAGTTGATGCGGTGGTCGAAGAGCTAGACGTAATTAATGTAGGTGGAGAATCAGATGGCAAAGTCACATGGAATTCAGAGAAAGACCAGGGATAAGCTCAGCAAATCGGTTCGCGCAAGAGGCATCTCGCCAGTAGTCCGGGCCATCCAGGACTTCAAGGAAGGGGATAAGGTCCACGTGCTCATAGATCCAAGCATACACAAGGGCATGCCCAACCCCAAGTTCTACGGAAAGACAGGCGAGGTAGTAGGCAAGAGAGGCAGGGCATTCGTGCTCAAGGTCACAGACGGCAAGGCTACGAAGACCGTCATCTCGCTTCCTGAACACTTAACAGCTCAGAAATAAACGGCTCAGAGATAGATGATCGTCAAGAGCGTTTTGGGCGAAGAGCTCCTGACCCTGGCAGAGGTCAGGGAATTGCTCGAAGAAATCAGAGACAAGAGAGCCAAGGCCAGCGATGAGGAACTTGGTTATGAGCTGAGGCGAGCCATGAGGCACGCCGACCTTTTCGCCAAGGGCACTGCTGCAGAGTCAAGGGCAATGGTAGACGAGCTTGTCAAGCTCGAGAAGATGAACCCAGAGATCGCCATCAAGATAGCAGACATAAGGCCAAGCACCAAGGACGAGCTGCGGGCAATCTACGCTAAAGAGAGATTTACGCTCAGCGAAGACGAGCTGAACGCTATTTTAGAGGTAGTTTTCAGGGGGTAGGGCTGTGCCTGAAGGGAGACCTCCGAAGAAGGAAGAAGTAGCCAGGGTACTCGACTACCTTCCTTATGGCCACATGGCCGATGCCAGGTCCAGCTACCAGAAGCATCCCCTGGTCCAGGCGATAGGCGAGGCCAACTTCGTTTTAATGGAGCTGACCCCCAAAGAAGGGGCTGTCCCGGAGACAGCTTCCAGGGTCTACATAGGAGGAGGAGAGCGAGACGTCATTGATCACGTCAACAGGAGAATCAGCTACGACGAGCTCTCCAACAGCGCCAAATTGGAGCTCCCTTTTGCTATCCAGAAGATCGTTCTGGACAACGAAGCCAGGTTCCTGCGCTTCTTCAACGAGGCAGGTCCTCTCACCACCAGAATGCACGCGCTTGAGCTTCTGCCCGGAATTGGCAAGAAGCTGATGTGGTCTGTGGTAAACGAGAGGAAGAAGGGACCATTCAAGAGCTTCCAGGAGATGACTGAGAGGGTGAAAGGCCTGCACAACCCGGAGAAGCTCATCGCGAATCGAATTGAAGATGAGCTGACTGACGACAAGATAAAGTACAGGATCTTCACCACTGAGCCTCGAAGAAAATGAGGCGAAAAGGCCAGCACTTCCTTGTGGACCAGCGGGTCATAGGACGTATCGCTGACTACGCTGAGCTTGAGCCCTCAGATGTGGTTCTGGAGATAGGGCCCGGCACTGGAAATCTGACCGAGGTTCTGTCTGCCAGGGCAGGAAAGGTCTACGCAATAGAGGTCGATCCAGCCCTGGCTTCAGATCTCGATGGCAGATTTTCTAACGTAGAAGTCATACATGGGGATGCGCTCAAGGTGGATCTTTCGGGCTGCAACAAGATTGTGTCCAATCTGCCGTACCAGATCTCGACCAAGATCACGTTCAGGCTTTTGCAAACCAGGTTCGATCTGGCAGTCCTGATGTACCAGAAGGAGTTCGCGAAGAAGATGCACGCTGTGCCTGGGTCTGAGGAGTACGGCAGGCTCTCGGTTGTGGTGCAGCACTATGCCGATGTCCAGATCATGGAGAGGGTGCCTAGATCCGCTTTTCTTCCCAGCCCTGAGATCGAATCTGCAATAGTCAGGCTCAGGCCAAGGGCTGACGGGATCGATGTTGATGACCGGAAATTCATCGATCTGGTCACAGGCCTCTTCAGCCACCGCAGGAAGAAGCTGAAAAAAGCGCTTGCAGCATCGGGCGTCTCAAAAGACGTCATCGCAGGTCTGGACAAATCGCTTTTAGAGAAGCGGCCTGAGGAGATAACGCCTAATGAGGCAGCAGCTCTTTCAAGCAGCATCCGTTAATTTTAGACTATCAACTATTATTCTACACTGATATAATCTGTCCATTATGGCAGCTGCAAATTAGGAGCAATTCATATGTAACTGTTATATATGGGCAATTACTATCTAGCACAGATATACCAATATCTGACAAGAATGCATTACTAGAGGTATCTCTATGATGGGACAATTGCTTCTAAGCCTATTGTTTTTCTCAATCATCATCGCTGGAGCATCTCAAGATACATCGTCGATGTTGACTGAGTCCAAAGGCAAAATTACATTACCTTCTGAGAATAATTCTATGAAGGCAGGAAATTTAACAGATAATTCAAGCAGCCTGGCAAGTAATGTGGTCAATCAAACGAATAATAAAAGCGGAATTGTTGGGTCTTTGAACAATAAAAGCAAGGCAAAGGAAGAAAACGCCTTTGAATCCTTTAATAGTTCTGTGAGTTATTTCAAAGGGCATTTCTTCACGCCATTAGTAGATGGCATTTCCGGCATTGCCTATATGGTTCTGACCATAATTTTAGTATGTGCAATCATATTCTGGTTGCCGCCGCTCCTGCGCAAAATTCTATTTCCAGTTCCAAGCCTCACTCTGGATGAGTTCAAGGATGCATCAGGAGACGAAAAAAGCGGCAAAAAGGTAAGCGGCTTAACCCAGATAATGAACGAATTCATCCTGGATACAGGAGAATCAATAAAGCGCGTGATAGATCATCATATGAACATCCCATCTCCAGGCGATGCCAGTTCATCAGAGCCGATCTTCTGTTCAGATTTCCGCCAGCCTGAGATCATCGTACCTCCTGAAGGTTCCGATGCTGCAGTCAAGGAGCTTACAAAAGCAATGAGCGATCTGGCCTCTACAACTAACTTAAAGTTTCTAGCTCCATTAATTAATCTGGCAGGGCAGCTTCTGCCGAAGAATGGGATCAAAATATCTTGCATATTGCAGTCCCAGGGAGAAAAATCCTCAAAGCTAGGCGTGACAATGAAGGTGGTCGATGTGAGTGAAAATGTGCCACCGAGGATTCACACCATATGGGAGCCAGATGTAACGAACCAAGCTCAGCAGAAGAAATCGCCTGAATTCGACGCTAAAAAAACTGCGCTGAAACTCCAGGAGATAGGGGCAGAGCTTCAGTCAGCGGGTTTCTTCCTTTATGCCGCTGAGTTCTATAGTCGTGCCCTAGAGGCTGACAGATCTCTGGAAAAGGCGATGAGCAGCTTTGCATACTGCACTAAAAAGCAGGTTGAGGTGGAGGAAGGAGCCAGATGCTATTCAAATGGAACTAAGTATAGAGAAGAGGGCAAGCTCGATCTGGCACTGAAGCAGTTCCTCATGCCAATACTTCCAGAAGATATCGAGGCCGCAACTATCGCCTGGAACACCCTGTTCAAGAACAATAAAGAAGACCTCGTGCAATCCTGCGTGAAGCTCTCAGGTCTCTATAAAAAGGTGAAGCTGTACAAAGAGGCAATAGAGCTTATGAACGCCGCTGGGGATGCGGGCTGGCTCATGGCTCAGGATGCCATCAGCTCAATACGAGCCAGCAGGGCAAAAGCCCTTGCCAATGCGGGCAAGCTGCTTCTTGATCTATCCCTGAACTTCGAGTCCAGGAGATTTCTGGACATGGCTATTGAATTGGATCCAGAAAGCTCGATCGCCAAGGATACACTGAGTATATTGGAGACAGACCTCTCCAAAGAGAAGGGGATAGACGAACGCTACCTTTCTCTCCTGGATCCATCTTCACGCTGGCTGACATTGGAGATAGCCAGGACAATGATGCTCAATGCCGCTTTAAAAGTAGATGACAAGGGCAAAAAAAGCAGGCGCATCGGGTCGATCCACAACTTTATAGGCGTAATAGATCTCGGATATGCTCTAAATCAGAGCTCTTACTACGATCTGAATCGAGAAGCTCTAAGGCTAGCCATCTCCGAATTTGAGAAGGCCATTGAGAATTATGGCGATTGGTATGCCCCATATGAGAACCTTGGTGACGCCTATGGCATGAAGGCCAGAGCCTGTCAGGGAAGTCAGAGAATCGAGAGCTTGCACAGAGCCATTACAGAATATGATCGCGCCTTATCCAGGCGGACATCCATAAAAAGCGAGTCTGAGAGGGAGATCATCAACAACAGGATAGAGATAAGCAAGGCGATCGCGCGTCTACTAACGGGAGATGAAAAACTGGTGGACCAGGCTAAAAATGAGATAGCGATGATCGATAGAGATGATTACATCTGTTCAGAGGTCAGCGCGCGCTTGTTGTATAACCTGGCATGCTGGTACTCTCTGGCGAAAGACAGGTATGATAATCCAGAGGATGCCATCAGGAAAGCCAGGACCTGTCTAGCATACAGCTTAGCCAGGGACAGGTATAAGGATCTCTGGTATATAGCCGAAAGAGACAGCGACCTGAAAAATATATGCGCTGGTATAGAGAGGCTCAAGTTCAGGCTGGATTTACAGCGCATTGAAATGCCTGACCTGATTCAGGCCACGGATCCAACATTTGGGAATGTCATGAAATCTGTGTTCGAGGACGCACAGTGGGATTGCAGCGAGCATATGGAAACGCTTGGCTTCAGAGTCTCGAAGGAATCTATGGTGCCTGCATCGCCACCGAAGGCGATAGCAGGGCAATGATGTCTCTTCCCAAGACATCATTGACATAGTATTTCTTATACTCGAAATACATCTCCCGACTATGATAGCATCAGTAGAGCGTTCAGATATCTCAGGCGAGGTTCGCGTCCCGCCTTCCAAGAGCTATACCCACAGGGCGATTCTGATAACTGCCCTGGGCCCAGGAGGAACTGTGAGGCGGCCTCTCCTC
This sequence comes from uncultured Methanotrichaceae archaeon, assembly GCA_964639235.1. Taxonomy (GTDB): domain Archaea; phylum Halobacteriota; class Methanosarcinia; order Methanotrichales; family Methanotrichaceae; genus CAZXDN01. The sequence goes on along the minus strand of CAZXDN010000061.1, from coordinate 1,139 downwards.
TCTGCAGACACCAGGGCCACCATATCCGCTTCTGAGGCATTCGGAGCGAAGGCAGAGGTCAAAGACGCGGTTGAGATAAAGGGCGTGTCAGGCAGGCCAGAGACTCCTGACGACGTCATAAACGTCCTGAACTCAGGCACAACCTTGCGTTTCTCGTCTGCAGTGGCCACTCTCACAGATGGAGCAGTGCTCACAGGCGACAGCTCCATCAGGTCCAGGCCAAACGGCCCTCTGCTCTCGGCTTTAAACGACCTCGGAGCCAAGGCCTTCTCAATCAAGGGAAATGGAAAAGCCCCTCTGGTGGTCCTGGGCAAGATGAAGGGCGGTACGGCAAAGCTTGATGGAAGCGTCAGCTCCCAGTTCCTGTCTGCGCTGCTTATTGCTGCACCTCTGGCAGATGGCGATACCATCATCCAGATCCAGGGAGAGCTCAAGTCCAGGCCGTATGCTGAGATCACCATGGATATGCTGAAGGACGCAGGAGCTGAGATCCATTCAGGCAAACAGGAGTTCCAGATAGAGGGCGGCCAGAGCTACAACCTCAAGAGCTACACAGTTCCAGGCGACTTTTCATCTGCCTCGTATCCTCTGGCTGCAGCTGCAGTTACTGGCTCTAAGGTCAGGGTCCTTGGAATCCTGCCGTCACGCCAGGGTGATTCTGCAATAATAGACATACTGCAGAAGATGGGATCTGAGATCTCCTGGGACAGGTCTGAGGGCATCCTGACCATACAGGGCGGCGATCTGAAAGGAGTTGAGGTGGACGCCAGCATGACCCCTGACCTGGTGCCGACGATCGCAGTTCTCGGAGCGGTGGCAGATGGTACTACAATCGTGAAGAACGCTGAGCACGTCAGGCACAAAGAGACAGATAGGCTCCATGCAATGGCTCTGGAGCTGTCCAAGATGGGCGCGGACATCGCTGAGCGGCCTGACGGGCTTGTGATTAACGGTGGAGGGCTTCATGGAGCTGAAGTCAGTGGCTATCACGACCACAGGATAGTCATGGCCCTGGCAGTAGCAGGGATGGTTGCAGGAGATACAAGGATAGACACGGCTGAGTCAGTTGATGTATCCTACCCCGGATTCTTCCAGGAGATGGCAAAGCTCGGCGCAAAGGTGAGCCTATCGGCCTGACG
>CAZXDN010000060.1:0-16789 GCA_964639235.1 uncultured Methanotrichaceae archaeon | reverse complement strand
ATAATAAGGGGCCGGGACCGGGATTCGAACCCAGCTCGAGGGATCCACAGTCCCTCAGGATAACCACTACCCTATCCCGGCACGCCAGGCCTTTGATACGCTGCAAAGAGATAAAACTTTCCCCGCTATGGCTCTCTCCTGGCTGCCTGCAATTCCCGGATTTCGTTTTCCTGCGAGCGGCTGTAAGCCCTCTCAGTGACGTCCACCACCAGGCCCAGGAGGTCCTCGACCTCGTCCACGTAGTAGGTCGACCCGAGGCTCGACAGCGCCTCGTCCACCTGCTTGTCCTTTCTCTCCTGGTCTATGCAGATCAGGACGAATGTCCCTGCCAGGGATGCTTCCCTGAGGCTCTCCCACTCCGTGTGGAGGTTCTGGATGTGGGTGTCGGTTATGCAGAGTATGAGGCATCCCTCTCTTTCTCTGGCAAGCTCAGAGATGGCCTTTCCGGGTATATGGGTCCTCGTGCAGTGATATTCGACCAGGACGTCCTCTACTGCACCGAGGTCTCTCGTCCAGCCCTGGCAAACAAATCTGTCACCGAAGTTGATTGCAGCAACCTCCGCTCCCTGGCTGTGGGCGAACTGACAGGCCTTGAATGCTGCCAGAGTCGCCTTGTGAGTCTTGGTTCCCAGGCGGTGGCCTTCCATAGATTTGCTTGAGTCCAGAACTGCCAGTAGGTCTGGCACTTTATCCCCCATCTCGGCCATCTGGCAGATCTCATTTTCCCTCTTGTATGTTGTGATCCCAGGGATGAGCCTGGGGCTGAGGCTTAAGGAGTATGGTATGTCTATCTCGCTTGGGGGATCTGTGATCCTCCACCTGGTCGTGCCTGCTGGGTACTGAGACTCTCTTTTTCGCCCAAGGCTTCTTATCTCTATCTCACAGCTCTGGTCGCGGTACCACCTCTTCAGGTCGCCTTTGATCCCAAGAGCCAAAAGCGTGCTCTCGTAGACCTCAGGCTCGATTCCTGAAGCCAGGCTGGCCATCGGAACCGAGTCTGCGCTTCCGTTTAGGATCTCAACTGACCTGATTGGCCCTTTTCCCAGCCTACCAGGGCCCAGACCTTCGAGAATCCTCGCTGTCTGCTGGCACTGCCTTGGCCACAGGCTCCTGTTCCTGACTCCCGGAGAAAACGCCTGCAAGAGGAGGTCCACCTCAGGCAAGTCGCAGTCCAGGAGAGAAACCCCCCAGTATTTTGAGAGGAAACCGAGCACTGCCATGTCTCTAGCCCCCAGCTCCTGCTCAGCAATCAGGGACCATGCGAGGACCACCTTCTCTTCGTCCTCACAAGACCTCTCAAGCCTGAACGAGTCCACGACGATGTCTGTGAAGATGTTGACCATGGTCTTTGCAAGAGCTGGATCCTTCAGGCCTCTAACTGCAGATAATGCCAGGGCGCCTGCTGTCTCCATGGACCTGGGGCAGAAGATGTAGTGGACTATCAGGTGTTCGAAGAGGCTCTCCAGGTAGAGGCTCCCGTGCCTCAGCTCGTCTCTCGTGAGCGTCAGGTCGTAGTTCTGGAAGGGAAACTCGCCGTTGGAGCCGACCTTGCCAGCCTTGGGCCTTGGGAGCTGGGGCCAGTGCCAGTTTCTTCTGGCTGTATCCCAGATCTCAGGGATCTCTTCTGAGAATAGTTCCCCCAACAGTCTCAGCTCCGCACTCTTCTCCGAATCTGGAGGCACAAATTGTTCCTCCTTTCATCCTCCAGCCGGCTCTTCTGCCGGCGTTCCCAAAGACGACGATTTCTCCTCCGCTCATGAGGATTCCCAGGTAATCCCCACAATCGTTCAGGATTGTGATCCTGCCGCCGCGCATCATCCATCCTGTCCTCTCCCCAGAGCTTCCCCTGATGAGTATTTTTCCCAGTTGGTTTCCCAAGCCCGCGTAGTTGCCCGCGTCTCCTCTGACCACACCCCAGCCGCCTCTCATGTTCCTGAAGGCGTAGTCTCTGCAGCTCTGGGCAAGGATGCCTCCTCCTGTCATCTCCTGGCCGAGGTAGTCACCGCAGCCTTTGAGCACCATGATCTTGCCCCCAGACATCTTCTCTCCAACGTGGTCTCCTCCTTGTTCCAGTATCAGGGTGCCTCTGGAAAGCTCAGCTCCAGCGTAGTCGCCAGCCTCCAGCCTGAAAGGCACAGCGCTTCTGTCTGCTGCAATTGCAGTAAGAATCCCCCATATGGCACTGTTTCTCTTTCCCTTTGGCTTCTGGGAGACCAGCCTCTGAAGCAGCGTCACGTCAATTGGAGCCAGCTTCTCCACTTCTGCCCTGGTGGGCCTATCGCCGACCTTATCTGCCAGGTCTTCGAGCCCCAGCACCAGGTCTCCTCTCCTCGTCTCCAGCTTCCTGTTTCTGACTTTGTGCTGGTAGGCATCGTCCATGAACCTGGAGAGCTTCACGCGATCTTCTCCAGTGCAGGCAGGAAGTCGAGCCTGGCCATGGGGTCGTCGTGCTCTTCAAGCTCCTGCATTGCATCTCTGACCGATGCCTCGCCATCAACTGCCCTGGAGAAGGTCAGATTCATCTCTCCCCTCTCATTCAAGGTCCTGTTTATGGACTTCTCAACCAGGTCTGAGACGAAAACGAGCTTTCTTGCGCCGTAATATGGGGGCCTCTCTATCAGAGACCTGTTTGGAGTGACCCTGTGCCAGATGATGTACGGGGCAATTGTCCTCAGGATCTCGATGCTGGTCTCTTCTCTTCCCAGGAGGAATGCAAACGCCCTGGAAAAGTCCCTCAGGTCCTGACGGGCGCGGTCCGAGAGCCCGTCGTCTGTTTGCCAGCAGCAGACCTCAGGGTTGTTGAAGTAGTGGCACCCCGTGCATAGCCCCTTGCTCGGCTTTGCGCCTGAGAGCTGTGTCTTGTCGTAGCCCGGCGCCCTCTCGCACAGAGTGAAGTCTCTCACCAGAGAGACCACGCATAGCTCCACCTGGCTTGGAATTTTTATCTTCTTTATCTCTTTGGGAAGGGAATCGAACTCGTCTCTGGAGAACCTGGGAAGGCCTTCTGCCAGCTCCCAGACCTCCTTTTCCCTCTCTGCCAGATAGAGGCTGCAGAGAAAGTCGGGCTGGAAAGCAGGGACGCAGGCCGAGATCCTGTCGAGGAGAGCCTCATCTAGTGGGTACGTAGAGCTGAAGTCGGGGTTCATCGTGGCGAAGTAGCAGGTGTCTCCAGGCTCAAGCGTCTCTCCTGAGTAGCTGATCTTCCTCTTCTGGATTATCTCCAAAAATAGGTTCTGCTTTCCTGAAGGAAATCTGTTGATCTCGTTTATGACCTTCCACCTGGACCTCGCCCAGCCAGTCCAGAGGACCTCAGACTTCGAGCCTCCTGGCCTCGACCATTGCCTTGGGTCGAAGAAGCCTATCATCTTCTCCTCTGTCTGCTCAGGGTGGCCTGTGATCATAGTGTTCTCCACATCTTCGAAGCTGGCGCCCATAAAAGACGACCCCAGCAGGTTTATGAGCGTTGTCTTGTTCGCGCCCATGCCTCCGTAGAGCATGACCGCCCTGTTGCGCATGCAGGCGTTGGCTATGGAGAAGTAGAGCTGGGAGCTGAGCTTTGACTTTCCAAAGACGAGGTCCGCCTTGCCCACGTGAAGCCTGAGGTCTTCAAGTGAAGCAACGAGCTCTCTGATCTTGGAGAGGAGGTCTTGCATATGGATTGAGGCTTATCATCTCGTATTTAAGCCTGTACAGATCATGCGTAAAAGGAGGGATAGCAAAAGTCAGTCGTATAGGAGGGATAATGGTGTCCGACTTTTGCCATAACCAGTACGGCATTAGACGAATATAAATTTTTCGGCTAAGGCGATCGACGTATTGCCCCTCTTTAGTGATTTGCTCTCCTGGCCCCGAAATAAATGGGGCAGAGCAAAAGCAAAGCAAACTGGCAGAAGCACCTCTTATTCGATCTCTGCTGTATCTCTTCCCGGCGTTGAACGATATATATTCTTCGGCTTATGCCGTTTTTGACATGCTCTGCAGCATGTGCCCTGAAAGCCATGATGTGTTTGCCTAAAGGGAAAAATGAGGGGAGAGCAAAAGTCAAAAGGGATAGGAGGGATTGAAGTGCTTTCGACTCTTGCCTAGTCGTATGACGACATTAGACGAATATAAAGGTTTCGATATGGCAGCAGGCCAGATGTGCTCGATTTGGCGAATTTTATGGAAGTTGGCCTTATGTAATCTGCCTGACTTGCTCAATGATTAAGGAGGAGGGAGGCAAAAGCCTTGGGGAATCAATGGCGTTGTTCGACCTTTGCCAATCATCCACACGTCATTCGACGATATAAACTTTTTGGCCTGTGCATGTCAGGGATCTTCAATTCATGCGGGATTGAGGGCTCTAATCTTCTGAAGCATGCAGGTTTTTGCAAAAGAATGCAATTGAGTAGACATGGCGTCTGCTTTTCTGTCGAGGATGGCGCCTTATGCCTCCAGATCGAACGTCTCAGTTCGCGACCATCCCAGAACTCAGCTATATCCAGCCCTGGCTTTTCCTGCAGTGCTGAGAATCTCTGCAGAGATGTGTCGCAAATCTTTTAACTGATAAGTCCCAAAATATCCCCTGATTGAAGGCCTTGAAGCTCTATTTTATCAAAACAAAAGATGATTTCGGCAGGGAAAAAAGAAGGTATGGACATGATGCAGAGCACAGGTTCACAGTTGGATCTACTTGAAGATCGTCTCTCGAATGATCTCTCTAACCACATCTGCAGGCAGACTTCGCTTTGCTCTGCTGCATCGATCGAAGATTTTCCCATTTATGCCGAGAATAACTCCAGTTCATTTCTCAGGTCTTGCTGCTTTTATGGCTCTATCTTCAGAAAAGTGGAGAAAATGAGGTTGAAGGATGGCTCAAAGATCGAGATACGTTCTCTGGTTCGATGAGGTAGGCATCGACGACGTGCCGCTGGTTGGAGGCAAGAACGCCTCTTTGGGTGAGATGTACAGGGAGCTCACCTCTCAGGGAGTGAAGATACCAAATGGATTTGCAATCACTGCAGATGCCTACTGGCACCTGCTGGAGTCAGCTGGAATTCTGGAGAAGCTGAAAAGCGTGCTCTTAGGCCTTGACAGCTCCAACATCAAGGACCTGGCAGAGAGGGGGAAGAAGGCAAGAGAGCTCATCTTAGGAGCCAAAATTCCTGAAGACCTCTGGGAAGAGATTCGGTCTGCCTACGACAAGCTGTCTAAGCAGTACGGCCAAGACACAGATGTGGCAGTCAGAAGCTCTGCCACTGCAGAAGACCTGCCTACGGCATCCTTTGCAGGCCAGCAGGAGACGTACCTCAACATCCGGGGCTATGATGAGCTAAAAGACGCCTGCATCAAGTGCTATGCATCTCTCTTTACAGACAGGGCCATCTCCTACAGGGTGGACAACCACTTCGACCAGTTCAAGGTGGCGCTCTCAATTGGCGTAATGAAGATGGTCAGGTCTGATCTGGCCTCAAGCGGAGTGATATTCACCCTGGACACTGAGACTGGGTTTAGAGATGTCGTCTTCATAACCGGGGCCTATGGCCTTGGTGAGAACGTCGTCAAGGGCGAGGTGAACCCCGACGAGTTCTACGTCTTCAAGCCCACATTCATGAGAGGCTTCAAGCCCTTGATAAGGAAGAGCCTTGGGGACAAGAAGATCAGGATGGTCTACACCAAGGGCGAGTCTGAGGATCTGACGAAGAACGTGGACGTCCCTGAGGACGAGAGGAGGACGTTTTGCATCTCCGATGAAGAGGTCCTCACACTTGCTGGATACGCCATAGCCATCGAGGACTACTACTCTGCCAAGGCTGGCCAGGACAGGCCCATGGACATAGAGTGGGCAAAGGACGGGGTTACAGGCGAGCTGTTCGTGGTCCAGGCAAGGCCAGAGACAGTCCACTCCCAGAAGGCAAGAGACGTGCTTGAGAGCTATACTCTTGAGTCCAAGGGACCTGTGCTTGTGACTGGAAGAAGCGTTGGAGACAAGATCGCAGCAGGAAAGGCGCGGCTGATATCTGACGTCTCTCACCTCTCCGAGTTCCAGAAAGGCGAGGTGCTGGTCTCCGACACCACGACTCCTGACTGGGAGCCTGTGATGAAGATTGCTGCAGCGATAGTCACCAACACTGGGGGAAGGACCAGCCACGCGGCCATAGTCAGCCGCGAGTTCGGGATTCCAGCAGTTGTGGGGTCAGAGGTCGCCACAGAGAAGGTCAAGACCGGCCAGGATGTGACTGTGAGCTGCGCTGAGGGAGACGTGGGCGTGGTCTACCAGGGAAAGCTTCCCTTCAAGGTAGACAGGATAAGCCTGAGCGAGATGAAGCGCCCCAAGACTGAGGTGATGATAAATCTGGGAAATCCTGAGGTAGCCTTCTTCGCCTCCATGATTCCAAACGACGGCGTCGGCCTCGCCAGGCTGGAGTTCATAATCAGCAGCTACATAAAGGTCCACCCAATGGCCCTCATCCATCCGGAGAAGGTTGGAGACGATTCTGTTAAAAGACAGATCTCAGACCTGACCTACGGATACTCCTCAAAAGAAGACTACTTTGTAGAGAAGCTTTCAGAAGGGATTGGGACCATTGCCGCAGCCTTCTATCCAAAGCCCGTGGTTGTGAGGACGAGCGACTTCAAGTCCAACGAGTATGCTAGCCTCCTTGGCGGGAGTTACTTCGAGATCGAGGAGAGCAACCCCATGCTGGGATTCAGGGGGGCGTCCAGGTACTACCACGAGCGGTACCGCGAGGGCTTCGGGCTGGAGTGCGCTGCACTGAAGAGAGTCAGGGAGGAGATGGGGCTCACAAACGTGATCGTGATGATGCCTTTCTGCCGCACTGTAGATGAGGCGAGAAAGGTCCTTGAGGTGATGGCTGCAAACGGCCTCAAGCGGGGAGAAAATGGGCTCCAGGTCTACATCATGTGCGAGATACCAAACAACATAATGCTGATAGACGATTTCTGCAGGCTCGTGGATGGAATGTCTATAGGCTCAAACGACCTGACGCAGCTTGTTCTTGGCGTGGACCGCGACTCTGAGGTGCTGGCGCCGCTCTTCGACGAGAGAGACCCAGGCGTGATGAAGATGGTGGCTCTGGCGATAGAGGGCACCAGGAGAAATGGAAGGCACAGCGGACTATGCGGCCAGGCGCCAAGCGACTACCCTGAGTTCGCAGAGTTCCTTGTGCGCGAGGGAATAGACTCGATCTCCATCAACCCGGATACAGTTATGAGGGCAACTCTCACAGTGATCAAGACAGAAGAGAGCATGGGCAGGAGATAATTCTTCCCGCAAGAAAAGGGTCTTAAATCGAAGGCGCAGATGTGTGGACATGATCTACACCATTACCCTCAACCCTGCGTTGGACAGGACCATCTGGATTGACAGGATCAAGGACGACGTCTCCAACAGGATATTGAAGGAGGAGAGCTATGCTGGAGGAAAGAGCATAGATGTCTCCAAGGTCCTGAAGAACTTCGGGGTGGACAACACAGCTATAGGGTTCGTTGCAGGGTTTGCAGGAATGGAACTTGAGGGAAGGCTTCTCAACGAAGGAGTTCACAGCGACTTCGTCAAGGTCTCTGGCGAGACTCGGACCAACATCGTAATTCACGAGAGGGAGACAGGAAAGCAGCTCGCCTTCAACGCCCGCGGCCCTGAGGTCCATCCCCACGAGCTGATGCAGCTGGTAGAGAAGATCGATGCCTTGCCAGACCCTGAGATCGTGACTATAGGCGGCTCGCTTCCACCGGGCGTCAGCCCTGAGATCTACAGAAGGATCATAACTGTCATGAAGAACGCCAAGGCGAGGGTTGCCCTCGACGTCGATGGCGAGGGCCTCAAGGCAGGGCTTAAAGCCAGGCCCGACATAATCAAGCCCAACATCCACGAGTTGAGCGCGCTTGTCGGGCGCGAACTCAAAGGCTTGGAGGAGGTGGCTGCGGCTGCAAGAGACATCAACAGTAAGGGAGTCGAGATAGTCCTGGTCTCTATGGGCCCAAGAGGAATTCTGCTGGTCTCAGGAGATGAGGAGTACCTGGCTGTGCCGCCTGAGGTGAAGGTCTCAAACACCATAGGCGCAGGGGACTCATCTGTGGCAGGCTTCGTCTTTGGGCTCATCTCAGGAAAGGGCCTGGACAGGTCTCTGGCCTATGCTGCAGCTGCTGGCACTGCCACCACTCTTAGCCAGGGCACGGCTCTGTGCCAGAAGGGCGACTTCGCTGCGCTCCTTCCCCAGGTTAAGCTCAGCCGTCTTCCAAAAGGTGCTTGAAATGGATGTAGAAGATCTGTGGGTCCCTCTGGATGTCCCGAAGAAGGAGCGCCAGAGGTATATCGACAACTATCTGAAGATCACAAAGGGCAGCGGGCGTCTGATGCTCTTCGCAGGAGACCAGAAGGTAGAGCACTTAAACGACGACTTTTACGGCCCTGGAATCTCCCCTGAGGACAACGATCCTGAGCACCTCTTCAGGATAGCAAGCGAGGCCAGGATCGGCGCCTTCGCCACACAGCTGGGGCTCATCGCCAGGTATGGCGGCAACTACAGAAGCGTTCCATACCTGGTCAAGCTGAACTCCAAGACGCACCTGGTCAAGACCTCTCAGTCGGATCCCTTAAGCTTGCAGTGGATAGATGTGGAGCAGGTGGCCAGGTTCAGGGATGAGTCTGGACTGGACATCCCAGCTGTCGGGTACACTCTCTACCTGGGAAGCTCCTTTGAGCCCCAGATGCTCAGAGAAGCCTCCCAGCTGGTCTACTCAGCTCACAGGCACGGCTTTGTAACTGTTCTATGGATGTACCCCCGCGGAAGGGCTGTGGCAGACGAGAAGGACCCGCATCTCGTGGCAGGGGCTACAGGAGTTGCTGCCGCCCTTGGAAGCGATTTTGCCAAGGTGAGCTATCCCAAAAAGGAAGGGTATGACTCCAGGGAGATCTTCAAGGAGGCAGTGGCTGCAGCCGGCAGGACCAAGGTCGTCTGTGCTGGTGGAGAAAGCTGCGAGGCAAAGGCCTTTTTCAAGAGGCTTTACGACCAGATACACATAAGCGGAGCCTCAGGAAACGCCACAGGCAGAAACATCCATCAGAAGCCTCTCAAGGACGCAGTCAGGTTCTGCAACGCCATCTCTGCCATCACCGTAGATGACGCAAGCGTAGAAGAGGCTTTCAAGATCTACTCCAGGGAGTGAGATGCCAGAGCTGGTTCTCCTGAGGCACGGCCAGTCTGTCTGGAACCTGGAGGGAAAGTTCACAGGCTGGATGGACATAGATCTGTCTGACCCCGGAAGAGATGAGGCGAAGCTTGCTGGAAAGCTGCTCAAAATCCGGGGATACAGATTTGATGTGGCCTACACATCAGTTCTGAAACGGGCCATAAGGACTCTGTGGATTGCGCTTGATGAGATGGACCTCATGTGGATTCCTGTAAAAAAGTCCTGGAGGCTCAACGAGAGGAGCTACGGCGCTCTTCAGGGCGTAAGCAAAAGGGATGCTGTTGAGCAGTTTGGCCCTGAACAGGTCCACAAATGGCGCAGGGGCTATTCCCAAAGGCCTCCAGCTCTTGGCAGAGATGACCCAAGGCATCCTTCGAACGACCTCCGCTATGCAAGCCTGAGTGCAGGAGTTCTTCCGGACACAGAGTCTCTAGAAGACGCCTTGTGGAGGGTTTTGCCTTTCTGGAAGGACGAGATTGCGCCCCACCTCCTGGCTGGAAAGGACGTCTTTGTGGCAGCGCACGGAAACACGCTCAGGGCGATCGTCAAGTACCTGGACAACATCTCTGATCTGGAGATAGAGAAGATCGAGGTTCCAACAGGCGTCCCCCTGGTGTACGAGCTCGATCTCAGCCTGAAGCCCGTGGATCGCTTCTACCTCAGGGACGACGATGCCTGCCCCAGGTCGGGGCTCAGGGAAAGGTAGCCGCCTGCTGATGCTTCTAGATGTGCACTGGCGTGATTCTCAGGCGCGATGCGCATCTGATGGAAAATTGAGTCAAATGGATGGATTTGAGGGATTTAGAGATGGCCTACTCCGTTGAGATCATAAACATTGAGAAGAAGGCGGATCTAGCTGAGGTCTATGGCAGCGTGCTGTATGAGGTCAAGTCCGAGATCTACGGCTGCTGCATAAAGCTCTTGACCAACATTCGCCCAGTCAAGGACCAGTGGGCGGAGAGCTTCTACTTCGCCTCTCAGAGCATAAGGTCGCACGGGCGCCTCTATGTGGCTGAAGACCCTTCTTTTGAGAAGAACAGGGTTTTGTACGATCCACTCTCCAAGACTGCATTTCTCCTCAACATCGACTACTACGGCTGGATAAAGTCCCCAGCTCTGAGCGTTGCAGGAGACATACTCGAGGACAACCACAGCATCTACTCTGTGCACGGAGCCTGCCTGGACGTCCGGGGCAAGGGCGTCTGCATTCTCGGCGGGTCAGGCGCAGGCAAGACCACTCACACCTACGGCCTTCTCAGAAGCCCCAAGGTCAGAGTGGTGTCAGACGACTGGTTCTATGCAAGGGTATATGGAGAAGACATTCTGGCATACGGCTCTGAGAAGAACTTCTACATCAGGGCTGAGCTGGCCAAGATCTGGAATGACTTCGAGTGGCTCGTGCAGAAGGCATCCTTCGATGCTGAGGGAAGAGCTGTGGTAGACCTTCGCTGGGCCATAGGCAAGGGGAGGATCTTGCCTTTGACAACTCTAGGTGCCATCATCTTGCTCAAGAGGGACCCTGCTGATAAAAGGTTAATGAGAGATCTGGACCAGGAAGAGGCTCTGAGAATTATCGAGGAGAACGACTATTTCAACCCTCATCTCCTGGTCAAGGACGATTTCAAGAGGAAGCTTCGAAGCGGCTTCTTCAAGGCCATGCTGGAAAGGACAAGGGCCTTTGAGATCAACACCACAGGCACGCCTGATGAGAGCCAGAGGGTTATAAGAAAGGCCATTGGGCTTCCGGAGTGATCCTTTGTTTATATGCTACCATATCTATTTATTTTTATAATTTCTCATCTCTTTTAAATTTAATTATTCAAGTCTAGTTATTTATGTTTATTATGAAAATGTTGATTGTAGTTCCCTCTGTTCTCCTGGCCTCTGCCACTTCCTGGACTCTGTTGATATATTCCAGGGATGCGTCCTCCTGCGACGTGACATTTACAACTTCTGCGGCGCTGACAGCGCCTGACCTCTGTAAAGTCGCCGGCTCTTGAGGAGCAGATGTCAGCGGGACGGTGAAGTCGGTGCTGCCCATCTCCAGGCCCGGCTCCAGCTCTCTAAGAACTCCTGCAAGTTCGGGGTCTGACAGGTTTGCGCGCTGTGTGCTGATCAGCTCTCCTTTTTTGAAGATCAGGAATCTGGGGTAGGAGGTGATGTTGTACCTCTCAGCTGTGATGTTGTTCTCCTGGGCGTTGATGAGGCAGAAGGCTACCTGGCCATTGAGGCCTTCTGAGAGGTTCAGAGCTGTGTAGTTCATCTCCTTGCAGTACTCGCACCAATTGGCAAATCCCACCAGCACGAGCATTGGATACTTCTCCAATGCAAAGTCAAGAGTGCTGTCGTTTACGATTATGGGAAGCTTCGGATTGTCGCCGCCTAAGTCTGCCAGAGAAATGCTGCCGGCCTTCGCTGCGTCTCGGTAGGCGCCTTTTGGCCTTGCTCCAGGTATGTCGAGAGTCTCGCTCTGATTTGCTGCTGGCTCCGGCAGCTCGACCGTGCTGGTGTCAACAGATGGGTCCACATCTTCGATCATCTCGACTATCAGGGACTTGGAGTTAAATCCTATGTCTCTTTTTTCCACAGTACCATTATTGAAGATCAAGATGGTTGGGTAGAGCGTGATGTTGTATCTGGTGGCAGTCTCTGTGTTCTTCCTCATGTTGACCTTTCCAAAGGCCACGGGCTGGCCATTCAGCTCTATGGAGAGCTCTGACAGGGTGATATTCATGGACTCGCAGGGCTCGCAACCTGGGATATAGCAGTCGAGGACAAACAGAGGATACCTGGCGATGGAGCTGTTCACTGTGCTGTCGCTCAGCTCCATGAACGGGTCTGGGAGTGCGCTGGTGCCTGTCTGCTCTTCAGCGGATCCTAGCAATGTGCCGGGGATCAGCATAATTGTGAGCAAAATCAATAGTACATGCGCTGGTGGTCGAAGGATATGCATATTATCACTTGTTAATAAAAATTGCACTGGATGTTATTAAATGTTTGGGCTCAGGCAGCGTATAATTGTCATTTGAATCAGACAAACCCAGGCGGCAAATCGTCTATGTTGTTAGAGCTTACATATCAACTCCATTCTGGGCAATTTTTTTGAAGATATGCCGTGCAGAGAAGAGAGGCGTCTCTGCCATAAAATTTGCATTTTTATAGCAATGACGAGAATTCAAAAATTATTTATTCTATCACTGTGCAAAATTGTAGCTGTTGCTTCTGGACCTGTGGCAGATGCTATTAGAAATATATGTTCAAAGTAAAACATCTATAAAACGTGTTGAGAGATGTTGGCATGGTTAAAGCATATAAAATATTTTTGATATCGGTGCTTCTGGCATCGCTGGTGGGCATCTCCTGCTCTGCAGCACAGCAGGCAGCTGCCCAGAATAACGCAACTGGAATAGCGAATATGACCGGTAACACTGAAATGGCAGGCCAATTGCAAAACGATTTGACAAACCAGAACGATCCTCATGCTGCAACTCTTGTGGGCAGCGAATCAGTCACAACTCTGTCTGACACTGATGAGGATTTCGTTCCAGAGATAGGCCTTGAGGTCGTCGCCGATGGACTCACAGCTCCAATGGTCGCAGTCTCGCCTGACGATGGCACTGGCAGGCTCTTCATAGTGGATCAGACGGGATTAGTCTGGATCTTGGACTCAAACGGCACTCTCCTGGATCAGCCTTTCTTGGACGTCAGGGATAAGATGGTGACTTTGGGCAGGGGATATGATGAGCGTGGGCTTCTTGGAATTGCATTTCATCCCGACTTCGAGAATAATGGAAGGGTGTTTGCCTTCTACAGCGCTCCTTTAAGAGATAACGCCCCTGAAGGCTGGAACTGCACCAATCGCGTCTCACAGTTCAATGTCTCAGATGACAATCCGAATGTGGTGGACACAGGCTCAGAGAAGATCCTCATGGAGATAGACAAGCCTCAGATGAACCACAACGGAGGCTTGATCGCCTTTGGGCCAGATGGATACCTGTATATCCCAACTGGCGACGGAGGCGGAGCCAACGATAACGGCACAGGTCACACTCCTGGAATTGGCAACGCTCAGGACATGACTAAGGTCCTGGGCAAGATCCTGCGAATAGACGTCGACAGCACAACCGAAGGCAAAGCCTACGGCATCCCGGAAGATAACCCATTCCTGGACAACAGCAGCATACCTCCTGAGATCTACGCTTACGGCCTGAGAAACCCTGCCTTCATATCGTTCGATCGCGCAACTGGCGCTCTCTTCGTCGGAAGCGCTGGCCAGGAGCTATTTGAGCCAGTATACATCGTCGTGCGCGGCGGAAACTATGGCTGGCGCATAAGAGAGGCAACCCACTGCTTTGATCCTGACAATCCGCGCGTTCCCCCGAGAAGCTGCGCCACTACTGGCTCTGACGGCAAGCCCTTGATCGGGCCGATAGTCGAGCTTGGCCATGACGTAGGCGAGGTTGTAGTCGGAGGCTTTGTCTACAGAGGAGACGCAATTCCAGAGCTTCAGGGAAGATATATCTTCGGAGACTGGTCTGGCGATGAAAGCGCAAACAGGACCCTTCTTGTGGCCACACCTCCTTCGGGCTTCAACTGGAACATGACTTCAGCTGATAACCTCACCCAGTCCGATGTCAGGATGTGGGACATAACAGTCCTCAGAGTTCCAGAAAACCCAGGCCAGGGAGTAGGTTCTATGGTCAGAGGCTTTGGAGAAGACGCAGATGGAGAGGTGTACATCATGGCCTCCAACCAGTCCGGGCCGTCTGGCACTACTGGACGTGTCCTGAAGATAGTGCCTCTGAACACCACAGCAAGCTAGCTAAAACAGTTAAATTGAGCATAAATTGGCGAGCTTGGAGGCGAGGCTCGCTCTTTTTTTTAGATTTATCTAAACATTTAAACGCAGCCTTTAGATTGCTTAGACTGCAGCCACGCTTCCCATGATTGCGGGATTTGCCTTTCTGGCTCCTGCGAGATAGCCCTCCATGGCATCGATTGCTTTTATGTCCAGCTCAGCCCGGTCGTATCCGTACTTGGGGTGAACTGCCTGATAAGTCAGGAAGACAGCCCTGTAGCTCCTCTCTGGTTCCAGGCGCTTTCCCTGGACGAAGATCTCCTGGACTCTGGTCCCTGGAGGATTCTCTGCCTTGAAGTAGACGTTTAGCCCCAGGCATCGCTTGACATAGCCTCCCATCTGGTTGTATGGGTCTCTGGAGAACGTCATCTCCAGGTTCTCCTCCATCATCTGCCAGATCTCTTTGCCAAGGAGGTTGACCCTGGTGACAGGCGGGTTTGTGGGCATCATGTTGTAGAGGTCGTTCACAGTTATTGGACCTGGAGGCACAGGAGCGCCATACCTCCAGCCGTTGGAGAAGGCCACTTCTGCGCCTCCCAGTGAGATGATGCTCTGGAGGACGAAGTTGTCCATGGTCGACTCGAGAATTGTGTTTCTGTTGAGGCCAACTGACGTCTCGCCCACAACCCTGGACAGGAAGTCCCTGTGGGGGTCCAGCGCTCTGCTCACCAGCTCTTCTATCTCAGGGTCTTCTGGGATTCTGTCGTCCACAGTGATCAGCCTGTGGCTGTATCCGGCAATCTTTCGATTCTCTATCTCCAAGTCAAGCTTTCCCAGGAATGAGCCGTGGCAGCCTGACTGGATCATGATCGTGTTTTTGACTATCACTGGCTTGTAGAGGCGATTGTGAGTGTGAGCGCTCAGCCACACGTCCACGCCCTCGACCTCTGATGCCATCTTCGACTCCTGGGGAAATCCGAGGTGCGATATGGCCAGGATTATGTCAGCCCTCTCATCTTTTAGCTCTTTTATGTAGCCTGGAAGCTCTTCTCTTCCCAGTGTGAACCTCAGGCCTTCGCTGTAGGAGGGCGGCATGGTCTTATCAACTATGTTTGAGGCAATTCCTATCACGCCCACCCTCAAGCCTCCTATGTCTATCAGCGTGAAAGGATCGAACACCAGCTCGCCGGACCTGCGGTTGTAGCAGTTGATTGCCAGTACAGGGTAACTCAGCTTGCATGAAACATTGCCGAACTGTTCTGGGCCGTAAGCGAACTCCCAGTGAGCAGTCATGGCTTTGAACTTCAGTGCGTTGAGGACCGGCACCATCACTTTCCCTCTCGTCTTTACAGGCAAGTATGTGCCGTGGATGGTGTCTCCGCAGTCGAAGGCCAGGACCTCATCTTCCCTTGCCCCCTCCATCAGAGATGCAATCCTTGAAAAGCCTCCAGCTGTGCGGTATGCTGCACCGCTTCCTGACCAGAATAGCTCTGGGTGCGGCTCAAGGTACCCGTGGCTGTCGTTTAGCTGCAGTATTGTCAGCTTATTTGAGCTTGGCACGGCAGTCTCCAACCTGAAATTTATTCAGTTCAATGCTGCTTTTGTTTGAGCACGGTCTGTGTACTTGTCAGCTTTTCTGTTGCTCCAGCTGGCCATAGCTTATCCTGTACACAGCATCCGCACTGTCGTCCGAGACCAGGAGCGCTCCGTCAGGCATCACCTGCACATCCACAGGTCTTCCCCAGGCAGATGATCCCTGGAGCCAGCCATCTGCGAATGTCTCAGTATGCACTGTCCCGTTCTCAATCCTCGCCAGGACCACTCTATAGCCTATGGGCACATCCCTGTTCCAGGAGCCGTGCTCTGCTATGAAGATCTGACCAAGATATTCCTCTGGAAACTGAGGCCCTGTGTAGAATCTCATGCCCAAAGCTGCCACGTGCGCTCCAAGAAGCGCTTCAGGCGAGACGAACTCAGAGCAGCTGTGCTCCTGGCCATACTGCGGATCTGAGATGTTTCCTGCATGGCAGTAGGGAAATCCGAAGTCCATTCCAGGCTCTGGAGCGCGGTTGAGCTCGTCAGAAGGGACCTCGTTTCCCAGCCAATCCCGGCCGTTATCGGTAAACCATAGCTCTCCGGTTGTGGGGCTCCAGTCAAACCCCACGCTGTTCCTTATCCCGCGGGCATACACCTCGAACTGGCTTCCATCTGGGTTCATCCTGGATATGGTGCCCTGAGGCTCCACAGGCTCGCAGATGTTGCAGGGTGCGCCTATTGCTATGTAGAGCTTTTCGTCAGGCCCGAACCTGATCACCTTCCAGCCGTGCGCGCTCTCTGATGGAAGGCCTTCTTTCACGACCACTGGGCTTGGGGGGTTCTCCAGGCGCGACTCTATCCCGTCGTACCTGATAACCCTATCTATCTCTGCTACAAAGAGCGATCCATTTTTGAAAGCTACTCCATTTGGCGTGTCCAGGCCGCTGGCAATTGTTATCGTCCTGTCGGACTTGCCGTCGCCATCCAAGTCCACAAGGGCATAGACGTTTCCGGCGGACCTCGACCCCACGAATACAGTCCCGTTCGATCCCAAAGCCAGGGAGCGAGCATCTGGAACCTGGTCTGCGTAGACCTCTATCCTGAAGCCTTCAGGAAGCCTTATGCTCGAGAGATCTCTCTCCTGGCCTATGCAGCCGGGGGATGAGAAGATCAGCCCCAGCAAGATCGAGAGGGCGACAAGCATGAGGGCGCCTTTTGGTGTGCGGCTCATATCCTCAAACCTCACATATCTGTCTTAAATCA
>CAZXDN010000059.1:14864-17127 GCA_964639235.1 uncultured Methanotrichaceae archaeon | reverse complement strand
CTTTTCTTTTTTTCGGTCCTCTTCTTGGTTTTGGAGAATAGTAAGTTGTTGGCGTGCTATTTCCTCTTGCTTTTCGGCAATTTGTGTTTGTTTCTTTTGAATTGCAGTTTGGGATTGCTGGATTTCTGTTTGTTTTCTTAAGGTGGATGTTTGCTTATTTTGAAGCCTCATAAAAATAATTAGGCTAAGAAGTGCGATTAATGCTGTGGCCCAATCAACAAGTGAATCGCCCATAATCCAACTGGCAGTCGAGTTCAACATCTCCGAATCCTAACGTCTCTTCTCAAGTTGTCTGATCCTTGAATCATGATTTGATAGTTGTGATTTTGTCTCTGTAGAGAACTGCTGCGCAGCGTTAATTAACTCCCTTTTGTCTTGATTTAATTGTGATCTCAATTTTTTATTTATAACTTTATCAAGTTCCTCTATACAACTAGCACATATAGTTTTTACCCCGATCTTTTCGTCCCCTTCATTCTTCTCGCAAAAACTGCAAAGTTCCATATATCATCACCAGATATTCCAAATCTGCATATCGATGAATAGTAATAAATGTTATTGGTTTTCAATTGATGGGGCTAGGATGTCTATAAATTGATAATTTTATGGCGGTATAGCTGTTATAAATTATAGTGATAGCATTGTATAGTCTTCTTGGTTTATTTGTTCTTTCAATATTTCTACAATCTTTTTGGGGATTGAAACGAGATCAGCTGATAGATCTCACATCGGTCACAAAATAGCGATTTGACTTCTCTAAACCCGCTGCTCAACCCCATCTCATTCATCACAGACACGCTCTCTGGAAAGTCCGAAGAAGCCACATGCCTATACATCGCAGTCTTCTCTTCAGGTGTGAGATCGTTCCACTGGCTCTTGCATACCTCCCACCAGCGTTGCGTGTGGTGGTCCACGTCCTCGCCCTCTCTTAGAGTTGGCTCGTATGCCAGGAGTCGCCCTCCCGGCTTCAGGATCTGGAAGCACCTGGATATGAACCTCCCTTTCTGGCTGTGCGTCAGGTGGTGCATTGAAAGCCCTGTCCAGATCAGGTCTTGCTCTTCTGCCACTTCCTCTACAACGGATGACAAATCGCGATTGAGGAACGATTTCTGACAGTTGATTGCCTGGAGGTTCTTCCTTGCGAGGTCAAGAGCCACTGGCGAGATGTCCACGCCTGTGTATCTTTCAATTCCAGTTGAAGACAGCGCCTCTGCCATGAAGTGCGCATCGCCGCAGCCCAGGTCCAGTATGGAGAACGCTTCGAGAGAGCTTTCCATCAGCTCGTGCAGCAGCTTATAAACTTCCATGTGGTGAAGATAGTTTGCGCACATGGCTTTTTGATACAAGCTCCAACCATTGAAGTACTCTCTGACTTCATCCACCTTCTCCACATCGCAGTTAGCCTTCTGCGCAGCGTCCTGGGCCATGATGAGTTTTCATTAAAATAAATATTTAAAATTGGCCCTCTAGACTGCGTTTGCATAGAGATATCTGGCCAAGGGGCATCTTTTGGCTCCTGGGCTCAGGTTTATCCGTTGGCCAGACATAGGCCTCCTCAAAGCCCGTACATTGCTCCAGCTGTGGTGAAGGACGATGAGAGAGTACTCTACAGATGAGATCACAGTCTTTTGGGATGCGCCCAAGTGCATACACGCCGGGGAGTGCGTCAAAGGCCTTCCTCAGGTCTTCGATCGCAGCAAAAAGCCCTGGATAAATGTCCGTGGAGCCAGCGCCAGGGAGATCATGGAGGTAATAGACAGGTGCCCTTCTGGCGCACTCTCATACAGGAGAGCTTTGCCCCATTCCGCAGAGGCGCACAGCTCAGGCGAGATCTCCACCCAGGGCATAGACGCCTCAAAGGCAGATCCTGGACCCGGCCATGTGACAAGGATCAAGGTTCTGGATAAAGGCCCATTGCTGGTCGAAGGCGGCTGCGTTCTTGTGAGCAAGGCTGGTGGTGAAGAGTTCAAGTCAGGGCCTTTTTCCCTTTGCAGGTGCGGAAGGTCTAAGAACAAGCCTTACTGTGACGGAAGCCACAGGGACGCCGAGTTCGATAGTTGAAATTAACGCGCCTGAGCTTCTGATCTTCAGACCTGGTTTTAAACAGTAGCAAAACACACGATAGAAGGAGAAGGGCGCCCGGTGTCTTCGGGCGCTTTCAAACCTCAGGATGCACCGCTGATCTCAGAGTAGCTCACCTTTGAGTAGACCATAGAGCTGTGGCCTGAGAAGCTCGACTCTGAGCTTGAGCTTGAGCTTGAGC
>CAZXDN010000059.1:0-14764 GCA_964639235.1 uncultured Methanotrichaceae archaeon | reverse complement strand
ACCATAGAGCTGTGGCCTGAGAAGCTCGACTCTGAGCTTGAGCTTGAGCTTGAGCCTGAGTTCGACCCTGAATTCGACGCTGCGCTCGATCCTCCGGAGGACTGCGAGGTCATCTTGGAGCCGCTGCTTTTTGATCCGCTATTCTTTGATCCGCTGGAAGACGATGATATCTTCTGGTGATTGTTGTGGCCAGATGAGCTGGCAATGCTGACCGCTTGAATCTTAGAGTTCTCACTCTCCTTGCTCACAGCAGTTATGCTGACGTTGTCTTTGACCTCTGACTTAGACGAGTTCGCTGTGCTCAGATCTGCTGGGAAGCTCAGGTCCTTTCCTTTGATCTTCTCTGCAGCCATCAGAGCGCTGTCTGCCTCGCTATCGCGTCCCAGCTCCTTGAGAGCCAGGCCCTTTTTGTAGACTGCATCGCCGTCAGTTAAGTTGAGCATGACTGCGTTGTCATAGCACCTCAGAGCCTCATCGTAGCTTCCTATGGCCATCATCGCGTCTCCTCTGCCCTTCCAGGCCTCTCCTGAAGGGACTGCGTCTGATTCGATTGCCTTCTCGAAGCATCTGGCAGCCTCATCATGCTTTCCTGCGCTATTTAGGGCCATGCCCATTGAGCACAGCACATCAGATGATCTTGGGGTGAGCACAAGGGCCTTGTCATAGCACTTCAGGGCTTCCTCGTACCTGCCAACAGCTGCCAGAGCGTCGCCCTCAGCCTTCCAGGCGCCTGCATCTGTTGGATCGATCGATGTGGACCTGTTGAGGCTGGCTACTGCTTTATCCATCTCTCCCAGCTTCAGAAGGGAATATCCCATGTCTCTCCAGGCAGTCGAGCTCGATGAGTTGATCTTTGTCAATTTGTCGTAGCACTGCGCCGCGCTCTCATAATCTCCCCTCTGCACGAAAGCGCTTGCAGTCCTCTGCCAGTAGGCTTCGCCGCCGTTACCCCCAAAGATCTTCTCCCTCAGCCCATCCAGATAGCTTCCTGAATCTAGGGACTTTCCAACGTCTGTCGACCCAAAAGACATTATGTCTGAGAGCAGGTAGGCGGCAGCAGATATGAGCAACCCTAACGCAATAAATATAAATAGCTTATTAAGCTTCTTGGGCGACTCACTGGCGTCTTCATAAATCGCATCTTGTACATCCATTTCTGGCATGTACCCATCCTCTTCTTCCTTCCATCTGGGCTTCATACTGTGGAAGGTATTTTTTTAAGTTTATATCCTTTGCGGTAGGTTTGGGATGTCTCCTGGAAAGGGCCTTCTTGGATGGGCCTATGTCCTGGGGTTTGGATGCAATTTTGCTCCTGTAATTTAAAAATTTGGCTAGAAGTTTAAGTTGCCAGGAGCAGGCCTTCCCCCGCTCCAGGCGACGATTCCTCCTGATATGTTGTATGCCTCTTTGAAGCCCAGCGCCTTCATGATTGTCAGGGCTATTCCCGCCCTGTATCCAGTTCTGCAGTAGACTATGTAGATCTTCTCTTTGTCCAGCAGGCGAAGCTTCTCTAAAAAGCCCTCTGAGTAGTAATCCAGGTTGGCTGCGCCGTAGATGTGGCCGCTCTCATACTCTGCTGGGGTTCTGACGTCGAGCACCTCTGGCTTGGAGGAGTTGTCCTGGATCATCCGGTATGCCTGATCCGGCGATATGCTCATCGAGATTGCTTCTGGGGATGGATTCCACTCAGATGTGGGGTGGCGGTCTATGCTCTCTCCTCCTGGGATCGCCTTTGCTGGCAGACGTGCCTCTTTTGTTGCCAGTTCTGAGCAGTCTCCGTAGCAGTTGCCAACAGTCCCATTGTCCCAGAGGTTCTCTTCGCTGTCATAGGCGTCCTCAAGATTCGACATCCTGTTTCTATAGATCAGGTTCTCTCTTGACCTCTCCAGGCTTAGGCCAATCTCATTATCCTCAATCACATTGCCGCTGATGACGTTTTTTGCGGAGCCTGTCAGGCCAATTCCCTGCGCTGAGCTATTCCTGATGAGGTTCTGGGAGAGCAAGCTCGATTGGGCCTGGCTCAGGACCGCCCCGCGGGAGTTGTCTTTAATGCTGTTGTATGTGATGGTGCAGCCAGATGAATTTGACGCGAGTATGCCAATCCCATTATGGCTGACGTTGCACTCTGTAACTACGTCTCCATCTCCCTCTACAGCTATCCCGATCTCATCTCCTTCTGCTTCGCAGCAGGCTATGACAACGTCGTCAGATGCCGCTCTGATTCCAGATCCAGATGCGTTAAAAGCCCTTATCCCGAAGATGACTGCGCCTTTTGCGCGAACGGCGATGGCGTCTCCTCCTCCCATGGCGTCGACAGACGAATTCTCAACGCCTCTGAGGGTGATTCGCTTTGTCAGGTTGAGGTTCTCGCGAAATGTCCCGTTCTGCACAGAGACTATATCGGTCTGGTTTGCGGCATCGATTGCCGTCTGGATGCTTGAGTAGTCGCATCCTTCGTGGCACACCTGTATCACTCCTGCATGAGATATTCCCATGAAGATGAACAGCGCCAGCGCCGCAGATGGCAGGCTTGAGCCCTTTGATCTCTCCATATATCCGTCATTGGCATGTATGCAAAAACTCTTTGCTCTGTGCTCATATTGGGAGCGAGCACTGCACAAGGCAGTCTCAGGCGCGCAAAGGCTATAGCGTTTGAACACATCCAAGCTCCAAAGTTGGCGTCTCAATGTCGCCTTGGAGGATGCGGGCTTTCTGCAGGTGCCCAGGACGCATGACTGCATCTGCGTCGGGCCGTGACCTTCAAGTCGATGCAGGCGAGGCAGTATGATGAGAGACCTTGCAGTAGTCTTCGATGTGGCGGGAACGATTCTTCGCATGTACAGGGTGGCCAAGGATCTATCCAGTTCCAGGCTCATCGAGAACGTGATAACGACAGAGCTGATAATGGAGAAAGGCTCAAGAGCGCTCGTAGTGCCTCAGATCGATCCCTCTGAGCTTGAGCTTTTGCCTCCTGACATGCCCCTGAGCTGTTTTGTCCAAGGCAGGGAAGACCTGGTGGAGATCAGCTGCTACAGCACTCCAGTCTCAAGAGAGGCTGCATTGGAGATACTGAGGTCTTCTGATGCCAAGATGGCAGACATCCAGGAGGTTCACGCAGCAGTTATGGCAAGGTGCCCTGATGCATATGAGACTGCAGGCCTCGTGGTGGACGCTGAGCGCCATCAGGTCTCGCACACGATAAGCACGGGTGGCAGGCCGTTTGGCGGCCTGAAAGAGGTTATCGGGTGCCTTGAGGCGATGGGCGCAGACATATACCTGGCGTCTGGAGACAGCATGAGGAGCCTGTCGAGACTGACCCATCTGGGCATAAGCCCTGACAGGATCTATCCTGTGGCCACGCCTTCAAGAAAGAAGGAGGTGGTGATGGGGCTAAAAGGCGCATATCACAAGGTGGTCATGGTCGGAGATGGGCTAAACGACCTCCAGGCTTTGAAAGCCGCGGATTTAGGGGTGCTGACGGTCCAGCAGAAGAGCCGCCCTTCGCCTCTGCTCATAGACGCTTCAGACAGGATCATAAGCGACATCACATCACTTCCGCGCCTCCTGAATGAGGATGCAGTGCTGCTTGCAGGCGGCTCCTGCTGCGCACAGAATCGCGGTGCTGGCAAAGATCATATTTTATAAATATTATGTACTGCAAGTATTAGAAAGCTATTTATACTTGCAGTAAAGTGACTATTTAGCGGCCTTTTAGATAGATTGAAAGTGACTAAAGAATTGGAGTTTCATAAAAGGAGTAGCGAATAAATGTTCGAAGAGCTTTTGGAGCTATACAAAACCAAATCCGCTGAAGTGGAGAGAGAGCAGAAAGAGACACAAGCGATGATTGCCCTTATAATGGCCATAGACAAGATCTCAGGCGAGCTCAACTCCAAGCAGAACAACGTCGAGCTTCTTGGAAGGCTCATTGACCAGGTTGATAGGCTATCCAAAGACGTTGCAGATCTCAAGAGCCAGATGAAGGCAAGGGCGGCGCGCACTGCCGTGCCTGAGCAGGCCCAGGGATCGAGCGAGTACAGGGCGCTGGATAACCATGCAAGGACGCTCATAGATCTGATGAGGGACAGGCCTGGAAGGTACACCACAAGCGAGCTTGTAGACATGCTGGGCTTGAACAAGACCACTGTCATAAGCGTTATGAAGAGGGCCATTGACCTCGACCCGAGGCACGTCAAGCTAACCCAGGGCAAGAGAAGAAAGCTTTACCTCTCTTATATCCCGGAGGAAGAAGGACAGATGGTGGAGTCAAGCACCAGCACAGGCGACGAGGATCGCATGAGGCTGGAGCTCATGGCCATGACCTGATCTTCGGCCTACACTGTGTAAATACGTAATCTGTTGAAGGTCTGTATGCCTTCTCAGATTACCGGCCTGAAGCTTCCAGCTTGGCTTTTTCGCTGCCGACTGGCCTTATCCTCTTTTCATTATATTTAGTGTGCTTTAGCGCTGCGCGATTGTTGTATTCCCTATTGCCGGAATTTGGTCTGGCTTAATTTCAGTGCATGCTTTTGCGCATAGCGATTTTGCCATATGTCACTTCATTATAAATATAAATCTTAATGTATCTATAATTTACGGCGGTATGCCCTTTGCAGATCACCATCTATATTGTAATGTATGATGGGAGAAATACTTTTGATCAGAAGCGGTTGATGGCGCACCTCTCATGTGTGGGCGAGTGTCTTCGAGAGTGTACTGGCCTTTCTGTTCGACAGTTCTGCTGGTCGATTGGCGATTTTTTTGTTCTTGTCCCTGTGCTTACGGATGCATAAAAAGAGCTGGTTTGAGCAGGAGAGGAGGAGGCCTTCAGGCCTTCTTCTGCCTCCTCTTATAGAGATAGCCTCCTATGGCGATCAGCACTATCAGCACTGCCAGAGCTGGCAGGAGGAGGGAGCTTTGTGCTGCTTTGACGGCGACTGGTATCTTCATGCTCTCTGAGATCACAGTGTCGCCGTTGACGTCAGTGTATTTGATCTCGCTGTTTATTCCGTACTCTTTTGGAGTCGCATCTGAGTCCACGTCCACCCTGAATACCACTGTGCTCTCCTGTCCTGGCTCCAGGTCTCCGATATAGGCCTGGTCGTCAGTAGATGAGAACGGCTTGAAGATGCTGATCCTTGCAGTGGCATCTGTGACAGGGTCTTCGCCTGTGTTCTTGTATGCCACTGTGACCTCTTCTTTCTTCTGGCCTGCTGTCAGGTCTCCTGAGGTGCCTGTGATATTGAAGTCTGCGGCCTTTTTGACGTATACAGGGACGTCCAGCGTCTCGTTTGCCTTCTGGTACCAGTATGACGTCTGGAAGCCGCTTAAAGATGCCTTTGAGGCATCGAAGTTGTTGGCGTAGACCTCGACGTTGTACTGGTAGTCGTAGGTGAGCATGAGCTTCAGTGGATACTCTCCAGCTGGAGCGTGCTTGGCGATCTTTATGGTGTACTTAAGTGGGCTTTGGGTCTTGTCTCCTGTCTTGAGCGACTGGACTACCTGGTCTCCGGACTTGACCTCTATTGTTGGGTCGTCTGAGATGAGCGTTGCCTTGATGCCAAGGGCGGTGGTCCTCTCTGCCTCAAGCTGCTGCTCCTGGTTTGCCAGGGCAAACTCAGTTGGGGTGTTCGCTATCTCGTCTTGCTCGAAGCCCATGATCTTGCCGTAGTTGGTGAGATCTATGTAGACTGTGACCGTGTCTCCTCTTGAGAACTCGTTGGTTCCACTGATGCTTGCAGAGAGCTGCGGTCCGCCATAGGCTGTCCAGTAGTTGTCGAGCGATGCCGCTGGTATGTAGGTATTTGCTGCCTGCTCAGGCGAGCGATATACATCCTCGGCCTGAGCTGAGGTGGCGGCCAGGACAATGAGGCCCAGGAACAGGGCCATCTCGATGAGTTTCAACTCGTCATCCTCCTCTTGAGGTCTTTTATCTTTGAAGTGGCAGATGCGAAAGCTTCGCGCCTTATCTCCATGCGAAGCATCAGCACCACGAATACAGTGAACGTTGTGAGCAGTGCGAAGATCACCGCCATTACTGTGACCAGGCCGAAGTTGTTTGTGATCATGAATGGCGATGCTATGAGCGCTGCAAACCCGAAGACCGTGGTCAGGCCTGAGGCTATCAGTGCAGAGCCAATCTTGTTGACCGAGGTCTTTAGAGCCTTCATCGGGTCTCCAACCTTGTCCAGCTCCTCGTAGAAGCGCTCCATCATCAGTATGGCGTATTCTGACCCCACGCCCAGTATCAGCGCTCCGAGGGTGGCTGTGAGGGGGGTGTACTTGAGGCCTCCAAGGTACATCACTCCTCCCATCCAGCCAATCACGACCAGCATGGGCAAAACGGGAAGCAGTGCCTTAATCAGGTCCCTGTACACAACCAGGAGCAAGAAGAAGATCAGGACCAGTCCCAGAAGTGTCATCTCAGACCTTCCGGTGGTGAGGGCTCCTATGACTGTGGTCATCACCACCAGGTCACCAGTCTCTCTCACAGAGACACCTGGGGGCGGAGGATTCCATGCCAGGTCCTTGTCCACTTCCTTGATGAGCCTGTCTACGCCCTCCACTCCAAGGTTGGAGACCGCCTCGCCTACGTTGAGGTCTATTAGGGCAGTGTCCTGGCCGTCAAGGTACTGGCCTTTGATTGATGCTGGAATGGAGTCGATTATATCTCTTATCTGAGTCTTATCCTGCGGAATTTCTCCGCCGTTGGCGGCTTTGATGTAGGTGGCGATGCTCGTTGCTGCTACAACCTGGCCCCTTGATGTGGCCATGTAGCTGCTGAACTCGTCCATCCATTCGAGCGTGCTTGGGTCGGTGACGTCGTCTGCCTGGACCACGAGGTTGATCTCGTCAGTTCCCCCGAAGATGTTGTCCATGTGCCTGAACTCGACTAGCGGCGGCAGATCCTGGGGCACGTAAGTCTTGAAGTCTGTCTCCACAGGCACCTGGAAGTCAGCATATGTGCCGGCAAGCGATAGGAGCAGGGCGATGGCAAGAACTGCCTGCCACCTGCCTATGCAGAACTCTGCGCTTTTTTCCAGGACACTGCCAATTGCGCTTCCACCAGAATCCTCAGTGGCAGCCTTAGCAGCTCTCCTACTGCCTGAGTTGCTCTTGCGCTCGACCACGTAGAGCGTGGTGACACCAACGAAGAGGGCTGAGAGATAGCACATGAAGAGGCCTATGAGGCAGACGAGCCCGAAGTCCCTGATCATGGGAACTGATGATGTGAGGAGGCTCAGGAATCCTGCTGCAGTTATGAACAGCGCTATGATGACCGGGCCTGCTACGTGGTTTACTGTGTTCATAACTGCCTCTGCGGGCGTTTTTCCCACTGAGAACTCCTCATCAATCCTGTTGTGGAACTGGATTGCGTAGTCTATTCCAATGCCGATGAGTATGGGAAATGCAGACATTGAGACCATGGTCATTGGTATCTTCAAAAAGCCCATGGCCCCAAATGTCCAGACTATCCCTAAGAGCACTATTGGCAGGGGTAGCAGTGGCCACTTGACGTGCCTGAACACCAGGAGCAGGGCAAATACCATCAGTATTGCAGCCAATCCCATCAGCGGGCCGTTGCTATTGGTCATCTCTGCCATGATTGAGGCCTGGAGTGCAGGGTCTCCAGTAATCGTGGTTCCGTAATCTGGAGGAAATACGGCCGTGCTAACTGCGTCTTCAGTCTCTGTCAGAAGCTCGCTCCTCTCGTCTTCGGAGAGAGAGAGCGGCATCTCCACAGCGAGCATTGTGTGCCTCTTGTCCGGCAGGATGGAACTGACTCCCTGGGCGCTGGAGAGGATTTTGTCAATCTCCTCCTGGGATGATGGGATCTCTCTAACGCCCGTCTCTTCGCTCCAGGCATCTGCCACTATGTTGGCAATGCTCTGCGTGCCAGTTGCCTTTGGGACGGTCTCCATCTGCTGGGAGGTGCGAAGCATCGCCTTTAGGACCTCTGGCTTTGTGACGTCATCTCCTTCTATTATGACCACTATGGATTGAGTCCCGAACCTCTCGACGAAGAGGTGGTCATAGAGCTGGTAGAGGGGCGACTCTTTGCCTACGAAGTTCTCTGTGTTCATGCCCTGCATGGTTATCTGCTGGGCATAGTTCAGAGATGCAAATGTCAGAAGCACTGCAGCGACCACAACTATTATGGGGTTGTCTGCAATCCATAAGCCAAGCTTTTCCAAGCTACTCATATTATCTCCTTGAGTGCGCCCCATTCGGAATTTACTGAACGTCCGAAACATGCGAAAAGTACTTAAAACTTGTGGTGTAATTTCTCATGATGATGGCACGATGAATCGTGATAAACCCGATATCAAGAAGCACATTGTGGATGCCTGCGTCCAGGCTGCAAGGCTGAAGGGCTACAGCGATGCCTCAGGAGTCCTCAGGGGCACCCTCTTTCTGGCGGACGGGCCACTGTCTATGGACGATCTGGTCAGGGAGACAGGCTACAGCAAGTCCACTGTCAGCGCGAATATGGGCATGTTGGAGAACTTCAGGCTAGCCAAAAGGGTGATCACTCCTGGAGACAAGCGGTACTACTACGTCGCAGTTTCAGATGTCGATTCTTTAAGGGCTGCTATGGTTACCAACGTCAAGAAGGAGGTTCAGATCATACTGGCGGCTCTCGACCAGACAGAGAGGGATCTGAGGGCCTGGAAGGAGTGCGAGATCTCAGATAAGACTCTGGATCACATAGCCTATATCAGGAACTTCTACAAGAAGACAGAACGGCTTTTGGACCTCATAGCGAACTACACGACAGAAGAGCTAATCGAGATACTGGACAGGTCCAAGGGCTGCAGGCCTCAGAAGTAGCGAGATCGCGGAAAATTATCAGGTGAGCTTGCTCTTCACCTTCTCGTAGAATCCGTCTCTGGCCGTTCGAACGAACCTGGCTGGAGTCTTCGCCTTGGTTATGACCACTGAGTCCTGGCAGGATATGGTGGCAGTGCTCTGGCCATCTACTGCGATCAACGCCTCCTTTTCTGGATGGATCAGCCTGACGCTCACTATGCTGTCTCCGGGTATCACCCAGGGCCTGGCAGAGAGCTTGAACGGCGCCATAGGCACCAGTACCATTGCATCGACCCTGGGGTCGACTATGGGGCCGCCAGCACTCATGGCGTAGGCTGTAGAGCCTGTGGCTGTGGCAAATATCATCCCATCTGCCCTCAGAGCCTCTAGGGGCGAACCGTCCACTATTATCTCGAAGTCTATCATCTTGGCTGGGCTCGCAGTCAGAAGCGCCACCTCGTTCGTTGCAGGCAAAAGGGCGTTGCCGTTTAAGGCCACCTCAAGCCTCGACCTCTCGTCTACCTCGAATCCGAAGAGGATGTGCTCCAGGGTCTTGACTGCGTCTCTTGGCTCTACGTCCACCAAGAACCCCAGAGTTCCCATGTTTATGCCCAGGATGGGCACAGGATCTCTCATCTTATGAATGGTTCGAAGAATTGTGCCATCGCCCCCAACTGAGACTACCAGGTCCACATCCATCTCTTCTACTGGCGCTCCTTTCATTCCAAGCCTCTCTCCAAGCTCAGGCTCTACAGAGATCTCTGCCCTGGACTTGAACTTGTTTATCAGCGACTCGACCAGCTTCACAGACTCCATCTCCCTTCTGGAGACGAAGCCTATTCTAATGCCCACCACCGCCTATGAGCTCCAGAAGCTCTTGGTGCGCCAGGCCGTTGGACCCTATCAGATCTGTCCTTTGCCACATGTCTCCATTGAGCTTAAGTCTCCTGTTGGAGGCATCTGTTACAACTCCGCCTGCCTCCTGGACTATGAGCATGCCTGCAGCCACGTCCACAGCTCTGAGCATTCCTCTGACGTCTATAAATGCGTCAAGCTTTCCAGATGCCACATAGCAGAGTTCAAGAGAGGTTGAGCCCAGCGTCCTGATTCTCCTAATCCTATCTCCAATTCTCACTATTCTGGAGGTGTTGGGCCTTATGGTGTAAGCCGAGATGCTGAAGTCATTCAGATCAGCGACCCTGGAGGTCACTATCTTTCCGCCGGGCTCTGCATAGGCACCTCTGTCCGTCTCAGCGTAGTACTTCAGGCCCCTGGCCAGATCGCAGACGTAGCCAAAGCTAAAATCGTCCTTTGTGAGAAATATGGATACGGAATAGAAGGGTATTCCCCGAACTGCGTTGAATGTACCGTCAAGGGGATCGAGATGGAGGAAATATTCCGGGACATCGCCAATGACCGTCTCTCCTATCTCTTCGCTTAGGACCCTAAAACCTATGCCCGATTCCTTTAGCTTGGAGAGAACTGCGTCCTCGGCAGCTCGGTCTATGCTCTTTGTAGGCGTTCCATCAGCGCCCATGTTCACCATGGCGCCACTCTTTGGATCTCCCACCATGCTGCTGATGGCAGTGGCCACAGCAGCTGCTACGCCATCGCAGAGGTACTTGAGATCGTTGCCCTTTTCGGAAAGCTGGCCTCTCATCTTGGTGATCTAATGTCCTTATGGGTATAAAACCCTACTATGCGCGGCGCCTTATGGACCCAAAATTGCCTTGGATGAACGATTTTGTGGTTAATAGCAAATATAAAGACATTACTGGTCAAATACTCTCTAATATCAGGATTAATTAAGCTAATTTGGCATAACATTCATTATTAATTAAAAATAAGCTTTTTTAGCCGCCTTATGAGACGTCAGACTTTTATAACACTCCTGCGTGGTATGTGTTAACAGGAGACACGTTAACATCAGAAATGGCGACAGTGGTGAAAATTCGTGTTTGGACTTCCGTTTGAAACGTTTCTGGGGATCGTCGGCATCCCCATAGTGATTTCCATAGCGCTCCTTATATGGGCGCTAAGGTGGTGACGGCTTTGGATTTCGTTAGCTTAATAATAGTCGTGGCATATCTGGTCGGCCTGGTGGGCATAGGCGCCTGGACCTCAAGGAAGATCAAGACCTCTGAGGACTTCCTTGTTGCAGGAAGGAACCTGGGGTTCTGGACCTTCGTCCTTTTGGTCGTTGCAAGCATCTGCAGCGGGATGACCATCTTGGGCGTCGCGGGCCTGGGGTACGTCACTGGCTGGCCCAGCATCTGGGAGCAGATCTTCGTTCCCCTCTCTGCTGCAGTGTGCATTCTCCTCTTCGGAACCAAGCTCTACTCTGTAGCTGCAAAGACTGGATATGTCACAGTCCAGGACTACCTCGCACACAGGTTCTACAGCGAGAAAGGCATCAGGGGAGTCTCTGCGTTCGTGGGACTAATCATCTCGCTTATCTACCTGATAGGCCAGTACGTCTCGATAAGCATGGTCTTGTCCTGGCTCTTTGACATACCTTACCAGTATGCTCTGGTGATAGGCGCGGTGATCGTCATGGGCTACACCATACTTGGAGGGCTGTATGCCATAGGAATGGCCTCGCTCATCCAGGGAATTATGATCCTGGTCGGAGTAATCATAGTGGCTCCTGCGGTCATACAGTCTGCAGGCGGACTTACTCACATCAATACAGTCCTTGCGAGCATCGACCCGAACATGGTCGCTTTAGCCTACCCACAGATGAACCCGCCTTATGCGAAATACGCCTTCCTGACGCCTGAGTATCTCGTCTCTTTCTTCTTCCTGCTGGCTTTTGGCCTTGCAGCTGCCCCGCACGTGGTGAACAACGTCTTGGCAGCCCGCGACATCAAGTACTTCAAGTGGGCGCCTCTGGCAGCCTTCGTCGTGTATGTGATCATAATGTACATGACCAAGATCACAGGGTTTGCTGCAAGGTCGATGGTCCAGGACGGGATAATCACTCTGCCGACAGGCGTTGCCAATCCATCGGATTACTCGTTTATCTCCACATCAGGGTACGTCTTCCCGCACCTCTTCGCCCCGTTCGTGGCTGTAATTGTGCTCTCTGCTGTGATGTCTACCACAGACAGGCTGATGCTCACAATTGGAAGCTATGTCAGCTGGGATATTTACAAGAGGGCGCTCAACCCCAATGCCTCAGACAAGACTGTGACCATGCTCAGTCGAGCCTCCATCATGGCTGCAACTGTGCTCACACTGGCTCTTGCCTGGTACAATCCGCCAGACCTCCTGGCCTGGCTCATCTGGATGGGAATCGGGTTCATGCTCTCCTGCTTCGTGGCGCCTCTCTTGGGAGGCCTGTACTGGCGAAGAGCCACCCGCGAGGGAGCAATCGCCTCTATGATCTTCGGGCTAATCGGTGTGACCTTTGTGAGCTACATGGTCAGGTTCGGCGGCTGGCAGCTTCCCATGCATCCCAGCATGTACGGCTTCCTGCTCTCGGTAGTGGGCCTGATAGTTGTGAGCCTCGCCACACCAAAGCCTTCAGAGAAGATACTGGAGGACACTATGACTGGGATGTACATACGAAGGCATGAGGCTTCCAGTGCATCCAAGAGATCAGTCGAGAACCCTGCAGTTGTGAAGACCTCTGCAGATGTTAAGCGATAAGATCTAATATCACAACAGAATACTGTGAGAGGGCAGGGCCCGTGGTCTAGCTGGTTATGACATCGCCCTTACACGGCGGGGATCACGCGTTCGAATCGCGTCGGGCCCATCTCTCTCAGAGCTGTCCTATTTTAGACCAAGACTGTTACCAGAAGCCCCACTGCCATCATTGGCAGAAATACTCTGGCGATCCTGTTTCCAAACTCCCTTGTGCCAAGCACGTACGATATTGTGAGCTTGACTAAAGTGTTGGTAATGGCTGCCAAGGTGATTGCAGTGACTGCAATTTCGTGCCCCAGAGAAGTCTTGGCCAGTGTTGACATGGTAAGCACTATGGCATCGACATCTGCGAGGCCCGCGATTATGCTTGCTGCATATATCCCCGCGTCTCCGAAGTAGGTGCTGGCAAGCTTTGATACCACAAGCACAAAGGCGAAGAAGGCGCCGAACTTGAGCGCAGGGACTATTCTGAATGGGTCTTTTATCGCGACTTCAGCTCCTGTCTGGCTCTTGTTCCTGAGGTGGAGGTAGGCGATTACAAGGCCTGCGACGATCATGCTCAGCATCTGGGGAAGAAGGGACATCACCAGGTCCCTGTTCACAGCCAGGACTATGAAGAGGACCCTTGCAAACATTGTGCAGCTGGCGACAGTGGTCGCGAGAACTGCGGAGGACATGATCTCTTTGTTCTCTCTCACACCCGCTGCCATAGATGTGGTCACAGCGGTGCTTGAGGCAAGACCCCCTAAGAAGCCCATGAGGTTCAAACCCCTCTCAGTTCCCAGGATTCTCATGAGGACGTAGCCTGCATAGCTTATCAGGCTCACCAGGACCACCATCAGCCAGATCTGCCTGGGGTTGAGGACGTTGAAGGGGTCAAGCGTGCTGTCTGGAAGTATGGGGTAGATTACAAGTGCTATTATCCCCATCTTGAGGGTGTCGAGGATGTCTGTCTCGCTCAGCATCTCCACGTAGAGGTGAGAAGTCCTCCTGATGGCAAGTACCGATGTGGTCAGTATGGCCAGGGCCACTGGAAGTATCAGGTCGTCTTCGAAGTGGCAAAGCGCTCCCAAGACGAATGTCACAACAGCTGCAACGGCTGATGTGAAGTCCACTCTTCCGGGAACCCTGGCTGCACTTGAGTATCCCACAGCGACCATCACTGCAAAGCTTCCAAAAGCCAGGACCATGAAGTTCTGGCCGTAATGCTCTGCCATCGTGGCTGAGAGGGTGCCCAAAATCGAGATCAGGACGAACGTGCGCAGTCCTGCCACGCCTCTGATCTTAGCATCGACCAGCCTTCGCTGCCTCTCTGTTCCTATAAGTGCGCCTATCAGCAGCGAGACCAGGTACAGGTAGAGCTCTGAGAAGTGCATCAACCTCTACACTCGCCCCCAGGTAAAACGTTTTCCCAATTCAGAGGCGAAGTTTTGTGGAGACGAAGATATTTAATTGGGCGGGGAGCTACCTTTGCAGATGAGCTGCCAGTCGAAGATAGATGAGTGCATCGAGCTTCTGGAGGAGGACTACGGGGTTGTGCGCGCCAGTACAGTCGATCCCGCAGACCTCCTTGTCTCCACTATCCTCTCGCAGAACACCACAGATGTCAACTGCCTGCGGGCGTTTGGACGGCTTAAGTCTGCTTATCCAGAATGGGAGCTTCTTTTGGCCGCAAATGAAGAGGAGATCGCAGACAAGATCCGGGTAGGCGGCCTCGCAGGCATAAAGGCTGGTAGGATCAAATCTGTGCTCTCCAGGATAAAGGAGGATTCTGGGTCTATAGATCTTGGTTTTCTGAAGGATTTGGCTCCTGAAGAGGCCAGAGATTACCTCCTGTCCATGCCTGGGATTGGGCCGAAGACCGTTGCAGTGGTGCTTCTGTTTGCCTTTGGGATGCCCCTGATGCCTGTGGACACACACGTCTACAGAGTCTCAAAGAGGATTGGGCTCGTGCCTGAGGACGCCAGCATCAAGGATGCCGAAAGGGCTCTGGAAGTGTGCACCCCCCAGGAGAAGTACCTCTCGCTTCATCTCAACCTGATACGCCACGGGCGGCGCATCTGCAGGGCCAGAAACCCCTTGCACGACCAGTGCTCGCTTAAGGGAATCTGCGATCTCTACCAAGAGCATCGTAAAGCTTAAATAATCTCAAGTCCACCGCTATCCGCGCCTGTTGTGGCGCACGCGCTCCGGTAGTGTAGCTCGGCCAATCATGAAGGACTCTCACTCCTTCGACTTGGGTTCAAATCCCAACCGGAGCACTGAACTCATTTACGGCTTCAATCTGGGCCCGACTTTGATA
>CAZXDN010000058.1:9914-17140 GCA_964639235.1 uncultured Methanotrichaceae archaeon | reverse complement strand
CCAGTTGCCTCTGCTGTGAGCCCTTTATGTGAAAGTCAGAATATGGACGCAAGTTTAACGAAATAACGGAGGCGGTAAAATGGCTGAAACGAGAAGGGAAAGTAAGGGAACGAGCAGAGCTGAAAAGACTGAGAGGGAGCTTGAACAGACAGGCCATCTCTCTGCTGAGGATGAGAGAATACTGGAAAAGGAGGGCACTGGCGAGATGACTGTGACTGAGGCTGGCCATCTCGGAGGGGAAATTGGGGGCGAAAAAGGCGGTCACAGAGTGAGAACGCTTGTAGAGGAGGGCAAAGATTACGAAAGCAAGAGCACCGATCGCATATGACGTCCTGAGAGCCGATAGGCCAGAGGCGAAGGCAAAGAACGGGGACAGCAATAGATCTTGATGTGCCAGATAAATGAGAATTTCAGATCCTGGGGTAAGATCCCAGGATCTTTATCTGGACGGCATTCTCGTGTATGACCTCCAAAGCCTCAGCAACAGTCGGATCTGAGATATGGCCTTCCAGGTCTATGAAGAAATAGTAGTCTCCAAGCCCCTGTCTGCTCGGCCTGGACTCTATTCTTGTCAGATTTATCTTCCTTGCCGAGAACTCATTTAGGATGCTGCAGAGGGCGCCGGGCCTGTCCTTGTCCAGATAGATGGCAAGAGACGTCTTATCCCTTCCAGTGGCCTGAGGCATCTCCTTTCCGGCGACTGCAAACCTGGTGATGTTGTCTTGTCCGTCCTGTATCTCCCTTGCCAGGACCTTCAAGCAGTACTTTTCTGCAACTCCAGCGCCGGCTATGGCTGCCATCTCAGGAAACTCCTGTGCGAGCTTGGCCGCATGTGCAGTCGAGCCGGTTGACCTGATCTCAGCTTTTGGATAGTGCTCGCGGATATAGCGCCTGCACTGTCCGAGGGCCTGGGGATGGGATAGGATCACCTTGACCTCGCCGCTCCCCTGGCCGAGCAGGCAGTGCCTTATGGGCTCGTTGATCTCTGCCATGATCTTCACATCGAGCCTCAGGAGCAGGTCCATCACCAGGCCCACTGCTCCTTCGAGGCTGTTCTCCAGTGGGACAACTCCAGCGTCTACAGACTTTGATTCTGCAGCCAGGAGGACGTCTTCGAAGTCGTCGAAGTACACGAGCTGGGCGCCGGGCATCCAGCGCCTGGCAGCCCTATCAGAGTTGGTGCCTTCCGGACCCAGAACTCCCAGCTTCAATCTCCCAACCTCAATATCTCAACCTCAAGGTTCCAGTGCTCAAGATTTATCCTGGCCCATCTCTTTCATGATCTCTGCAGCCCTGTCAACGCTTATCATGCGTTCAGCGGCCATTCGGGCAGCCACGATCTCGATCATGTCGCACTTTGCCCCTGCCTGGACTGCCACGTTCTTGGCGTGAAGGGACATGTGGCCGCGCTGTATTCCTTCAGAGGCCAGCGCTCGCAAGGCCGCGAAGTTCTGTGAGAGACCAACTGAGGCGATTATCCTGGAGAGATCGTCTGCGGACTTCACTCCGAGCATTGAGACGTTTGCCCTGGCAACGGGATGCACGCGTGTTGCGCCGCCCACAAGGCCTACCGCCACAGGCATCTCTATTGTGCCCACGAGGTCGCCATCTGCGTTCTTCTCGTAGCAGGTGAGCGACTTGTACCGCCCGCTGATCGATGCGTATGCGTGAGCCCCCGACTCAACTGCCCTGGTGTCGTTTCCAGTGGCGAGCACCACAGCTGTAACCCCATTCATTATCCCCTTGTTGTGAGTTGCAGCCCTGTATGGATCTACCTCTGCCAGAGCCGCAGCCTGGATTATGCCGTCTACGACCTCCGGGCCTCCTATCTCTTCAGCCTTGAAGATCGCCCTGGCCCTCGCCAGGCGCCTGTCAGCAAGGTTGGAGATGATCCTGAGGTAGACTTTGCCGCCTGTGATCGCCTCGATCTTGGGCGCCAGGAACTCGGCCATTGTGTTTACTGCATTTGCGCCCATTGCGTCCCTGCAGTCGACTATCAGGTGGGTCACGACCATCGGGCCAACTCTCGAATCTATGACATAGACCTCTATGTCCTTCACTCCGCCGCCGAACTTGACGAGCATGGGGTCCTTGGAGTTGGCAGCCTCTGCCAGCTCTCCTGCCTTCTCCAGGATTGCCATCTTAGCGCCATAGGGATCAGAGATGCCCACAGCCTGGATCTGGGCGCGCATCACAGGGCCAGTGCTCGAAGTTGTGAAGCCGCCCCCAGGCCTTGCCATCCTGGCTCCATTGCTGGCAGCGGCGATTACAGATGGCTCCTCTGTGGCCATGGGGATGATGATCTCTCTTCCATCGATCACGAAGTTGGTGGCAACGCCCAACGGCACCTGCATGAGGCCTATGACGTTTTCGACCATCTTGTCTGCCTGATCGATCTTCAGGCCAGAGTTGATCTGCTCGATTGCCTCTGGGCTCAAGCCCGAAGCTGCAGCCACCGCCTTAAGCCTTTCAGCCGGAGGAAGCTTGTATAAACCCGATATCCTGGATGTGCGTTCACCGCTGGTGTTGGACATAAAGACACCTCTCGAAACTATTAGCCACATCAGGTCAGTGAGGGATAAAACTTTATTCCTGCCGGGAGCCTATCTTAGGTCATGTCCTGCGCAGGTCCAATCGCCCAGAAGATCTCAAAACTTGAGGAGGTTTTGGGAAGGCTAAGCCCAGTGCAGAAGATGCTCCTTGGAACGGACGGATCGGTGACCAGCCTGCTGGAGGTTGTCACTGGAAGCCCTGTGGAGATCGAGACCCTGGTCCAGAAGGTGGTGCCTGCAGACGAATCTGTGGCAAAAGATCTGGCACTGGAGCCTGGGGACGACGTCAACTACAGGATAGTGAAGCTGAAGAGCTCAGGCACAGGCGAGACTCTGATCTATGCAGTGTCGCACACCCCGATAAAGAGGCTGGAGCCCTGGTTTAAGGATGACCTGACGAGGGCCGATATCCCGATAGGCGCGATTCTGAAGAAGCACAGCATCGAGTCCAGGCGCGACATAATCGATGCGGGCTTCTCCCTGGCAGATAGAGATCTGGGCCTGGTGTTCAAGATATTTCCAAAGGAGATTCTGCTCTCAAGGAAGTACAAGATCTTCAGGCATGGAGAGCCTCTGATCTCCATCAATGAGACATTTCCATACAACCACTTCCAGGACAAGAAGAAGGTGGTAATTGAGACGCCTTCTCGCATTCACATGACGCTGACAGACCTCACAGGCGCCGCCTCCAGGGTCGATGGAGGAATCGGAGTTGCCCTTGACGAGCCTAACATCGTCCTGGAAGCAGAGCGGTCTGAAGAGCTGGTAGTCGAAGGGGATAACGCCGACAGGGCGAAAGCAGCAGCCAGGGCTGTTATGGCGCAGATGAAGCTAGGTGGTGCAAAGCTCTCGATCAGGAATGGGTATAAGCTTCACGTGGGGCTTGGGGGAGGCACGCAGCTTGGCATCGCCGCAGGGAAGGCCATCTGCGAGCTTTACGGAAAGCAGGTAAGCGCCCGCGAAATTGCCAGGATGATCAGCCGCGGGGGCACAAGCGGCATTGGCACAGCAGCCTTCGAGATGGGCGGGTTCATAGTAGATGGAGGCCACTCATTTGGGCCTGGAAGAGATAAGTCTGACTTCAGGCCCTCGTCTGCATCGTCAGGGGTGACCCCCCCTAAGATAATTGCACGGCACAACTTTCCTGAGAGCTGGAAGATCATACTTGCCATGCCGGATTTGCCCAAAGGCGCACACGGAAAAGCTGAGCTTGACATCTTCAAGGAGTACTGTCCTGTGCCAGTGGCAGATGTTCACGAGCTGTGCTACCAGATCCTGGTCAGGATGGTTCCGTCTCTCGTCGAAGAGGATCTAGATGAGTTCGGGTCTGCAGTGAACAGGGTGCAGGAGCTGGGGTTCAAGAAGGTCGAGGTGATGCTGCAACACCCCTTGGTCCAGAAGCTGATGGCAGATATGAGAGAAGCTGGAGCAGCATGCTCAGGCCTGTCGTCTTTCGGGCCAACAGTCTATGCCGTGGCCGATTCAGGGACGAGGGATATCGAGGCTGCGGCAAGCGAGGCTCTTGGCGACCTCGGCGGCGAGGTCCTGGTCACGAGGGCGAGGAACCAGGGGGCCAGGGTCAGGGAGACCTGATCGGGGGACCTGATCTCTGCAAGAGCTACACTTATAATTTTCAAGATAGAAATACACAGAGATAATTCGAAGAGATGAAAAAATGAGTGACATAAAATCGCTTTTAGAGAGGCTCAGCAACGCCAACGGCATATCGGGCAGGGAAGGCTACATCCAGGCCATATTCAAAGATGAGATCAAGAACTACGTGGACGAGGTTGGGACTGATGTCCTTGGAAATGTCATAGCCATCAAGCACGGGGAGAAGCCCTCGATAATGATAGAGGCACATATGGATGAGATAGGCCTCATGGTCAAGTACGTGGACGAGAAGGGCTTCATACGTTTCATCCGCATAGGCGGCTGGTTCGACCAGACTCTCCTCAACCAGAGGGTGATCCTCTACACCAAGTCGGGCCCGGTTCCTGGAGTCATAGGCTCCAAGCCCATACACGTCATGAAAGAGGAGGAGAGGAAGAAGATAGTCGAGGCCAGGGACATGTTCATAGACATAGGGGCTAAAAACGCAAAAGAGGTCGCAGATCTTGGAATTGCTCCAGGAACGCCTGTTGCCATAGACAGGACGTTCACATCTCTTCTGGGCGATAGAGTCACAGGCAAGGCCTTCGACAACCGCGCTGGGATGGTCATGATAATCGAGGCCATAAGGAGGACCAAGTCCAAGTCCGAGATCTATGTGGTTGGAACATCCCAGGAAGAGGTAGGCCTCAAAGGTGCCAAGACCTGCGCTTACAGCCTCAACCCTGATGTGGCTCTCGCCTCGGATGTGACCATTCCTGGAGACCATCCCGGCATAGAGATGAAAGACTCTCCTCTGGAGATGGGCAAGGGGCCTGTGGTCACAGTAGCAGACGCCTCTGGCCGTGGGCTCATAGCCAACGAGAACGTGATCGAGTGGCTGGTTCAGACTGCAAAGGATGCTGGCATCGAGATTCAGCTGGATGCTGCAGAGGGCGGGACCACAAACGCAACTGCAATCCAGCTTACCCGCCAGGGCATTCCCACAGGCCTCATCAGCGTGGCCACCAGGTACATTCACTCGCCAGTCGAGGTACTAAGCCTCAGCGATGTGGACAAGGGCGCTGAGCTGATAGCAAGGGCGCTGGAGACTGCTGGGAAATATTTTAAGGCATGAGATTTTCATGCCTTACATTTTGCCATCAACTATCTCTCCCTTAATCAAAATCTATCTCTGGCTCTTCTGTCTTCTTTCCACCTGGTCAAAGTAAACAAAGTACAGAGCTGCTGTCAATGCGTAGAGCGCGCCTGTGGCCAGGAAAGGCATTGCATTTTGCCCTTTTGCCATCATCAGGCCTCCTGCATAAGTTCCAACACCTACGAATGAGTAGCACGCCATCCAGGTTATGCTGTTCATCACCGACCTCTGCTCAGGCAGAACTATCTCAAGCTTAAAGCTGTTCAGGACGGGGTTTGCCATGTTCATGAGCAGGTAGCGCATCACGTATCCGAACGCAGCGACCATCACTCCTGAGGCGGAAGTGAAGAGGAGGAGAAACGGTATTGACAGAACCTGCACTGCAGATGCCACCTTGATCTTGCCCAGCTTTTCAGTGAGCAGAGGCACCAAAAAGTATCCGATCATCATTGTGAGCTGCGACGCTGAAAAGATCGCACCTATCTGGTCTGCGCTTGCCCCTAAAACTGCATCCAGGTACACATTGAAGTAGGGCAGTGATACGCCCCAGCCCAATCCGTAGAGGCAGAAGATCAGGATCATCCTGCGAACTGTCCTGGAGCTGAAAAGGGATCTGTAGATCTGGAGCTGCCCAGAGCTTGCCTCGCCTTTAGATGGCCTTGCTTCTATGATGTATGCCAGGGGCAGGAATGAG
The DNA here is from genome assembly GCA_964639235.1 of uncultured Methanotrichaceae archaeon. Taxonomy (GTDB): domain Archaea; phylum Halobacteriota; class Methanosarcinia; order Methanotrichales; family Methanotrichaceae; genus CAZXDN01. Next base: position 11,145 of record CAZXDN010000058.1, on the reverse strand, counting down.
AATGCGGCAGCTGCAAGCGACACATACAGAGTAAGCCTGTAGGCCAGGGCTCCATCTGGATCTAATGAGAACAGATCCCCAAGAAGTCCAGGCAGGAAGCCGCCTATCATATTTCCAGAGAGCGTAGAGAACGTGTAGATCATGTAATATGCCGAGAAGAGATGCATCCTTTCATAAGCCGTCGAGTTCTCGACCATGAGCGTGCCCCCAGTGACCAGGCTCAAGGCTTGCGCCAGGCCATATGCTATGCTGAAGACGACCAGCAGCTCTTCAGATCCCGTGTTGTAGAGAAATAGAAGCGATAGTGCTAGAAGCACAGATGAGAGCAGCAGCGTTCTTTTCCTTCCCAGGCGGTCGCACACAAATGCTGCAGGTACTGCAAATAATCCGATCGAGGCTGACGATATGGAGAGAATCAGCCCCAGAAAATCCTCTCTGAACCCCAGCCTCAAGATATACAGGTTGAAGATCACTCCGTAGATTCCCACGTTTAGCGTTATCATGAAGACGAACAGCAAATACAGCCTGGCGTTAGCGCTGAAGCTCTTCAGCCTGGAGAGATAGCTGCCTGAAGTCGCCTCTTTGGTCGAATTAGTCTCTGTATCTGAAATCGCTTTTTCATTTGAAGTTATTTCTGCAGCTGAAGTCCTCTTTGCAGCTGCTGTCCTCTCTGCAGCTGATGTCGTCTCTTTAGTGGTGGAGGTCTTTCCTGGATCATCTAAGGGCATCGCCGTTTTTCAGGGAAATAATGTTACTTCAAGATTGTGCAGAGATGTTTGGTCTTAAATAATCAGATTTATCACAAGATTCTTATGCTATCAATCTGAAAACGCAATCTCAGATTGCAGAACCAGATCCCGAACTAAAGCAGCAAGCCAAGATTACAGGATCAAATGAAGAGATGGGTCAAATGAAGAGAACAGCAGTCGAAACAACAATCTAAGAGGATCGATTGAAAAGATGATCTCTTGTTACCTGGTCAGGAAGGCCATGCGCTATCTAATGTCGCTCTTTCTCATAATCACCTTGATCTTCCTCATACCAAGGATGATGCCAGGCGACCCATTTATGAGCATTCTGGGCGAGGAGGTTTACTATAAATCCCCTGATCTCGTGAAGGAGCTGAAGTCTCAGTACGGCCTGGACAGGCCACTGCCTGAGCAGTACCTGACCTACCTGAAGAGCATGAGCCAAGGAGATCTCGGATATTCTTTCCATTATATGCAGCCTG
>CAZXDN010000058.1:0-9814 GCA_964639235.1 uncultured Methanotrichaceae archaeon | reverse complement strand
CTGAAGAGCATGAGCCAAGGAGATCTCGGATATTCTTTCCATTATATGCAGCCTGTGAGAGATGTGATCTCCTTCAAGCTCAAGTGGACGCTGGTGATCCTCGTGCCTGCGCTGATTCTAGGAGCGCTTCTTGGAATTCTGGCCGGATCTATGGCCGGTTGGAAGGGCGGAGGCCTGGACTCAGCTTTGACCTTGGGAACTCTCTTTGTCTACTCCATGCCTCATTACTGGCTGGCCATGATCGCAGTGATGATATTTGCTTTTTACCTTGACTTATTTCCCTTAAGCGGCATCACAGAAGGCGGCTTAGCGGGTCTCGAAAAGCTCAAAGACATCCTCTGGCACATGACGCTGCCCATGTCAGTGCTGACACTATTTGGCGCCACCTACAACTACTTCATCATGAGAAGCTCAGTGCTGCAGGTCTCTGGAGAGGGATTCGTGCTCGCTGCGCGGGCAAAGGGATTGAGCGAGAGGTCAGTCCTGCTAAGGCATGTGCTTCGCAATGCTCTGCTTCCCTTAATCACTGTGATTGCCCTCGACTTCGGCTTCATGGTCTCAGGAGCGCTGCTGGTGGAGATCGTCTTCTCCTGGGGCGGGATGGGCACGCTCATCTACGATGCAGTGATGGCCCGCGACTATCCGCTGCTTCACGGCAGCTTCCTTGTAACCGCAGTCTTCGTTCTGGCTGCGAACTTCCTGGCAGACGTGCTCTATGCAGTCTTTGATCCTAGGTTACGGGGAGGCGATGCTGAATGAGCGCGTTTGCCAGCCAAACTAATAGCAGGCTTCACATGGCGGCCTTCGGCATTCGAAAGCTGAGGTGGCCAGTGCTTTTTGGAATAGCGTTGCTGGCTCTATTCCTGATACTGGCGATATTCTCTCCTCTCATCGCTCCTTTCGATCCCTGGGAGCCAGGCCGGCCTTTCCTGACACCGAGCTTTGAGCATCCTTTGGGGACCAACGACATAGGCCAGGACATCTTCAGCGAGCTTGTGTACAGCACGCGCATCTCCCTACTGGTGGGCTTCTTCGCAGCCTTTGTCTCTGTTGCCATAGGGACGCTGGTCGGCCTCTTCTCAGGCTACCTGCGCGGCTATGCAGATGAGTTGCTCATGGGGCTCACAGATATCATCCTCATCATACCTGCGCTGCCTCTCATGATCATCCTGGCGGCGCACACGAGTCCGAGCATCTGGAACATCGTGATCGTGATTGCAGCCCTCTGGTGGACATCAACTGCCCGCGTGGTACGTTCGCGGGTCCTGCAGCTGCGGGAGATGCCATTTGTGGAGGCTGCTAAGGCTCTGGGATCAGGCGACGTCTACATCGTCCTGAGGCATATTCTGCCAAACACTCTGCAAGTGATCCTCGCCAAGTTCATACTGGCAGTGGCAGGCGCGATGCTGACTGAGGCCTCATTGAGCTTCCTGGGGCTGGGCGATCCGCTGCAGAAGAGCTGGGGGATGATGCTCAACTACGCATTCTCCAGAGGCGGATTCATCAACGGCTACTGGTGGTGGTACTTGCCTCCTGGAATTTGCATCTCTCTTGCGGTCTTAAGCTTCGTGCTGATCGGATTTGGATTGGAGGAGGGAAGCGGAGGTACAAGGACCGACGAGTTGTGACATGACAATACTGCTCTAAAAAAGAAAAAAATAATTCGAATTGTATCTCATGTAGCCAGGTGCCAGGGGTCATGATGCGATTTGATGGGCATTGCACACAGATAGACGAGTTGCTATCCCATCACCGGCTACGGGGACGAAACCACTGAATTTGTCAGTCCTATACGCATCTATGGCGTCACCAGAGTACAATGTCACTCCTGGAACATCTCTTGCGAGCATCTCCTGTATCTCAAACGATTTCTCTTTCTGTTCTTCTCTTGTGGTTGCACCAAGCAGCGAATCCACCAGCTCACAGAAGCCGGTATTATTTTTATATCCTGGTATATCGCAGTATATCAGATCTACATAGGCACTCTTGTACGGGCTGTCGAGCAGCGACGTAGTTGTAAGCAGCGTGTCAAACGAATGCTTTTGAAGGAACTCTTCTACCCAAACAGGGTAATCCACGCCCTCAATCTCAATTTTGATCCCTGCGTCTTTCATCCAATTGCTTATCAGCTCAGCTTCCCTCATGTAGGAAGCATCGGGTCCTGGAACATAGAGGTTGATCGCCAGATCGTTTCCATCTGGAAGCTCACGAATTCCATCGTTGTCGGTATCATTGAAGCCTGTGGAGTTCAACAGATCGTTCGCTATGGTCACGTTTCTCGAGTACCTGGTAGCATTGGGATCGAACCACCACATATCTGAAGACATATCCGGGGCATAGCCACCTGCCTCACCATAGTCCAGTATAGAAACCTGGGCAAGCTGGTCGTAATCTATGCAATATGCCATTGCCTGTCTGACCCCGGTTATGTTTATTGGGTAGTTGCGAACGTTGAACCATATATTTTTCATAGACAGGCTTGGGGTAAGCACAGTCTTAATGTCTTTTTCGCGTAGAAGAGAAGGCACAGAGGACCCTTCGATTTTGCTTGCCATATCTATGTCGCCTTTTTTAAGTGCCAATAGCATGCTATCCTCGGTTCTGAACATGTGAATCTCAACACGAGCGATTTTTGGCTTCTCAGAGAAGTAAGCGCTGTTTGCCTTGAAGACAATTACGTTCCTATCATTATCCAGCTTCTCGAAAACAAATGGCCCAAAACCGGTCATATCTTCGGATTCCCCTGCCTTTTCAGGGCTTATATCTTTCCATATGTGCTTTGGGATGATCTCCTGTCCTCCAAGAGTATACCATGTCAAGAATGGTGAGAATGGTTTTTTCATGTGGAAAATTACAGTACGTTCATCAGGTGTCTCTATCCCGTCGAGGTACTCCTGCATGAACTCCTCATATCTGCTATCTGTTTTTCGGATGAATTCGTTGGTAAATTTCACATCCTCGGAAGTTACCGGTTCGCCATCGTGCCAACTGGCATTCTCATTGAGATAAAATATCCAAGTTTTACAATCATCTTTCATTTCCCATTTTTCGGCTAGAGCTGGCAATATCTCCAGATCTGAGCCGTGTTGAACCAATGGTTCGGTTACCAGACCACGAATCGCAACGTTCCACTGTCGTCCTGCGCCAGGCGGGAAAAAGCCTACCCTATCATATACTTGTGAAGTACCTATGCGCAAGGTTCCATTTGAAGCGTCCCCAATACTGGCATTTGTGGCATCATAGGTGCTCTGCACATTATCAGCAGCAGTGGCCGGCATGATCGCCCACAATATGCATAAGGCCATCGCTACGGCCCCATACATCCAAATTTTCGTATTAATTCCTCCTAGTTTTTTTGATGATATTAGCACTAAGTAATAAAGCTTTTCATTATATAAAGATAAATTGAGATTACATTGGAGTAAAATCTTTTCTTAATCTGGAAAAAAGCTGAAGCAGGAAAGCACAGGGCAGATTTGCGTAATCTGTTTAACGGGATGCTATGCGTCCCTATAGCGGGAATTACCAGCATCGAGTCTTCATTAAGCTTGCCTTATTGATTTGTTATTTTAAATATCCTTTCACAAAGCTGCAGGTGCGCCTCCTCAGTTTGGTCGTGTTTATTGCGGCCTGTTCTTTGGTATGGAATGTCAAAGTCTAGAGGTTGCCCATAGTCTTAGAGTGTCAGGTAACAAAATATATGAATTAAATAGAATATATACGCTATATGTATTATGATTAATTCGGAAAAGCTTAAATATTATGAGTATATTTCATAATTGTAGCAAATACTCTTAGGCGGTCTAAATTCGCATAAGAGGCACGATAAAAATGGAGGTGATATAGATGGGAGATTATATAAAGCCCACAGTGAAAATAGTTGTAGTTAGACCTGAACACTCATGCCATTAGCAATGACGGATATAGGCGTCTGTTATCTATAGGTGTTCCACTGCCTGCTAATTTAGGCAGTGATTTTTTTAGATAGGAGATATATTATGCTTAAGGAAAATGAAATACTGAAAAAGAATAATGGGTTGCGAGAGAGAGATCTTAAATCAAGGATGATTTTGTATGATCCTAGATCATGCGTGTATGTAGATTTAAATGAAACAGCAAAATTTATATGGGATCTTATTGATAAAAATTCATTAGATAAAATAATAGAGAATTATGCAAAATATTACGGAGTAGATCTGAAAATAGCGGAAACTGATGTGCTTTACGTGGTTGACGAATTGGAGCAAAAGGGTATGATTCGCAAAAGCAACCCTAATGAAGTGAATCAATGACAGATTATTATCCAGCAGAAGTTACCTATCTGGTTACAAGTGCATGCAACGCTAAATGCAGGCACTGTTACCTTAATGCAGGTCAGCCTCTTCCAGACGAACTTACTTTGGAGGACATAAAAAAATTGTTTGCTGACTTATATGATGCAGGAACAATAAATATAGAGTTCAGCGGAGGTGAGCCATTACTTAGGCATGACTTTATGGAGATGCTGAATATTGCGCAGTCCTCGGATTTAGCGATCTCAATATGTTCAAACGGGCTATTGATTAATAAAAAAACAGCAGAATTTTTTAAAGACATTGGCGTGGAGCATGTGCAAATAAGCATCGATGGCACCCAGAAAAGCAACGATTTCTTGAGGGGTAATGGTGCTTTTGAAGGGGCAGTCAATGCTGTAAAACGACTGAAAGATGTGGGGGTAGTTACACATATACGAACAACAGTAACGAGACAATCTTTACCTGAGCTAGACCAGTTAGCTAATCTGGCAGTTAATTTAAACGCGGATTTGTTTGGAGCGAAGCTGTTCCATCCTGTAGGTAGGGGGATTGGATATAAAGAAGATCTCATGTTAAATAGCGACGATATGCATAGATTTAATAAAGCTATCCGTCGACTTTCTGAAGCCTATAAAGATAGGATCTCCATAATATGCGATAATCCTGGATTTTTCGATAGCGCCATCTCCAACGAACTCTCTGGAAATGGAAAGAAGACATTTACCTGCCAGGGAGGAAGATCGTGGTGTGTCATCATGCCGAACGGTGTGGTTACTCCTTGTGATATCATTCCATTCTATGCAGGCAACATTCGTACGGGGAAGTTCTCCGAAATTTGGGAAAATGCCGCAGTTTTCAGGGCTTTCAGGGAGTTTGATCCTGACTCATTGAAAGGCGCCTGTGGTAGTTGTGATTATAGAAATATCTGCGGTGGCCACTGTCATGCTCTGGCGCTGCTATTTAACGGAGATTTCTTTGGAAGCGATCCAACATGTTGGCGTGTAAGCAAAGCTGTACTGTAACTGCTATTGGCGTAAAGATAGCTGAAACATCCATAGAGGAGCATATTACACCATGTGCAATATGCTCTGGTCTCTGTAGTTTGGGATCTGGATGGGCATTGTCGAGAAACGTGTTGGAATAAATTATGAAAATGCTGAATGCCAAGGAGTATGCTGGTTAATGGCAAATGATAATTACCATCCCATGATGGTTAGCTGGGAGCTGACTAATGCCTGTAATCTCAATTGTGTATATTGCTTTAATAACTCAGGCAGGGCATTTGAGAATGAACTGACTACAGAAGAGATCTACGGGGTCTTAAGAGGCCTTTGGGATGCGGGAGTGGTCCGAATAGAGTTCACAGGTGGCGAACCTATGATGAGGCCGGATTTCATCGATATCATAAAAGAGGCATATAAGCAGGGCTTCATCATCTCAATAGCCTCCAATGGCACCTTTATTAATGAAAATATCGCCTCCGTTTTAAAAGATGCTGAGGTCGCACACGTGCAGATAAGTCTAGACGGCTTATGGGAAACGCACGATTACCATAAAGGTTTAAACGGTGCTTTTGGTTTGACCGTCCAGGGAATCAAAAGCCTTAAAGAACGCGATATACGCGTCTTCGCCAGAATGACGGTGACAAAGAAGAACATTTGCGAGATAGAGGATGTCATAAAACTTTCTGCAAGTCTTGATGTAAACGAAGTTGGCATGATGCGGATTTGGCCATCAGGACGGGCACTGAACAGTCAGCTTAACTTAAGTGCAGACGAGATTATTGGCCTAAATCACGAAATGCAGCGCCTTATGGGACTATACAAGAAGGAGATCAGCATCAGATACGACCATTGCGGATTTTTCAGCAGGGAAGCTTTCCAGCCATTTAGGGAGAACAATGACAGGATATGCCAATGCGCAAGAACCACCTGCGTTATTAAACCTGATGGGATCGTTTCTCCGTGCGAGGTGCTCACTATGAATGCAGGAGACTTGAGAGCTGAGTCCTTTGCTGAGATATGGAGAAACTCCACTGCCATGGAAGAGTTTCGTTCCTTTGAACCGGACAACCTTAAGGGAACATGTGGAATGTGCTCAGATAAATACGTATGTGGTGGCAATTGCAGAGCTTTGGCATTAATTCATCATGGAGATTTTTATGCTGAAGATCCTACCTGCTGGAAGGTCATGAAAGCAAAACGGCGAAATGAAAGCTAACTTCATCATCTTTTCCTTTTGATATCACTTACGGATATGTTTTTATGATAAAATAGCATTTCCTCTAAAATGATCTCTCAGTGGTGATACGAGTGAAACCTCAGAGAACGCACTGGCATAGTTCGAGCATATTAGCCATGATATCAGACATGTTTGGAGGATTTGTGCAGCATCCATTTGATGGCATCGTTAGCTATCAGTCCATGATTAACTCCACCAGGGTGAATCCATGAGCCTTGACAGACAGATCTCGTTTTTATCAGATCGTTTCGTTTTCAACGAATGCCCTGCAGCCTTTAGCGGCCTGCACAGCAGGTCGCATGACTTGGCAAGATGCGATTATGAAGCTTGGCTGAAGTTTGTGCGATGAACCTTTGAGGGCTAGGAAGGATATGTCAATAGATATTTTGGGCAGCAAAGCACCACGTTTTCTTCTTCACAAATTCTTTCGATATCTCTTAACCTTCATCGCTGTGGTTATGCTGAGCTTCTTTATTCCCAGATTTATGCCTGGAGATCCAGTAGTAAATCTGCTGGGAGGAGACTATGCATATGCCTCTTCAGAGGCCCTGCAAAAGCTGAGAATGGAACTGGGCCTGGAGAAGCCGCTATACTTGCAGTTTTTGCTCTATCTGGGCGATTTGTTGCAGGGAGAGTGGGGCAGGTCGTTTCACTATGCTCAACCCATCTTTCCTATTATTTGCTATCGCCTGCAGTGGACCCTGGTCTTGATGCTTCCGTCAGTAATCCTGGGTGCGGTGCTGGGTATGGTCATGGGCTCTCTTGCTGGATGGAAGAAGGGCGGGCGGTTTGATATCGCTATGTCCCCGCTTTTGCTTCTGCTTTACTCGACTCCTGGGTACTGGCTGGCCATGCTTTTTGCTCTGGTCATGGGTTTCCATCTGGACCTGCTGCCCTTTTATGGAATGACTTCCTCTGATTCAGTTGGACTTGAAAGAGCCTTAGATATCCTGAGGCACATGATATTGCCAGTCTCTGTACTAACGATATACAAGGCAGCCCACAATTATCTCATAGCCAGAAGCTCTGTCATCCAGGCATCAGGAGACGGCTACATCATAACAGCACGGGCGAAGGGATTGGGAGAGAATGCGATACTCTTCAAACACGTGCTGAAGAACGCTATGCTTCCATTGGTGACGGCAGTTGCCATGGACTTCGGATTCATGCTCTCCGGAACTCTCCTGGTGGAGATTGTCTTCTCCTGGAACGGCATGGGCACTCTAATATACAACTCGGTGGCGACCAGAGATTACCCGATGCTCAACGGATGTCTAGTTCTTATTAGCATCTGCGCTGTTGTCGCCAATCTGCTGGCGGACTTCTTCTACTATCTGCTTGATCCGAGAATCAGAGGTGGAAAGGCCGCTTGATGAAGGACAGAAATACAGAGGGTCTGAAACGAGATGACGCTCAATTTGAGGCGAAGTTGAGCAGCAGGCTCGTTACAGAATCAATCGACCTGGCACGGGCCAAGTCTGCGTTGGAGGACTTCTCGCCGCGCGCTGGATGTTATGATTATTATATACGATCTGTCCCTCCAGCCAAGATTGCCGAGGCTGTGGTCTGTGCTGCTGGATTCGTCGGGACTGAGGGAGTGCTCGATCTGGCTTGCGGCACGGGATTTCTCCTTAAGCATCTTCCAGGAGGCGGTCTGAGATGTGGACTAGATCTATGCGAGGCGATGCTGCTCAGAGCAGATGGCGATCGTTTCCACCGGGTTCAAGCTCATGCCTGTGCTCTTCCATTTAGGGATGAGACTTTCGATCTGGTGGTATGTCTAGGCGCGATCAACATATTTGACGATAGCGAGCTTGAGCTTCTTTTGAGAGAGGTAATTCGAACTATGAAGAGCAGAGGACGATTTGTTGTCGATGCACCAGCGCCGCCACATTCCTCTATTTTGGATCTGCTGTTATATCCACTGCTCAAGACATATAATCATCTAATCTCTGCCGTCTGGAGGTGTCCTGTCACTATCCAGTATCACAGAAGAGATCTCGATCAACTTGCAGCGATCTTCAAGGGCCATTTTGCACAGGTTGAGGAATTCGCGAGAAACGATCTAGTTCGAAAAGGTATGGGTGCTAAGTCAGGCATTGGGATCTTGGTAGGAAGAAAATGAGGCCCGATATGGTGCTGGCTTCAAGGCCAGGCAAGGCGCCAGACGTCCCGGAATTGCTCTTCTTCAGGGCTATTCATCATAGCATCCGCTATGTTCAGATGACCTTAGCGTTTCTTGGTTATGTGTTGCCAATCATCCTATAAATGCACTCGTGGCAGAGCGGCGGTTATTGATGGTGCTCCTGGAGTGGTTCCTTGCCATACGCTACCCCTTGAAGGCAGTGGCCATTTCTTCTATCGGCCTATTGCTCTGGGCGAACTCCAGGAGCTTCCCAATCCAACTAACATATGATCAAAGATAAGTATATTTATTGGTTATGGATGCAAGAGTATCTCCTACGAGGGTACAGTTATGAAAAAGATTCTAATTCCGATATGCTTGACGATAATCGTTCTAACTGCAGGCCTATCAAATGCGGTCATGTCCACGCCCAGTTTGGATACGAGCAAAAGGTATGCATCAGCGGATATTGGCTTGCTCACATATTCTCCAGCACCATCTATTGATGTTGAATCAATATACATTGGGCAGGCTGCTAATGGAAACGGCATGCCTGTGAATATAACTATAAATGCAACTCAATTTTCAAACGCCACCAAAACAAAAGAGTCTATTTGTGGACTTGGCATGCAAAACTTTGAGATCGAGACCATTGAGATGCCTGCAGGCGGGAAAGCCGCACGGATCATGAATGTTGCCCCAATACATATCAACTTCATGTATGCGCCTACTCCCTGCAGATATTTGATCTCAATAATTCCCATTACGGAGTATCTAGGTCAGGAGTCTCCATATAAGCCAACGCCATCCAAGCAGAACACATGGGTCAATGGAGTCTATACACTACGTTTGAGATACATGTGTGAGGGAACTGAAGCTGCCAGCACGACATTTAGCTTCACGATCGGCGGCGATACATCATGGGTCGGAGCTTCACAATTCCATAGGGTTACGGATTCTAGTTCTGGGATATCCCCGCGCGATATGAATCCTATAGACCAGCTGAACCCCCAGCCAGAACCTCCCATGCCATCAAATCCCTCTTTTTAAGCTAATGGGGAAGATGCGCCGTTAGCGCTCTAAAACCACTAAAGAGAGGAAAGTAGAGTAACAACCATAATTTGGATGGGGATTGCAGGATATAACGATATAG
>CAZXDN010000057.1:11281-17722 GCA_964639235.1 uncultured Methanotrichaceae archaeon | reverse complement strand
GGTATCCGGTTGCAGTGGTATCCGGTTGCAGTTGATTTGGAGATGAAGTCGAACTCGAAGAGATTTGCATGGTGGGATATGGTTGATAAATCGCATATTTTCGCTGGCAGTCGTAGCTTTGCTCTTGCTCACAGGCACATGCCTGGGCAGCTATGACTTATCCGGATCTACGTCGGGAGCTGCAGCAAGCACAACAGAGAACCTGACGATGCAGAGCTTCAATGCCCTTGGCATCTCTTTAAGCGAAGCTGATGCTCTGGCAGGGGCAGGAGCATCGCAAGCTACTGCATCTGCAGCTGGAACTGAGCTGGGGGCATATACGGAGCAGGCTCCGAGAGGAAGTGAGATTGGAAGACTAATCTCTGCCAATATCATGTCAAGTCCTCCCAGCTACATCTACTATGATGGAAGCTACCTTGGTTGGTCTGACTTCACCACTGCGATTCCCAGCGGATCTGCTGGAATGTGGGTTGAGAGGTCTGCGGGCTGGTCATGGTATGCCACGCTGCCTCGCGGAAGCTGGGCAAGGGAGCTTCTCTACGTGCCATCGGCCTCGCCTGTGACGATATATGAGATCTACCCAAGCGGCTCAGTGAGGAGATACAACCTGGGCTCCGTCCAGCCTGGGTACTACTACATCTGGTTCTATGCAGACGTCGCCGGAAGGCACAGGAGCGTCTTTACAACGAACAGCGGCACCAGCAACACAGTTGTGATCGATGTATACTCAGTTCCCTCTCCCTACAGGCCTGTGAGGCCAAGCGCAAAGGATCAGTGCGAGCAAAACCCTGAGTGCGACTATGTAAACGGTCATTGCTACTGCAGAGGCTACCTCCCAGACAATGATCGAGAGGAGTGCGAGCAGAACCCGACCTGCCATTACGTTAACGGCCAGTGCTTCTGCACAGGTTACAATCCAGAGCCTGAGCCAGAGCCAGGACCGGTTCCAAATCCAGTTGCTGAGTGCGAGCAGAACCCGACCTGCCACTATGTTAGCGGCGGCAACTGCTACTGCACCGGTGCAGGCTTGGGATCGACCCTGGACGGCGACTATGAGGATTACACTCAGAGCACAGATGCCAGTGGAACTACAGCCAGCGGATCTGCAGTCAGTGGGGCAATAGCCAGTGGAACTATGGATGATACTACAAGCGAGACTACAGGTGTGACTGCAGGCGGGGCTGCGCAGAGCAACGCCTGAAATCCTCATCTGGATTCAAACCAGGCTAATCCTGTCTGGGATTTCCTCCAGGACCTTGGCCAGGACCTCATCTTCCTGGCCTCTGCAGTAGAGGTCCTGGAATATCCTGGTCAGGACATCTTTTATCTCTCTTCCGTCTAAGCTGCCTTTGTCATGGCGATCCTCGACACGATCGCTTCTGCCAGAGCAGTCTTTGTCAATTCCGTTTTCTTTTCGCCTGGATAAGACCATGAGCCTCATCTCAGTTGGCTCATCTGCAGGCACAGATGGCGAAAGGCAGGTCTGTGGAGGAAGGTGCATGGGCGGCAGGAGATGGCGCACACCTTCAAGCTCTTTCATCCCCAGCCTCCTGTAGAACTCGATTCTCCTGACCCTGGTCTCATCCACATCAGAACTAGGGTTCTCTGCCTCTGCCAGAAGGTAATCGAATTTTCGGCCGTCTGGCAGCAGTTCATCGATCAGATCAAAGGCACTGTGCAGGAGCTTGCCTCCTATTCCTCTGCCTCTGATCTCCTGGGAGGTGGCGATGTAATCTACGAGCACAAATTGAGTTCCATAAACTGGGTATAGGAGCGCCATAGTTCTTACTTTGCCCCCTATGCGGCCGACGATGAGATGGATCTTGCCGCGTCTCAGCGCGTCTTCAATGGCCGCTCTGGGCCGCCTCTCGGCCTCAGGAAAGGACGCAGAGTAGATCTTCATGGCCATCTTGAAATCATCTGAAGATAGGTCGCAAACCTCATAAAATTCGGGGTATTGCTCTGTAATCATAAAAATATAGATCAGTCTCTGCTGATCATCGTGCCTATTCCCTTTTCAGTCAGAAGCTCCAGGAGTATGGCGTGGGGAATTCTTCCATCGATGATATGAGCATTCTCCACTCCGCCGCGGACGACCTTGACGCAGGCTTCGACCTTTGGGATCATCCCGCCTTTGATGACGCCCTTCTTGACCATGCCATCGAAGTCCTTTGCGGGGAACCTGGAGATCACGCTTGCGGGATCATCTGGATTTGCTCTGACCCCCTCGACGTCTGTGATAGATAAGAGCTTCTTGGCCCTCAGGGACATAGCTATCGCCCCTGCAGCAGTGTCTGCGTTGACGTTGAGGTTGTTGCCCTCGTCGTCGACTGCAATAGGCGAGATCACTGGAATATAGCCCTTTCCTGCTGTGATCAGTATGATCTCTGGGTTCACGCTCTCTACATCACCAACAAATCCCAGGTCCACAGGGTCCTTGCCTTCTACCTTGACCAATGCCTTCTTTCTGGCCTTGAGGAACATGCCGTCCTGTCCTGAGAGTCCTATGCCCTTGCCTCCGTGCTTTCCGACCATGTTGACCAGCTCTGCATTGATGTTCCCCAGGAGGACCATCCTTGCTATCCCAAGGGTCTCCTTGTCTGTAACTCTCAGGCCTCCCACGAACTCGGCCTTCTTTCCGAACTTCTCCATTGCAGACGAGATCTCAGGGCCGCCGCCGTGGACGATTACTGGATGAATTCCTATGTACCTCAAGAGGACAACGTCCTGGATGAAGTCTTCAAGGACTTCGCGGTTGGACATGATCGAGCCGCCTATCTTGAATACCATGATGGAGTCGTGAAACTCGCGTATGTAAGGCAGAGCCTCGATGAGAACCTGTTCTCTATTTACCGACACATTTCATACCTCTTCTGAAGACCACATGCAAATCATGCTTTTATTTGTTTTTATCTTGAGGCATGTGGGGATATGCCCGTTTTGGTACGGAAATGGCTCTAGATTCTGGGACCATTTTCATCCTCATGGGTGACCGTAGAGTCATGTAAGTTTCTGTGGGCATCAGCAGCCGCGTAGTGGCTAGCGCTCAGTAGATTGAAAATTAAAAGAGACAAAAAGGCGCTTTGAGATTGATGAGCTGCCTTTTTGGGTAGGTGGCTTTTGGCCACTGATGGTTTTCAGTATATGGATACAGAGGTTTCAATCTATAGACATGAGGACGTCGCCTGGCGCCACGGTCGTTCCCTCTTTGACGTAGATCTCCTTGATCACGCCGTCTTTGTTGGCCAGGACGTTGTTCTCCATCTTCATGGCTTCCAGGACTGCCACTGTGTCGCCCGCTATTACCTTGTCCCCTTTGGATACCTTGTAGCGAATGATGACTCCCTGCATTGGGACAGTTACTCCATCTGTTGGCGCCTTGGGCTGTGCCTCCTGTATGGTCATCCCTGCTGGCGCTACCTTGACCAGGTACGCCTCGCCATCCACCTCGACGTTGAAGGCTGCAGGTTCGCCCTTAGTTGGAGCTGCTGGGGCTTCGGGCTGTTTTTTGACCAGGGGCTCTTCGACTGCCTCTCCCCTCAAGAACTTCACTGCCACCTGTGGGTAAAGCGCGTAAGTCAGGTAGTCTTCCTCTTTCTTTACCAGTCCCAAGTTGTCAAGCTCTTTCTTGGCGGCATCATACTCAGGCGCCAGAAGATCTGCTGGCCTGACGGTGATTGGCTCCTCGTCGCAGAGAATCTTGAGCCTTACCTTGGGGTCTATCATGGCAGGCGACTTTCCATAGAGGCCTTTGACGTAGTCCCTGACCTCCTTTGGAACCATCTTGTACCTGTCGCCTGTGATGACGTTCAGGACAGCCTGAGTTCCCACTATCTGGCTCGTCGGGGTCACCAGTGGCGGATATCCAAGGTCCTTCCTGACTCTTGGCACTTCAGCGAGCACTTCCTCGTACTTGTCCATGGCCTTCTGCTCAGTGAGCTGCGAGACGAGGTTGGAGATCATTCCTCCTGGCACCTGGTACTTCAGCACGTTGGTGTCAACCCTGGCTATTATGGGGTTGAATACAGGAGCATAAATCTCCATGATCTTCTCAAAGTACTTCTTGATATCTGTCAGCAGCCCCAGGTCCAGGCCTGTGGCATATGGAGTGCCTTCAAGCGCTGCAACCACGCTCTCAGTAGACGGCTGTGAGGTTCCGCCAGACAGGGGAGACATGGCAGTGTCAAGGATGTCTACTCCTGCCTGGCAGGCGTAGAAGTAGCTCATCTGGGCCATGCCGCTGGTGCAGTGAGTGTGGAGGTTTACTGGCAGGTTGACCTCTCTCTTTATGGCTGAGATGAGATCGTAAGCATCCTGAGGCGTGATGAGCCCAGCCATGTCCTTTATGCAGATGGAGTCACACCCAAGCTCTGCCAGCTTGACTGTGAAGTCGGTGAACTGCTCAATGGTGTGAACGGGGCTTGTGGTGTAGCTTACTCCACCCTGAACGTGGGCGCCCATCTTCTTTGCCACTGAAATGGACTTTTCCATGTTCCTGATGTCGTTTACTGCATCGAAGATCCTGAAGATGTCCACTCCATTTGTGGCAGCCTTCTCGACGAACTTCTCCACAACATCGTCTGCATAATGCCTGTAGCCAACCAAGTTCTGGCCCCGCAGAAGCATCTGCATCGGGGTCTTTGGCATTGCCTTCTTGAGGGCTCTTAGCCTCTCCCATGGGTCCTCGTTCAGGTACCTGATGCAGGTATCGAAGGTAGCACCGCCCCAAACCTCCAGCGAGAAGAACCCAACCTGATCGAGCAATTCAGCTATCGGCAGCATGTCCCTGGTCCTCATCCTGGTGGCCAGGAGCGATTGGTGAGCGTCCCTAAATACCGTATCGGTAAGCTTTACTCTGCCCATGAAGATCTCCTCCTACATGATCCCATATCTTCAGAACCCCTTCGATACATAGAGCTTGGACATGATTCATTTCATCCTGAGTTTCCCTGCTTCGGCGAGGATCGGCCTCGCCTGCTCTCAATTTGCGCACAGATCTATTTATAGCACAGCTTTGGTTATGCTCACATCAACAGCGTCTCATTGCTCCAGTGCAAATCGTGCTAGTGCTATCGAGCAATCGCGGAACCTGCGGGGTCGCCGCGGAGATCGTTGATAGATCTTAATTCTGCAGCTCAGTCCCTGATGTGTTATATAAAGGTGGTGGATTGATATCCACAATTATCTATAATTATATCAAGATATGATGTTATAATCGCTTTATCTTATTTTGGGCTCTGGATCAAAGCTTTCAAGATAGATATCTTCGATATAGCTGTCTTTTTCGAGATTTGAGCATGGCAACTGTTCTCCTTGTACAGCTCTGTATGAGCGTTGAAGCAGTCAACTTCCATATCGCGATCTGCGAATGTGCTGATCTTTGAACCTTCGCGAAGCTTTAATATGGGCAGGCTCTGGCAAATCTCTGATGTGGCTTCTGGATTAAAGCCAAGTATATTCTCCTGTCTCAGGCGTGCATGCCTAATTAAGGTTGAATTGATCTGTCAATTGGAAGAGAGAACTTGCGCACATTCCTGTCCTGGTAGATGCCTCTTTTCAGAAGCTTGAGCCAGTTTATTGCCCTATAATTTGGCCAAATATCTCCTGTAGAAATTGAAAAGGCTTATATCTCAGTCCAGCCATTGGTATACTCTAAGCCTAGAAATTGATTGGGATTGCATTCTTCTCCCATCCGAGGGCATATGATCTGGAACTACCTTTTAACCGTTGGAATCGATCTATCTCTGGCTATCTTTTATTATGCCGAGAGATCTGCCAGGTTTTTAGCTCCAGATCGGAACAATAAAATTTTTCAACAAATGTATATGGCCTCTTATAATCGATTTAGACAGTAGTGTACACTGCAAGTGTCTATTAATAATATGGTTGGCTCTGTTGAAGTTGGAGAGTTTATGAGACTTAGAGTAGTTAGTTCAAAGAACGAGATAGCAAATCTCAATCCCAATGAGAAGATGGTTCACCTCGCATTCAGGGCATCAAACGTGGACTTCCTAAGCTTGATGCAGAAATGTCCAAGGCTCAGGATGATCCAGGTGCCACCCTCCTATAGAAAGACCATGTCCAATGCCATTCAGGTGTTCCTGGACATGCAGGGCATAGAGCTCCTTGAGGGCGATGTCTGGGGCCACAGGAAGGACCTGGACGAGTACTTCACAGTAGACGATGCAACCCTCGAAGAGATCAGGTCAATGGCAGCAACTGGCGTGAACGTGGACGAGATGGCCACCCAGATCCAGAAGAAGGCAAGGCTCGGGCCAGACCTCATCAAGTACATAGCCAAGACAAAGATGACAGCCTGAGGGTCGATCCTTAGCTGTCTCACGTTTTCTTGTTTTTGATCTGTTCTATCTCTGATTTTTCCGGCTTATGCTGTTTTGCCCACTTGTTTAGTCGTGCTTTGCAATCCACTTATTCTGTCAT
>CAZXDN010000057.1:5680-11181 GCA_964639235.1 uncultured Methanotrichaceae archaeon | reverse complement strand
ATCTGCGCAATTAACAGGGATAATCATTTCAAACTATTGGCCAAGCTGATAGTCGCGAACAATGATCAGAGGTGTCTAGAATCGTAAAGAGCAATGCAGCCTGGACAGTTTTCGCTTGTAGAGCCGCTGCATCTCGCTGTCATCTCAAATGTATTTGAGACTCATTAATAATCGCGATGCTGGCTTCTGTATCCAAAGGCGAAGGTTGTGTTTGCTCGATTTAGTTTGGATGTCTGAATGCTGGCTTCCTAGATAACGCGAGATATGGCGGTTCATTCTTGTTTTGGCTTTAGCTCCAATCCGAAGCGTCAGCTTTGGTTCATAAATGGAGAACTCGACATGATCGAGTTTGAATGTCAGGGCCTTTCGCATTGCATATTTGCTCACCTCAGGTAACTGGACAATTGTATGTCCGCCTATATTTTGTTGCCCTGGAATACTTGGCCGGCAGATGTGCTTTTTGCCCTACACTAATTTCTTTCTTCGTATGTTTATAGGCGCTAATAAACGTTTCAGACAATAGCGTTCACTGCAAGCGTCTATTAATAATATGGTGGACTCTGTATGGTTTGGAGTGCTTATGAGACTTAGAGTAGTCAGTTCGAAGAACGAGATCGCAAATCTCAATCCCAATGAGAAGATGGTTCACCTCGCATTCAGGGCGTCAAACGTGGACTTCCTGAGCTTGATGCAGAAATGTCCAAGGCTCAGGATGATCCAGGTGCCACCCTCCTACAGAAAGACGATGTCAAATGCCATGCAGGTGTTCCTGGACATGCAGGGCATAGAGCTCCTTGAGGGCGATGTCTGGGGCCACAGGAAGGACCTGGACGAGTACTTCACAGTAGACGATGCAACCCTCGAAGAGATCAGGTCAATGGCAGCAACTGGCGTGGACGCAGAAGAGGTAGCTACCCAGATCCAGAAGAAAGCAAGGCTTGGGCCAGACCTCATCAAGTACATAGCCAAGACAAAGATCACAGCTTAAATTTCGCTGGCTGACCGGCTGCCGCTGGCCGCTCGGCCATTTTTCATCCTTCTTTTTCTAGGGAGGCCTCTTTTTCCAGAGAAAGATTCATCTCTAATTCTGCGCTTTTCAGGGCTATGAAATGTGACGTGCTGGTTGTGGGCGCATCTCCTGCTGGCATTACGGCAGCCGTTACTGCCTCCAAAGCTGGATCCATCGTTGTGCTCCTCGACAGAGACCTGGAGAGCTTCGATCACCCCGCCAACACCCTGTTTGAGGGAATGGCATCCCGCGCAGGCCTGGAGATCGATGGGTGCTATATTCAAAGAACGCTCCAGGGTATGCGCATAATCTCGCCTGGCGATTATGCAGTGACCATTCCTGCAAAAGGCTACTTCCTCGACCGGAACAAATTCGATGAGCATTACCTGGATGCGGCAGAGAGGAACGGCACGATAATGATGAAGGAGGAGGTGGTTCGCACCTACCTGCATAGCGGCAGGAGAACTGTGGTCACCACCGACGAGGAGATAGATGCAGGCGTTGTGATAGATGCATCAGGCGTGCGCTCTGTCATCGGCCGCCAGGCTGGTCTCTCGACCATGCGCCACCCAAACGATATAGCCTGGGCGATGGAGGCGACGGTTGAACACCCTGGGATAGGTGAGGAAGAGTTCTTTGAGTACTGGGTAGGATCTGTGGCCCCTGGATGGAAGGCGACGTACTCGCCTGCAGGAGGCGACAGGGCTACGCTTGGCGTCTTTGTCAGAGGCCACGGCCAGAACGTCCAGCCAATCTTCCGTTCGTTTCTCAAGAGGTTCAAGAGGTACAAGTACCCAAGCTACAGGGACATAGACGATATGAAGATCCTGTGGGTGAAGCGAGGCGGCGATCCCATAGCCGTTTTGCCTGGGGAGATAGTGTCAGACGCCCTGATGATCACAGGCGGCGCAGCGGGCCAGAGCGGGCTTGCCTACTCAATGCGCGCAGGCGCGTTATGCGGCACAGTCGCAGCTGATGCAGCAAACTCCAAGGATTTTTCCAGGGAGAGGCTCATGAAGTACCAGCGCGCCTGGAACTGGGAGTTCTTAATGGAGTACCGCACCGCAAGGGCTTGTCTAGAGACAATACGTGGCATGAGCGATGAAGAGCTGGACAACCTGACAAAAGGCCTTGCTGGAAAGGATATTGTGCCAGACGGCCCGTTCTACAGGAAGCTGGTGCAGGCAGGCCTAATTACAGCAGTGGTCAAGCCTGGATCTATAGCTGCGCTGGTGAAGAACATGGTTCTTGGATAGCGGCCGATGGCTGTGATCTGATGGCATCCACAAGATGTTAGCTATCGGAAAAGGCCTAAATCTATCAAGGGGATAATAAATATCATGATCGAGCTTACGAGCGGCGCCTACGTCCTGAAGCCCAGGACCACAGCCATAACCGAGGCGGACTTCAGGCTCCACCTGAACATAAGCTGGTGCAGAGGCGTGCTCTTCAACGTGGTCGCCCTCAAGAACTCCATAGCCATGGTGGAGTACGACGCCCTCCTCTGGTCAGAGGACTCTCTCATGTTCATAGAGTACAAGGACTCAGTTGCGGCCTACAAGAACCTCTCCTCAAGAAGAGTCCAGCAGATGAGCAGCTTTGCCAAGAACATCGCACGCGGGCTGGGTTACAAGAACTACTCATTCATAGCTGTGGTCAAGGGCCTTGAGGAAGCGACCAATAAGGGAGGAGTAGAGGTCATCCCACTCTTCAACCTGGGGAACTATCAGCCAGCTTTTGCCTCAACCATAACTGAGCTGGACTACATCAACAAGATGATCGCCAAATACACAAGAGAAGGCCAAGAAGACGTGGTCAAAGAGATGGATAAGCTTAAGAAGATAATAGAGATGGAGCAATCTTGAGGGGAAGTGCAACTGCTATGGGCGCGGCGACAGTGCTCAACGCCGTGGCCAACTGGAAAGGGTCAGCTTTCGGCGTGGGCTTGAAGACCAGTGCAGAGGTGGTCCTGGACGGCTCTGGCGCGGTCTCAGGCGATGTGCCTGGCGTGGACACCACTCTTATCGTAAGGTGCGTCGAGAAGGTCCTGGAGCGCTTCAAGGTCGATCTTGGGGGCACAGTTAGGACCTGGAGCGAGGTTCCTGTTGCAAGCGGACTTAAGAGCAGCAGCACTGCTGCAAATGCTGCTGTATTGGCGACGCTCGACGCTTTGGGCGAAGAGATGGACCTGGTTGAGGCTGCGAAGATCGGAGTTGCCGCTGCCAAAGAGGTCGGAGTCACCATAACCGGGGCGCTCGACGATGCGCTGGCCTCGATGCTCGGAGGAGTGGTGGTCACAGACAACAGGGCCATGAGGCTCCTGAGGAGAGAGGAGCTGGACTCCACAGTCCTGCTGCTCATACCTGAGAAGAAGCTCTTCAGCAAGGACACCAACGTCAAGCGCTCAAGGCTCATTTCCCCGTTAGCTGATGTGGCGTTTGACCTGGCGATGAGTGGAGATTATGGCCGGGCCATGACCCTCAACGGGTTTGCATACTGCGCTGCACTGGGACTTAGCCCTGAGCCCATGCTCCTGGCGCTGGAGTCTGGAGCCTGGGGAACCAGCCTCTCTGGGACCGGGCCTGCGTATGCCGCCCTCGTCGGAGACGATGAGGCTGGCGATTTGGAATCCAGGTGGCTGGGTCTTGGAGGAAGAGTTGTCAGGACAAGGACGAACAATGAGCCTGCGCAAGTCGATTGACCTCCTGGCGCATCACTGCTGGACAGCGTGCTGGACAGCGATCCGATGCAAGAGTCCGGCGGAAGTGTGATATGGTCAGAGGGATTTACTGCTGATACTGCTAAATGAGAATTGGCGAGGGATCTAATTGGGGCTATCGGAACACAGAGCAGAGGTCGAGAAGATCGATTACGAGATATTGAAGCTGATTGAAGCGAGGGTAAAGCTGGCAAGAAAGATCTTTGAGGCCAAGAGATCCCAGGGGCTCGATATAGTCTCGCCTGAGCAGGAGAGCATAGTCATGAAGCGCGCAATGGACATGGCAACAGAGCTCAACCTTGATGCTGGCGCCGTAAGGGATATTTTTGCCATATTGATAAAGATGAGCGTGGACAAGCAGCTCTCCCTTTCGGGAAAGGACGGCTTTCCCTGAAGTCCTTTTTATCTTTACTGATGGCCTGTTCTCTCATTGAAGCCTTTCTATTTCACTGAAGCCTTTCTCTCTCACTGAAGTCCTTATCTCTCACTGAAGCCTTTCTCTCTCATTGAAGTCCTCATATCTCGCTGAAACCCTTGCCTCTCACTGAGGTCATTCTTTTCGCGCTATAGCCGTCTTTCTCAGCCTCATATCTGGCACCTGTGCTCTGGTGTTTGTGCCAGGGACTTTGAAATGCCTGAGCAGCAGCTTATTTACCTTAGATGGCTTCAGGTGATGTCATGGTGGACATAGCTGTTATATCCGGGTCCAAGTCCGATCAGGCAATCGTTGACAAAATTCTGCGCAAGCTTGACGAGAACTCTGCCAGCTATGAGCACAGGGTGCTCTCAGCCCACAGAAATCCAAAGGAGCTTGAGGATTATATCTCCAATAGCGAAGCCAGGATCTTCATAGGCGTGGCCGGGCTTTCGGCAGCGCTTCCTGGATACATAGCTTCCAGGACCAAGAGGCCAGTAATCGGTGTTCCAGTCAGCGCCAAGCTCGGCGGGCTCGACGCACTCCTGTCAATATCTCAGATGCCTCCTGGCGTGCCTGTTGCTTGTGTGGGCATAGATGCTGGCGAAAATGCGGCTTTGCTAGCCCTGCGGATGCTTGAATCGGGAAGATGACAGAAGATAGCTATTTATACATAGTCGGAGAGATAGCTCAACCAAAGGTGGGATAGGATGTACAAGCGGATTTTAATTGCCACAGACGGCTCAGCAAAGTCAAGCCTGGCAGAGAAGCAGGGAATAGAGCTGGCCAAGGCTCTGGGTGCCCAGGTATTGGCTCTCAATGTCATAAATGAGGTAACGATTGCCTCAGCAGTCTCTCAGCTGGGAGTAGACAGGAAGGATGTCGAGTCCAGGCTCCAGGCTGCAGGTCAGAAGGCAGTCGACGCCATAAAGAAGATGGGCGACGAGGCAGCCGTCCAGGTTACGCCCGTAGTGAGGGTTGGTGCACCGGCTCAGATGGTTGTAGACATTGCAGCCGCTGAGAAGGCAGACCTCATTGTCATGGGCAGCCACGGCGAGAGCGGCATGTCCAAGCTCCTCATTG
This sequence comes from uncultured Methanotrichaceae archaeon, assembly GCA_964639235.1. Lineage (GTDB taxonomy): Archaea > Halobacteriota > Methanosarcinia > Methanotrichales > Methanotrichaceae > CAZXDN01. Next base: position 5,955 of record CAZXDN010000057.1, on the reverse strand, counting down.
GCAGCGTTGTGCAAAAGGTCCTGTACTGGGCGACTATCCCCGTACTTGTAGTGAGATGATTTAATGACAGAGGCAGCATTCGTAATAGCAGATTCACTGATATACCTGGCGTTCGCAATAGTGTTCGTTGTAGGAACAGTTCTGGCTTACTTCGTGATAAGCCTGATTGGCGGAAGCTGAATACTGAAGTGGAGGCGCCCTTGCAGGCGACCTCTAACTCTCATTTTATGCAATAGCTCAATTTTAGCTGAAGTTTCATTATCTGCGATTTCCTG
>CAZXDN010000057.1:0-5580 GCA_964639235.1 uncultured Methanotrichaceae archaeon | reverse complement strand
TCATTTTATGCAATAGCTCAATTTTAGCTGAAGTTTCATTATCTGCGATTTCCTGATCTGCGATTTCCTGATCTGCAGTTTCCTGGTCTGCGATTTCCTGGTCTACAGTCCTTGTGATCTGAGGCTTTTATGATCCGCGATCTTAGTCTCAGCTGAAGAGGCGATGGCAAAACATCTTAAACAAAACCTTTTATCTGTTGGTGGCCTATTAGCTTAGCATGGGAAAGGTTACATATACTGACAAGTCCGGAAAAGTCGAAGAGAAGACCTTCAAGACAGAGGATGAGGGCAAGAAGATCAGGGACGACCTCCAGAAGCAGGGAATAAAAGGCAAGTTCGAGTGGTAATTCCTCTGGCCTGATGTCAATCTGGCACTGAACCTGGCACTGAACCTGGCACTGAACCAGAGCCCATCTTCCAAGTCATTATGGGTCTTGTCAAGGCCTGCCTGGGCCCGGTTAAGGTATCCTCGCTTCTCCAGGAGGTGTGCACTCTGACCTCTTTTTTGGCGACTTCTCAAAGCTTAGCGTTCTACTTCACGATAGAGGCGGAAGTCGACCGGGAGATCCGATCATGACATAGCAAAGCCTGTGGATAAGGGAGCTGGCGAAGGCTCTGATGGAAAGGCCAGACCGCTAAAAACCTGGCTGTGAATCATGCGCATAGCTCCTCTTCTCTTTTTTCCATTCGTTCTTCTGCCCCATTCATCACCGCAGCTTTTTACTGGATGGATGAGCCTATGCAGTCTAAATTATGACGGCAAGGCAACTTTGGTGCGATAACTGGATAACTATGTAGATTTATGCCCATATTCAGGGTAACAGATCCTTTCATACGAGGCGATGGATGCTCAATGATCGACTTAGTGGGCTTCTGTTCCGGCAGCAGACTGCCTGGAGAAATCACGCGCTGGGTCCTCAGGAGGGCTTCTAGTTGACTCCTCAATGGCTGTCCAGGAGGCCTGGGAGATGTCCCAGGCCTGTAATCCTCAGTCAGGAGATTGAGAGGGAGAAGAGTGCGCTGGTGGGCAGGCTTAAGTCCCTGGATGCCCAGGCCGCCTCTTTGAGATCGGAGTTCAAGCGAGATGAATATCTAAATAAGCTCATCTCGGAAGAGAGGCCCATGACTGATACACATGCTGACAGAAGAACCCGGATTGACAGCATAAGGATGGCGGACAGGCCTTGACGCCCCAAAGGCGGTGTTGAAATGGATGAGACAGAGCCAGAGCAGGATAATCAGCCTCATGAGGGCCTTTTTTTGCTGAGCCTCTACGTGGCTGGCAGGAACCATAGGAGCCGGATGGCGTCCGAGAATCTCGAAAGGATCTGCCGGGAGCATTTGGCTGGCAGGTACCAGATAGAGATCATAGATCTCCGCGAGAAGCCTCACCTGGCCATGAGCGATCAGATCATAGCTATTCCCACAGTCATAAGAAAGCGCCCTCCAGGAAAGAGGGTTGTAGGAGATCTCTCCGATACCATGAAGGTTCTGGCTGGCCTGGATATTCCATTTCATAAGAAGGCTTCCGAGGTTTCTGCCAGCAGAAACGCTACCAAGACCGATGAATTTGATGACGAGACAAGAGGCCACACTGAGAAGAATACGAGGTCTAAGGGATGTGACCTTCAGCCCTATGTGGCATCGGGATTTTTCCTGGAAGCATGGCAGGAGCACGGCCGCACATGCTTGGGTTCTCTGGTGCATGTTATGTGCTCTGAGGGATTTTCTGATGAATGACCTGAAATCATCTTCGGCTGCAGATGGGAAAACTGAGACAATGGACGCAGCAGACGGGGAGATCTACATTTTGAGGCTATATGTGGCCGGCCATACCAGAAAGAGCCTTGTAGCCTTTGCTAACCTGAAGAGCATCTGTGAGGAGCATCTCGCTGGAAGGTATACTATTGAGGTTGTAGATCTCCTGGAAAATCCCACCCTTGCCAAGGGAGATAAGATTCTGGCTGTGCCCACCCTGGTAAGGCGTCTACCTCCGCCGATAAGGAAGATCATAGGAGATCTCTCGAACACCGAACGGGTTTTAGTGGGTCTGGACTTGCGTCCTTTGGAGTGATTCTTTTAATGATGGCAGGCGATGACAAGAGATCTGAGGTCAGGGAGTCCACTGCCGATTTTGAGGAAGCCCTTGACAGTGCGGAAGATGGCGAATATGTCCTGTGCCCCTATGTTGTGGGCATGGGCATGAGGTCAATACAGGCGATCGACAATATTAAACGCACTTGTGAAGATCACTTGCCAGGAAGGTACAATCTGGAGATCACAGACATATATCAGCAGCCCATCTTCGCCAGAGATGGTCTGATAGTGGCCGCTCCACTCTCATAAAAGAGCTTCTCCGCCATTGAGGAAGCTGATAGGCAATACGTCGAACACCGCGAGGGTTCTGATCGGATGGACCTGAGATGCACAAGGCAATAGATCCAGTTGGACATGGTAGGCATGAGTTCTAAAGGGATGAAGCATGAGGAAGCTATATCGTATCAAGCGCTGCTAGACGAGAACTGCGCTCTAAAAGATGAAATACAGTGCCTGGAAGGGCGCCTGGCTGAGGCGGATGAACTCAGGCGCGCCATCAGCGAGGGCGATTTAGATGCCCTGGTTATACCTGGGCCCAAAGGGGAGATGGTCTTCTCCCTGGAGGGGGCGGATCAGGCTTATCGCGTCCTCGTGGAGACCATGAACGAGGGCACGGCCACTTTTGCCCACGACGGCACCATCCTCTACTGCAATCGCCGCTTTGCAGATCTCTTGAAGATGCCGCTCCAGCTCGTGCCGGGCACATCGATCTATAGCTTCATTGCGCCTGAGAATGTGGTCCCTTTCAAGGCGCTCCTGGACCAGAAGATCGGCAGCAGTGGGATCGACCTCCTGACAGGTGAAGGTACACCTCTGCCCGCTTATCTGTCTGTCAACTCCCTGCAAACTGAGGAGTCTCCAAATGCCTGGTGCCTCGTGGTTACAGACCTGACTGAGCAGAAGAAGAGCGAGGAGATCCTCGCTGCTGAACGCCTGGCCAGGTCCATCATAGAGCAGGCTGCAGAGGCCATCATAGTCTGCGATGAGAACGGAAAGATAACCCGGTTCAGCAATGTTGCCTCGAAGATTTGCGGCAAAGATCCGACATTCAAGCCCTTCGATGAGGTCTTCGACCTTCGGTTCGCCTCTGGTGAAGATGTCGATAAGAGGATCTCCCCTGCCTTGGCATCTCTCAAGGGGTCGATTCTTCTTCACGTTGAGGCGAAGTACGAGAGGGATGATGGACAACGATTCTATCTGCTTTTAAATGCTGGACACCTCAAGAATGCTGAAGGAGAGATCATAGGCTGCGTAGTGACCCTGGCAGATATAACTCAGCTAAAGCTCCTGGAAGAAGAGCTGCGCAAGTCCAGAGATAGTCTGGAGACGCGAGTCTGGGAGAGGACTGCTGAGCTGTCCCGCGCCAAGGAAGATCTGGAAGTGACCAACGAAGAGCTCACTGTCGAGCTGGAGTACCACATCAAGCTCGAAGTCGCAGTATCTCAGGCCAAACAGGAGCTGGAATCGAAGAACATGGAACTCCTGAAAGAGCTGGATTTACACCGAAAGCTTGAGGCTGAGCTCGCCGAGGCCAAACAGGAGCTGGAGGTGATGAACGAGGAACTCCAGGCCGAGCTTGAGCAGCGCCATAAGATCGAAGGCGACCTCATCAAGGCCAGGGATGCAGCAGAGGCCTCGGCCAATGCAAAGGCATCCTTCCTCGCCAACATGAGCCACGAGCTGAGAACTCCCATGAATGCAGTAATAGGCTTCTCCAGCCTGCTCCTGGAAGAGCCTTTGGCGCCTGAACAGATTGATTACCTGGAGCACATTAAGAGCAGCGGCGAGGCGATGCTGACTCTTATCAACGATATTCTGGACTTCTCCAGAGCTGAGAAAGAGAAGATAGAGCTGGAGCGTCAGCCCCTAAGTCTAAGGACCTTGATAGAGGAGTCCCTGGAAATGGTGCTGGTTCAGGCGAATAAGAAGGGACTCAGCCTTTCCTATACCATCAACTATGGCACCCCGGATATTATAATTGGAGATCACGGGAGGCTCAGGCAGATTCTGGTTAACCTTCTGTCCAACGCGGTCAAGTTCACTGACAATGGACAGGTATCTGTATCCATCTCCTCCAAGGTAATCGTTGAAAAGAATCGGGAGATCCTCTTCTCAGTCAAGGATACGGGGATAGGCATACCTCAGGAGAAGATGGATCAGCTCTTCCAGCCCTTCAGCCAGCTTGAGCTGAGCCTTAGCCGCAAGCGTGATGGCGCAGGCCTCGGCCTCATCATAAGCAAGAGGCTGGTGGAACTCATGGGTGGAAGAATCTGGGCTGAATCTTCTCCCGGTGTTGGATCTACCTTCAGCTTCGCCGTCCAGGCAAAGGCAATACCTGGAAGACACCTGGACCTGAGGACGCTAAACAAGACTAAATTCGAGAACCTGGCAGAGACGAATCCTTTGGCAATACTGGTAGCCGAGGATAATCCCTCCAACCAGAAGGTGCTCGTCCATATGCTGAGGCGGATGGGCTACAGGGTTGATGCAGTGGCAGATGGCTTTGAGGTCTTAGAGGCACTGGAGCGCAGGCTTTACGACCTGATAATCATGGATGTGAAGATGCCTGAGATGGATGGCCTGCTGGCCACTCAGGAGATACGCAAACGCTGGCCTGAAAACGGCCCTAAGATTATAGCCGTTACTGCATATGCCCTTGAAGGTGATAAGGATAAGTGCCTTGAAGCTGGCATGGACGATTATATAGCAAAGCCAGTGCAGAAGGGAGAGCTTATCGAAGCCCTGAGGAGATGCAGCCATAAGGGTCGGTAGGAGATAGACATGGTGCTTAAGCCCCAGGCTCCGGGAAAAGGAGATGCGCGGAGCATGAGATCCTCCAATTCTTTGAGGCTTGAGCCACCTATTGTACGGGAAGATTAATATTTTACATTTCCCACCCGACTAAATCATCTAATTTACAGGGTATCCCTGATGGAACGACCCAAACAAGAGCCCCAGATATGGAGTGTTATAAAGGTTGGTAATGTCCCACCATCCCACTAGAAGTTCGGAAATTTACAGGCGAATAGACGAGCTTAGCTCCCTTGCCTCAAAAGATCCTGCCCAGGTCCAAAAGGTACTTCCTGCAGCCCTTGAAGAGCTTAAGATCTGCCTGGAGGAGCCCCCTCTTGCAGATGAGGAGCGCAAGCGGGCTGAGGAAGCTTTACGCGAGGCTGACGCAAGGTTCCGCACTGCCCAGGAGAACAGCCTCTATGGATTTCGTAATTCTCCAGAGCATTCGGGACGACGCGGGCAGGATCGCCGACTTCGCCTGGACATAGAAGATCTCCTGCCAGATCCAGAAGTCACCAATGCATCACTATCTGGGATGGTTCCCACGATCCCGCATCACTCAAGAAAAGGATCAAGCGTAAATATATGCACTGTCGTCTTGTATCAGTCCGGGAGAGCGTAAACTATGAGCGATGTAACCAGCGCTGATTTCTTGGCAGGTGGCGGCGAGATGGGCGCACTCATGCGCTC
>CAZXDN010000056.1:12375-17787 GCA_964639235.1 uncultured Methanotrichaceae archaeon | reverse complement strand
GAAAATTCTCACAGGTTTGCCTGACTGAAGATTACACCTCAATGATTGAGCTAGAGTCAAACGGCGGCGACGCACCCCGCAGCAAGCAGCTGGGTATTACGGCAAAAATAAACTTGTGAGGAGTTCACAGGCATTTTTGTTTAATCCAGACTTTTCACCTGTACATCTTTTGCAATTCTGGGAAGCACATTGTGGTGAGCGCCTATGAAGAGAATTCCTGTCTCACCTTCAATCAGGCTGGAGTTTATGTTCTCTGCAATGAACGCGTCTCGAAGCTCCAGCAGCCTGTCCTTGACCTGGTTGTACCTGGCCTCGGCCTTTTCTCTCTCTTCGGGGCTCTTGGCCTCGACAAAAGCTTTGATGCAGTCGTACTCCTGCCTGAGCAGTACTGGGCTTTCTGTAGGCATGAGGGTGGCTCCTCTGGAGATGAGATTCTGGACTATAATGTAGTTCCTGGAGCCGGCTTTCGCAGTCTCATCCACAACCTTCATCCCGATCTCTCCAGCACACGGCAGGCCGTCCTGGTATATCTTGAGGCGGCTGTAGTCCAGCCCAAGGCCGTAAATCTCAGCCTCAAGCTCTTCCCAGAACTTCTCTATTCTGCGCTGGTTCTCCTCCCAGCGCAGCATTCCCATCTTGGATATTCCCTCTTTTTCCAGGCCGTCTTTTGCAGATCCCATGTCCGCAGGGCTGTGTACGATCCTGGCTATTATCAGATTCCTCGTCATCTCTACCCCCTCTGGATCGAGCCTGTACAAATTGTAAATTGGATCTCATCTTAGATCTCATCTGGTGCCTGAACTGACAAGCGTTGGCATAATCCAGGCAGCTCACCTGAACCGCATGTACATCTCGTACACGCCCTCCTCGCTCCTCTTCTCTATGTCGAACCCCATCCTCTCGAAGAGCTCTATCATCGGCCTGTTTCCCACCAGGACCTCGGCTGTGAACCCCAGCAGTCCCTGCCTTCTGGCAAGATATGTCAGGTATGATAAGAGTTCGGTTCCGACTCCCTTGTTCTGGTACAGGTCTTTTACAACCAGGGCCACCTCAGCAGTGTGCATGTCTTTGTTGATCTCGTGCTGGCCTACCCCTACTATTGTATCTTTGCCGTCCTTTCCCTCCAGCACAGCCAAAATCACCATCTTTCTGGTGTAGTCGATCACCTCGAACTCCTGGAGCCTCTGGTGGGGCATGTCCTTCCTGGCGGAGATAAACCTGCGGTACATGCTCTCGTCCGAGAGCGAGTAGAAGAAATCCTTGAGCAAGGGCTCATCGCTTATCTTGACAGGCCGCAGCAGCAGGTTGAGTCCGAGCTTTGTCGTCCTGTAGGTCTCAAGAGACTCAGGGTACTCGCCTCTTTTTCCTGGGATGAATGCCTGATCTTTGTAAACCAGAGAGAGCTTCTTTGCCTCTTCTATGAGCCAGGGCCTGAACTTGGGGTGGGCAATTGCAATCAGGTCCATTGCCCTCTCCCTGATGTTCTTTCCGTGAAGGTAGGCGATTCCGTATTCTGTGACCACATAGTGGACGTCTCCCCTGGTGAGCGTAGTGCCTGAGCCTACCTGGAGAGTTGGAACTATCCTCGATACAGTATCATTTAAGGCTGTGGAGGGAAGCGCAAGTATTGTTTTTCCGCCAGGAGCCAGAACCGCGCCTCGCATGAAGTCCGCCTGGCCCCCTATTCCGCTGTAGAACGTCCAGCCCAGGGACTCTGCAGTGGCCTGGCCTGTGAGGTCCAGCTCCATTGCGCTGTTGATGGCAGTCATCCTCTCGTTTCTGGCGATGATCAGGGGGTTGTTCGTGTAGTCTATCGTCTTGAACTCCACAGTTGGGTTCTCGTCCAGGAACTCGTAGGTCTTCCTCTTGGCCATGCAGAAGGCGGCCACAGTCTTTCCTGGATCTATGGTCTTTAACGAGTTGTCGACCACTCCTTTTCTCATCAGGTCGACTATGCCGTCGCTCAAAAGCTCTGTGTGGACTCCCAGGTGCTTTTTGTCTCCGAGGTTGGCCACGACCTCGTTTGGTATTATGCCGTAGCCCACCTGGATTGTGGAGCCGTCCTCGATGATCCTGGCCACGTACCGGCCGATGGCCTGGACTATATCGCTTGGAGCCTCGACTGAGTACTCCAGAAGGGGCTCGTCGTGGGGCACCACGAAGTCCACGTCTTTTATATTTATGAATCCATCTCCCTGGATGCGGGGCATGTTCGAGTTTGCCTGGGCGATAATTAGGTCCGACTTCTCTATGGCGGCCTTGGTTATGTCAACGCTGATGCCGAGGCTCATATAGCCGTGCTTGTCTGGGAGCGAAGTCTGGATCAGGGACACGTCTACCGGTATGGTCTCGCTTCGAAATAGCCCAGGAACTGCTGACAGAAAGACCGGTGTGTAGTCGGCTGCACCGCGGTTGATCGCATTTCTGGTGCTGTCTCCCACGAAGAACGAGTCCAGCCTGAAGTTCTCCTGAAGCCTCTCATCTGTGTATGGAGCAACGCCCAGAGTCCACACGTGAATCAGCTCAGTATCGAAGAACGCCTTGGGGTTGGATTTGACGTAGTTGACAAGGGCCTGGACCAGATACTGGGGCTCGCCGCAGCCTGTTCCTATGAATATCCTGTCTCCCGCGTGGATGTGGGAGAATATCAGCTCCTCAGTCACGAACTTCTCAGGGTACATCCTCTTTGCGTCTTCAAGAGTAGTCTTGTTGTCCATCACTTGCTTCTCCTTGGCAACGGCTGCCCTGGCACAGATTCATGATAGAGCAGCAGCAAATTTCTCTACCTGTTTGGTAATCAGCCTGACGCTCGGAGAGGCGGCTTGGGAGCAGACCGCACCTTGCATGAGTGGACTGCCTCAGCTGTGAACCAGAAATGGCGCGAACCGGAAACTGCACGAAATGAAAAGCTTTCCTCTGACTTTCAGCAAATGCTGAGATGCAGGGCCGCTTCTGAGCATGCAAAGCTCCACTTAAGTCAAGCGTGCCCAGGCTTAGGCTGCATTTGGGCTTGTATCGTGAGGGTTATGCCAGATTGGCGTCGGCATGCGGCAAATCCACATTATATTTTATGTATAATCTGCTTACTCGATGCCAGAGAAATATTATATATTGTGAGGACTATTCTCCCTCTGGTGTAATTGATCTATGAGGTTACTTTTTATCTCCAACCGTTTGCCCATAACCGTAGTGGATGAGAGCACCTTAAAGCTACAGGAGAGCGTTGGGGGCCTGGCATCTGGTCTCAGGGCTTATCTTGACTCGGTCAAGTCATCCTCAGCTTACGATTACGCCTGGATCGGTTGGCCTGGGATGGCTGTCAGGGGCAAGAAGAAGGAGCTTTTGAGCCAGAAGCTGGCTTCTGAGTTTAACGCCTATCCCGTTTTTCTCTCTGAGAAATCCATGGACAGGTTTTATCACGGCTTTTGCAACAGGACAATATGGCCGCTCTTCCATTACTTCCCGGTTTTAACGATGTACGACGAGGAGCACTGGGACAACTACAAGCAGGTGAACCAGAACTTCTGCGATGAGATACTGAAGATCCTTAGGCCAGATGACGTTGTCTGGATACATGACTATCATCTGATGCTCCTTCCAAAGCTCCTGAGGGAGAAGGCACCAGAGACAACCATCGGGTTTTTCCTCCACATACCATTTCCCACATACGAGGTCTTTCGCCTCCTGCCCAGCGCCTGGCGCAGCGAGATCCTGGAGGGCCTCCTCGGAGCCGACCTGGTGGGATTCCACACCCACGACTATACCTCTTACTTCCTCAGATGCGTGCTTCGCATACTGGGACACGAGCCGCGCATGGGCAAGGTCGTGGCAGGCGGCCGTATGACAAAGGCAGACACGTTTCCCATGGGCATAGACTTCGATAAGTTCGAGTCAGCTGCAAAGAGCCAAGAGGTTTCCAGGGAAGTTAAGGCGATAAAGAAGAACCTGCAGGGCAGCAAGGTAGTCTTGTCCCTGGACCGCCTGGACTACACAAAAGGCATCATCAACCGCTTGAAGGGCTACGAGTCATTTCTGCGCAGGAACCCTGAGTGGCAGGGAAACGTCACCTTAATAGCCGCTGTTGTGCCTTCCAGGGTCAAGGTCGATCACTACCAGCAGATGAAGAGGCAGATAGACGAGCTGGTGGGCAAGATCAATGGCAGTTTCGGAAAGATCAACTGGACTCCAATCCTGTACAGCTACAGGTTCCTGCCATTTGAGCAGCTGGTCGCACTCTACTGCGCAGCAGATGTGGCGCTTGTGACGCCTCTGCGGGACGGAATGAATCTTATCGCAAAGGAATACCTGGCTTCAAAGACAGATGGTAAAGGCGTGCTGATCTTAAGCGAGATGGCTGGAGCCTCCAAGTTCCTGGACGAAGCAGTGATCATAAACCCCAGCAACGTCGGCGAGATCGCAGATGCTTTGAAGACGGCCTTAGAGATGCCGGAAGATGAGCAGATAAGGCGAAATGAAGTTCTCAGATCCAGGATCAAGAGCTGCGATGTGGTCTGCTGGGCTGACAGCTTCATCTCATCTCTACTATCCACGAAAGAGGAGCAGGAAAGGCTGATGGCTGTGGCCCTCGACAGATCTGTGTGCGACGACATTCTGGGCAGCTACCTGGGTGCAGAGCGCAGGCTTCTGCTCCTGGACTACGACGGCACCCTGGTCCCGTTCAGCAACGACCCCAAGTCAGCGGTGCCCGGAGAAGCGCTCTTAAAAACGCTGAAGCTGCTCTCTGAGGACCCCAAGAACGAGGTGGTACTGATAAGCGGCAGAGACAGGGCCGTCCTGGATGAGTGGTTCAAAGGCCTGGACATCGGCCTTGTGGCTGAGCACGGCGCCTGGATCAAGAGGGGAAAGGGCGACTGGAGCATGCTCAAATCTCTATCATCAGACTGGAAGCCGATGGTGCTTCCCATCATAAAGCGGTATGCTGACAGGCTTCCGGGAGCACTGGTCGAGGAGAAGGAGTACTCTTTAGTGTGGCACTACAGGGCCGCAGACCCAGAGGCAGCTCAGGCCAAGGCCAGGGAGCTTGTGGACGACCTTTTGAGCTTCACCTCAAATATCCCAGTGCAAGTGCTCCAGGGCAACAAGATCGTTGAGGTCAGGTGCTCTGGAATAAACAAGGGAATGGCGCTCATCTCCTGGATCTCAGAGGGGAGATTCGATTTCATCATGGCTGCAGGAGATGACTCTACCGACGAGGACATGTTCAAGGCGCTTCCAGGTGGAGCATACTCAGTCAAAGTCGGGCCATCAGAGTCGCGTGCAAGGTTCAGGCTGAACGAACAGAGCTATCTCATAGAGCTGATCGAGAGGATGGCAAGAGAGGGCTCTGCTAAGGGCGCACAGTAGCTTTGCGGTGGCGATTGCATAGCAGTTGTCAGGCTGTGCATATCGCTT
>CAZXDN010000056.1:2920-12275 GCA_964639235.1 uncultured Methanotrichaceae archaeon | reverse complement strand
ACAGTAGCTTTGCGGTGGCGATTGCATAGCAGTTGTCAGGCTGTGCATATCGCTTTCAGGTCCAGGCAGATACCATATGTCGCTTCAGGTCCAGGCAGATATGTCCAGCCTCATGCCCTTAAACCTTATCTCCACCGGCCTTGAGATCTCTGAGGCCTGCGGCACCTTGATGCTGAAGCGCAGCGATTCTCCTGGCAGAACTGTCCAGGTCTCTCCCCCGCCCTCGCCCTGATAGACCCAGCCGAACTGGTCGACCATTGCGAAATCTGAGTTGTTGTACCCGGCTGTGTGGTCTGCACTGTTGGTCACATTTATGTCCAGGTTCCAGTTGCCCTGAAGCCATCTCATCCCGTTTCGCTCAAACCTGGCCTCATAGAACCTGATGGTGGTGTTGTTCCAGGTGGCCTCAGGCACTCCAGTCCAGTTTATGAAGAACGGGTCTGACTGAGATGGGACTATTCTCAGGCGCTCTATTACTGCATCGTTGGGCGCCTTGAAAAGGAGCGTATCTCTGATCGAGCCGTTGTAAGAGGTCTCTGTGGGATACCCGTTAAGTGAAGACCTGTAGGGTCCACTGTCGCCGCTGTAAGTCATGTTGCTGTCATCTATCAGCTCCACGTCGTAGGTGTCTGTCTCGTCAGCTGAGATGTCAATGTAGACTCCGTCACCATATTCGTAATCCCTGGTTCCGTAGACAGTTGCGCTGACCTCTCCGTTGCCGCCGTGGAGTGGAAACGACTGCGCACACGTCGTTAGAAGCGCTATCAAAGCCAGTCCAATTAAAGCGCCCATTTTTCCATATTCAGAATTAAAACCTCTGAATCCTATCATGCAAACAATATCGGAGATTGATTATTGAAAAATATTGCGCCAATGAAATATCAGGAGATGCACGTCTCTTTTCAGAGCTGGTTGCCTTACATTGCCTTGCACATGCCAATCTTGCATCTGAGCTTGCTTGAGATCACGGATTCATGGAAGCGGAATTGAGGGCTTCAATGCATGCCGCGGGAGTTTCAACTCAGGCAGCTGAAATTTCAATGCAGACAGCTGGAATTTCAACTCAGACAGCAGGTATACACAAAAACCATTAGAATAATTGAAAAACGAATAGCTTAAGTGAAGTACTGGATTAGTCCTTTCATATGGTCCCAGAGTTGAGTGCGCAATGAAGCCAGACAGTGTGCTGATTTCTAAGGCCAAGAGCCTTTGCGACCTGTCGAAGGTGGGCTACGCCAGAAAGTGGATTATGCTCAGCATCCTCATTGGAGTTGCCGCAGGCCTGGGATCGATAATCTTCTTCTGGTCTTTGACTGAGGCCACCAGGCTACTGCTAGGGCTCGTGGCGGGGTACATTCCTCCCTCCGCTGCTGGAGAGGGAGCAACTGTGGCAGACGAGGTGGCGAGGCCCTGGATTTTGCCATTCCTTACAGCTGCAGGCGGACTGCTCAGCGGCCTCATAGTCTACAGGTTTGCGCCTGAGGCCGAGGGCCACGGCACTGACGCTGCGATAAACGCCTTCCACAACAAGGGAGGCCGCATTCGTCGCAGAGTGCCCATAGTCAAAGTCATCGCATCAGCCATAACCATAGGCTCCGGCGGGAGCGCTGGCAGGGAAGGGCCAACCGCCCAGATAGCTGCAGGCGCTGCATCGGCTATGGCTGACCTCTTCAACCTCTCTACATCAGACAGGCGCATTGCCATGGCCACAGGCATAGGCGCGGGCATTGGCTCCATCTTCAAGGCTCCACTTGGGGGCGCCATACTCAGCATGGAGGTGCTGTACCGTCGAGATTTCGAGTATGAGGCACTGCTGCCATCGTTTGTGGCGTCCGTGGTGGGCTACAGCGTCTACGCATCCTGGAACGGTTGGGCACCGGTCTTCGGAAGCGGGATCGTCGCGCCTTTCAGCAACTCTTATGAGCTGATCTCGTACGCCATTTTAGGAGTCGTTTGCGGCATAATGGGGACCGTCTACGGAAGGAGCTTTTACTTCCTTCGCGACTTCTTCAGGGAGCTTGGAATCCCCAACTGGGCCAAGCCTGCCATCGGCGGGTTCTCGGTTGGACTGATAGCAATTTTTGTCCCCCAGATCCTGAGCACCGGCTACGGATGGCTCCAGTTTGCGATCAACGGCGACTTCGTCATCCTTCCTGTGACCCTCATGTTCGCAATAATGGTGCTGAAGATCCTGACGACAGGGCTTACAATTGGATCGGGAGGAAGCGGAGGAGTCTTCGCTCCAGGCCTGGTCATAGGTGGAATGACAGGCGGGGTGCTGTGGGACGTGCTTCAGGGAACTCCCCTGGTCGTCCCAGAGTCGCCTTCGGCCTTCGTCATCGTGGGCATGATGGCGCTCTTCGGGGGCATTGCAAAGGTGCCTCTGGCTGTGATCCTGATGGTCAGCGAGATGACTATGGATTACACGCTCCTTATACCGAGCATGCTCACCTGCTCCATAGCTTACTTTGTAACAAGAGACAACTACATCTACGAGAACCAGGTCGATACAAGGGCTAACTCTCCAGCTCACCAGCACGAGTACTCAGTCACACTTCTCAAGTCGCTGAAGGTCAAAGACGCCATGACTGCCAGCGTGCCGATCATAGGCTCGACGACGACCGTCAAAGATGCAGTCGATCTCATGAAAGAACATGACGTCCACGCAATGCCAGTTGTGGATGACGGAAAGCTCAGGGGAATTGTGGCAAAGATGGACCTGATAAGGGCGATTTATAAAGACCGTCCTGCAGAGACGCTTGACTCTGTGATGAGCTCGATGCTCGTGGTGGCATACCCGGATGAATCCCTCTTCGAATGTATGGAGAGGATGATCGTAAATCAGGTCAGCCAGCTTCCAGTTGTGGATCGAGACGATCCCAATCGACTCTTAGGAGCGCTCGCTCTGGAGGACATCACCCGGATTCAGTGCCAAGAAGAGGTCTGATTGTGCCTCTATAAACTCATCACCTCAATACCTGACAATTAGCCTTGTGAGCGTGCCTATAAGCAGGAGCATCAGGCCCCAGCCTATCATGCGCTCAAGTGCTGCTGCACAGAGGTGAGACCTCAGCATGCTTATGTACTCGTCTCTTCCAAAAGGCGACCACTCTGACGGCAAAGAGAGAAGAGTCATGGCGCTAAACAACATTGACTGCTTCATCTCATGCTTAAGATTAACCAGTGCCTCACCCCGGCCTTGAGACAGATAGCTTCCACGACATTTGATCAGGCTGCAGGACTGGAAGTAGGCCCCAAATAAGGTCACCACCAGCAGTCCCGATAAGATGGGGTGGGTCCAGCGCACTCCGTAGCCGCATGAGATCCAGGCCATGTAATCGAAGAGCTTGGGCCATCCAAGAGATCGATTGTTTCTCTTCCAGGTGCGGTAGTCGTAATAGCAGCTGTCTGCATCTTCGAACTGCTCCTGCTCCTTGAAGTTCTTAATAAGTTGCAGATAGGGCGGGCCGTTGCACACAAGCCTGTTGCCTATAGACGTCCATTGCACTTTGAACGCTCCAAACTTGACGTCGTTGAAGTACAGCTTCTTCCCAAAGCTCACACCTAGGAAGTCGGCAGTTCCTGAGAACTGGGCTAAAGTCAGGTCTGCTTCGTCCTCGAACTTCGCACCTCTGAAGTTCGCCTCCTGTCCAAAAGACGCACCCCAGAAGCTGGCAAAGGAGCTGAACTGGGACCACTCGAAGTTTGTGTCATCTGATTCGAACTTGGTCCCCCAGAAGTGAGCAGGCCCTTTGAACAGGGCACCCTCAAAGTTTGCGGCGTCAGCCGAGATGGTGCACCTCCAGAAGTCTGCAGTCCCATCGAACTGGACTTTGTTGAAGTTTGCATTCTTGCTTATGGTCGCGCCCTTGAAAGACACAGCATATGTGAATTGCGATTGAGAGAAGCTCGCCCCTTCGAGAAACCTGGTCTGCTCGAAGTTCGCAGGCTTGAGAAAGTAAGATCTCTCGAATCTGACGGATTTGAGCATCTTCGAGTCATTGAGATCGATGACGCCGTCTATCTTTGAATCCACAATGTTTATAGTGGAGTTTATGATCCTGGGAGCGGCAAGGTCCGTTCCGTTTAGATGTATGTCTCCTTCTATCCAGACGTTTGAATATTCTACAGGCTCTTCTCTTCTTATTCTCTCCAGAATCTCGCTTGCTTTGACCAGTTTGTCTTTCTCTAATTCCTTTTCAGCAGCAGCTGGGAATATGAAGAACATGATGATCAATACGGCCAGGATCGCCAGAGAGCCTGACATTGGGCATCAGTTGTAGCTCAACATACAAAAAGTATTCTGAGACAGATGTTGCCGTCCTCACTCCTGATCTTCCTGCTCTCTCTGGCAGTTTTCTGGGCCCTTGAATCCCAGATCTTCGGCCTTCTGGTAAGCCTCATTCGCCTCATCTTTGAACCCAAGATCTTCGCAGATCACCCCTTTGTTGAACCACGAATCGGGATATTCCGGGTCGTATTTTATGGCCTCGTTTATGCAGTCCAGGGCATCGTCGTATCTGCGCATGTAGTACAGCGTGATGCCTTTATTGTTCCAGGCGTCGGCATATGAGGCGTTTATGCTCAGGGCTTTATCAAGGCAGTATATGGACTCGTCATATTTTCCGATCTCCTCAAGAGATACGCCTTTGCCGTTCCAGGCCTCCTCATAGGATGGATTGATCTGCAGGGCTTTGTCGAACTGCTTTATGGATTCTTCATATTCTCCAAGCTCAATGAGGGCGAGGCCTTTTCCACACCATGCTTCTGCACACGATGGGCTCTTGTCTATGGCCTTGTCATAGTAACTTATCGATTCATCATACGATTGTCTTTGGCACAGCTCTTCTGCAGTTTTCAGATAACCTTCTGCTGTATCTTCCTGGCAGAGAGCTGAATTACATAAGGCAGTTATACACAAGGCGGTAATGCATAAAGCGGTTATACATAAGGCGGTAATGCATAAAGCGGTTATACATAAAGCGGTTATACATGAAGCTGCTTTGATCTGCAGAGCTGCTAAAAGTTTGGATCTCATGTCTGATCTATCATCATTTTCCGTTTAATAATCTTGCGCAAAGAGTTCGTATCTGTAGAGTCCAAAAAGTTTGGCATTTATATACTCCTTTTCACATACCCAATATGGGCAAGGGAAAAAAGAATAGAGGCCTGAATCTCACTCCTACCAAGATTTGTTATATCATTCGGGCAAAAACCGCTAACATAAGCTCTAGAATTATTGCTTTAGAGATGAAGATGAGCATAAGGACAGCAAACCGAGTTTGGGGCATTGGGTGAAAAACAAAGAGTAATTGCCCATAAGGAAATTTGGCAGACCCAAGGAAGAGCTGGATGAAGGTTCCAAACTTTTAATACTTGAGGTCCACAAAAAGCAAAATATCGTCGAAAGGCGCCCCGGAAAGATCGTAGAGCAGGAACATGGAGTTCATAACACCCTCCAACACAGGACATTCTATTTAGAAAATAGTCCAAATATAGGGACTTCTGTTTTATGTCTGAATATATTTTCTATAAAGATAAATTATAACATTGCTGTCCATATATCGTCTCTCTGCAGAAAATAGTCAACAGAGGGAGAAGATGAAACGCATTGTCTTGGCAGTATTGCTGGCTGTTTCCCTGGCTCTAGCCGGAGCTGGGACTGCGCAGCAGAACGTATCTGTACACTCTGAAGAAAGCGAGGCAACCTTCGCCGTAATTAGCGATCCACACATAGGCATGGGAGAGCCGGCGAACACCAACAAGATGTTCCACTACAACCAGGACGTCTTGAGGTGGGTCATAGAGGAGATCAATACCCGGAGCGATATCGACTTCGTCCTGGTTCTGGGCGACCTGACTAAGGACTCCGAGCCCATCAACCACGTCCTCGTTAAGGACATGCTGGACAAGCTGAACGCGCCTTACTTCGTAGTCCCAGGCAACCACGATGTCAACAAGACCTCAGTCAAGGGCATGAAGAACGGCATCGAAGACTTTGTAAAGGCCTATCAAGGCCACGGATACCAGGGGAACAAGTCATGGTACAGCGTAGACGTAGTACCTGGCCTTCACCTGGTGGCGCTTGACTCTGCTTCTGACCCAGCCTTCTCCGATAGCTGGGGAGGAAACGTCTCCCAGGAGCAGCTTGCCTGGCTGGAGAGCGACCTGAACCAGAGCAAGGACAAGACTATCATAGTGATGTCTCATCACGCTCTCCTAAACCACACCGGAATAAATGACTCCAACTACTATATCGCTGACAGGAGCAGCGTTGAGAGTATCCTCCGCGAGTACGGGGTTCAGATCGTCTTCACAGGTCACGTTCACATAACGGACATAGCTGAGGATGACGGACTCTACGACATATCCTGTCCAGCAACCAGCACCTATCCGATGGCCTACCGTCTGGCAAAGATCAGCGGCAACAACATCACAATCGATACTATGTTGTACCCAGATGAGAAGGTGATGGGCATCGCCAAGGCAGAGGCCATACAAAACGGCGGGGAGAGCGCTCTGGATGAGGCTGAAGGCAGCTTCTCAGATAAATACGCTGTAATCGAGCTGCATAAGCCTCTGACAGATATCAAGTTCCCCCTGCCTGTTGAAGCGTAAATCAGAGAATAATTAAATATTTTTTTTCTTTTAGGCTGTTAATAAAATAGAGGCCTGGCTTGCAGGCCGTTTATCGTCAGATCAAATTAATTTGAGTCAAGTTGGCGCTTTTCAGGCTGTTGGCACTTTTCAGGCTATTATCATCTTTCGGGCTTTTATCATATTTCAGGCTTTCAGCTGCCGTCGAGTTTTCAGCATCCTTCAGGCTTCGGATAAGCGATGACCATGCCATCTGGATACTTCACCCCAAGGAACCGGTCAAGATAATCGTTGTAGATCTTCTCAGGGTTCAGATCTATATCCGGGTGGTACCACTTTGCACAATAAGCCTCGAAGACTATGCTGTCCAGGCCCCAGGCGATCTCAGATCCAATCACATAAGCATGTCCGTCCTTGACAGCCACGATGTTGCTCCAACCAGTCCTGGTTGTCAGCTTTTCCAGGTCCGTCTTTGCCTCTTCTGTGGAGTTCCAACCCCAGTTAGTTCCTTTGTTGATCGTGGCAACGATATAATCCGGGTTCTGAGATATAATCCACTCCATGTCCAGTGTAGGGTACTGATCCAGCTCTGCTGCAATGTTTCTAGCGCCCACAAAGTCGCAGACTGTCTGGCCAGATGACCCGTTTCCATAGGACTTCCCTGCCTGGTTGCTCCACTCCAGATAGACTTTTGGTTTCTGGTCATCTGTCAGATGGCTTACGTAGTCCTCTATGGTCTTCTCGTAGCCCTCTCTCCATTCAATGTATTCCCTGGCTTCCTCTTCCTTGTCCAGGAGGCAGCCGAGCTTCTCCACCTCGGATTTCAGGGTGTTGTCTCTGTATAAGTCAAGTCCGACGACGACTATTCCCATCTGGCCCAGAGCGTCTCCAAGGGGCTTCAGGCGCGTCTCGCTTGCGGATGTGATCACGATGTCAGGCTTGAGCTTGGCTATTGCCTCGATGTCCGGCTCAGACCATGTTCCCACCTGGGGAAGGTCGGTAAGCTCTGGGAAGTAATGGTTGTTCTCGATGCTGTCTCCATCTATTCCCACGAGCATGTCTTCAGCACCCAGGACCTTCACAGCTTCGGTGCGGTAGTTCCCAAGGGCTATGATGCGCTCAACGGGTTTTTCGATGACCACTTTGCGCCCCAAAGAGTCCTCGATCTCCTTAGGATAGCTATCCTGTGATGCATCCCCTGCTAAAGCAGATATGGACAGGAACTGGGCCAGGAGCAAGAACAGGATTACGGCTACTGATATGTATCTCTTCCTCATTCTCTCGCCTCAAAGGCTATTTTCTTCGACCTTGTGTGTCTATCTTAAAAGAAATTATACATCCTTCATCATACATATTTCGTTTTATCTCTAAATAAGTATGACTTATCTATGATTAACTCAAACTAAATGATAACTTTTTCGGGCCCAAAGAGATGGAGCTGATATTAACTGAATTTTATTGAACTTGTAGCATTAATGAGGTCTCATGCGGGATGTTAATACTTTAAGGGAAAATCTTATTACGTAAAGGATTGTGACATTCAAGCAAGATACAGCTAAAAGAATACAGCCAAAAAGATACAGCTAAAGGAGGATCTCTTTGAGCCGTCTTGGTTACCATCCACGACTTCACAGCGCTCTATGCGGCATTTTTCACTGGAACGCCTTCAATCCAAGATCTTCTGGCGTATCAGGAGAGCCATCAATGCCGCAGCCTGATGCGCTTTTCCCAAGGCCTCCACCAGGATATGATCGCCCAAAAAACGAGATCAGATCGATTAGAACCGCCATTGCAGACGCCTTTTGCATCCTCTGGGCAGATCTGAGAGCTCTCAAGCGAAAGGCTGCAAGATATCTCCTTGCAACTGTGATGAGCCCGCTGCTGTACCTGATAGCATTTGGCTGGGGCCTTGGAAGAGGAATGAGCGTCACAGGCTCAAGCTATCTGGAGTTCGTAGTTCCAGGAATAATCGCCCTGACTGCAATGAACAGCAGCTTCAATGGATCTGGAGTCAGGCTCATGCTAGACCAGGTTCACTACAGGAGCTTTGACGAATCGCTTATGGCTCCAGTGAGGCCTCTGTCTCTCGCTATTGGAAAAGCTCTGATTGGACTCTCAAGAGGGCTCTTCAGCTCTCTGGTCTTTCTGGCATTTGCCTTTCTCTTATCGCCAGTTCATTTGAGCCTCTCATTTCTGATAATCCTGATACTTACCTGCCTGCTCTTCTCCTTCATGGGAGTGCTGGCTGCACTGCTGGCGAAGTCCTATGAGGACATGAGCCTCTTCTCAAGCCTGACCATAATGCCCATGACGTTCCTCGCAGGAACCTTCTTTCCCGTCGACCAGGTCCCGTTCCTGCTCAAGCTGGTGCTGTACGTGATGCCTCTCACCCACTGCAGCATCTGCCTGAGAACCTCAGCCTCAGGACAAGCCCTGCCCCCAGGATCGCTGCTTGCCATCGCATCTTTCACCATGCTCTTCATGGCAGGCTCATACATCGCTATCAGAAAAATAAATAGATGATATAGGTGATAATGATGTATCGAGTCAACAGGTGATATTATGGGTCTGAGAAATTATTAATGGATCTGAGAAATTATTAATGGATCTGAGAAATTATTAATGAGTCTAAGAAATTATTAATGGGTCTGAGAAATTTAAAGCATTAACGAGCCTCTTTCAGAACCTGTTTTAAGATATTCTTTAAAATCAGTATTATGTAATCGATATAATTCGAAAGATTTGGACTAAAAGTAAT
>CAZXDN010000056.1:0-2820 GCA_964639235.1 uncultured Methanotrichaceae archaeon | reverse complement strand
TTAAAATCAGTATTATGTAATCGATATAATTCGAAAGATTTGGACTAAAAGTAATACGATCCAAAACTATATTGCCAAGCAATCTCCTCTCAAGAGACTACGGACCTTAAACCGAGGCCCTCAGGCCTCGATAGTTTAGCTACCAAGAGATGAACCATAACATGAGAAGCGTTAATGATGCAGATGCCAGCATTTCTACCAACCATCCTATTATCTATCAGCCTATTATCAATCAGCCTATTATCGAGGTTAAAGGACTGAGCAAGGAGTATTCGGGCAGAAATGTTGTGGATGGCCTGAGCCTTGAGGTCGGAAGAGGAGAGCTCTTTGGATTCCTGGGACCAAACGGCGCTGGCAAGACTACAACTATAAGGATACTGACCACTCTGACAAAGCCGACATCCGGAAAGGTGGAGATAGGCGGCATCGACGTCGTTAAGGATCCCTCGATGGTCAAATCCCAGTTCGGGATAGTCCAGCAGCACCTGAGCCTCAACAGAGACCTGAGCGTCTGGGAGAACCTGGAGCTGCACGCCAGGCTCCACCACCTCTCCTCTGAGGAGCGCAGGTCCCGCATAAAGGAGCTTCTGGACTACGTCGAGCTTTCAGACTACTCCACCCATCTGATAGACGGGATATCCGGAGGGATGAAGCGCAGGGTGATGATTGCCAGAGCGCTCATACACAGGCCAAAGCTGCTAATACTCGACGAGCCCACTGTCGGCCTCGATGCACAGTCGAGGCGCAGGGTCTGGGACCTGATCAGGAGAATGAACGACGAGGGCACAACCGTATTTCTTACAACCCACTACATAGAGGAGGCTGAAGCCCTCTGCGACAGAGTGGGCATAATCCATAAGGGGAAGATGATCTCGCTTGGCACCCCGCTTGCCTTGAGAGAGCAGCTGGGCCTGATCACAGTCGAGTCCAAGGAAAACGGAAACTCGACCAGATACAGATATTTCCCAGATAAGGGCGCTGCTGCAGAGTATATTCAGTCTCTGGAAAGCTCTGAGCGCGTTACGATGAGAGACTCCAACCTTGAAGACGTCTTCGTCGAGCTGACAGGCCAGAAGGTCCTGGAGGCCTGAGGAGCATGGACGCCTACAACATACTCTGGTCTGACCTCATGGCGCTGAAGCGGCGCTGGAGCAGATACCTGGTGACAACTCTGGTCAGCCCGCTGCTCTATCTGGTCGCCTTCGGCTGGGGCCTTGGCAGGGGAATAAACATGAACGGCACGAGCTATCTGGAGTTCGTCATCCCAGGGATCATCGCTCTTACTGCCATGACCACGAGCTTCAACGGAGCTGGAACCAGGCTGAATGTGGACAGGCTCTATTTCAAGAGCTTTGACGAGTGCCTGATGGCTCCTATCGGGCTCCTCTCTCTCCTCACTGGAAAAGCGCTGATAGGCGTGGTGAGGGGCCTCGCAAGCTCTGTGGCATTTTTGCTTGTGGCATTCCTGATTGCGCCAAAGCTGGGAGTCAGTGTGACCTTTATGGCAATACTTATCTTGACCTGCATGACCTTTGCCCTCTTGGGAGTCCTGGCAGCGCTTCTTGCAAAGTCCCACGAGGACATGGCAGCCTTCAGCAGCCTCATCCTCCTTCCCATGACCTTCCTCGGAGGCACTTTCTTCTCGCTGGATCAGGTGCCGTCGGCCCTGAGAATCGCGCTGTACGCCCTGCCGCTTACTCACTGCAGCATCTGCTTGAGAGCAGCAGCATTCGACCAGGCCATTCCAGCTGTATCGTTCCTGGCAATAGTGGCCTTCATGCTTGCTTTCTTCCTGGGAGGAGTGATCGCCTTGAAGAAGATCAGCGTATGAAAAGATAAGCGCATGAAACACGGCGAGGCGTTGGCGACTTTAATGAAAGCACTAGAAGCTTGACTGCTGCTGTCAAGATTACCGTATTCAAGGCTGCTGTACTCAGGGCTCAAAAAAGGAGATGCTGATAACGCCAGTGATTGTTCGCACCTGGCTTAAATCTCAGCTCTCTTCTGCTACCAGCCTGGGTAGATGAAGACGCCCTGCTCATCCAGATCCAGGCTCAGGTTCTGGAACCTGGTCAGGTACTCCTGGTGGAGCGCCTTGGGGTCCAGATCTTCGAACAGGTCGGGCTGGACCATCTTGGCAGTGTACAGCAGGCCGATGAAGTACCTCTTGTTCTGAAGCTCAGATGAGAACATGTACACCTTTTTGTCTTTTACGGCATCTATGTTCTCCCATCCGGTCTGGTTCAGAGTCCCGTTCAGCAGAGCCTCAAAGTCGGATGTATCTGTTGTGCTGTAGCCTCCTGTCTTCACCTGGCGGATGATGATCTCCGGGTTCTTGGTGATTATCTTCTCCGGGTCGACCTCTGCATACTGGGTCTCTATATCGTCCCTAAAGGCGTTCTCTCCCCCGGCCATCTCAAGCCTGACTGCAGCTCCTGCCAAACTGCCATAGGCCCCATAGGGTGGAAACTCTCCATATCCCAGATAAACCAAAGGCCTCTCGGCTTCGACCAGCGAGGCGGTCTTGCCTA
Source organism: uncultured Methanotrichaceae archaeon (assembly GCA_964639235.1). Taxonomy (GTDB): domain Archaea; phylum Halobacteriota; class Methanosarcinia; order Methanotrichales; family Methanotrichaceae; genus CAZXDN01. The sequence goes on along the minus strand of CAZXDN010000056.1, from coordinate 289 downwards.
CGACCGAGTTCACGCAGCCGTTGTAGAACTGCAGGAACTCCTCTGCCACATCCTCCGTCTCAAGGAGGTATGCAAGCTTTCTCGTCTCGTTCTCGTAGCTTTCCAGGCGGTAGCAGTCAAGCCTGGCGATGGCGATCTCAGGATCTGCCTCAGATATGGTCTTCTGAAGAGCATCTCCCTGAGCCAGATCCCAGCCTGAAGCTATTATAATCAGATCTGGGCGAAGTTCCAGAATCTTCTCGCTATCTGGAGCGCGTGTAGACCCGACGCCTGGAAGCTTGCTCAGCTC
>CAZXDN010000055.1:5331-17825 GCA_964639235.1 uncultured Methanotrichaceae archaeon | reverse complement strand
ACGGACACACGAAGGCTTGGCGTGTTTGCGCTCTTAGACTGCACATCGCTGGCTGAATTTATGATTTGCCAGGTTTAGCCTCTGTCAAACTATCCTGTGCTTGGGGACGTTTATGAACATCCTGCACTTCAGATTGGAGGGCGTGAACAGGTTTGTATGCATCAGGAGAAGCTCTGCTCTTCCCAAGAAGAGATATCTCTCGTCCTTCAGTGCCGTGTGGAACCTTGCCAGGATCTTGGACTGGACATCTGAGTTGAAGTACATCAGAGTATTCCTGCAGATGAGCAGGTCCAGGCGAGGTATCAGGAACTCCTGCAGAAGGTCCTGTCTTGAAAAGACCATTGCCCTTCGCAAGTTCGGCTTGATGGCATAGCTTGCGCCCGTTCTCTCGAAGTACCTGTCCCTCATCTCCTTTGGGACTGCATCTATATCGCTTGATGAATAAATCCCGGCCCTTGCCTGGTCGAGAGCTGACTCGTCTATGTCTGTGGCGAAGATCTTCACCTTCTCCATGTATTCCTGCTCTCCCAGAGCCTCTGCCATGATCATGGCTATGGAGTATGCCTCCTCTCCAGTGGCGCAGCCTGCTGACCAGATCCTGATTGGCTCTCCCTCTTTTCTGGAGGCTATGATCTTTGGCATTATCTCCCTGGCCAGATAGTCCCAGGCGGGCTTGTCCCTGAAGAAAGATGTGACGTTTATGAGTATGGTGTTGAAGAGGCTGGTGAGTTCATCCGGGTGCAGGTCAAGGTAGTCCTTGTACTCTGAGAAGCTTGCCAGATTTATGGTCTGCATCCTCCTTCTGAACCGGCGCATCAGGCTCTGGCGCTTGTATCCAGTGAAGTCGGAGTCGTGGCTTGTCTTGAGGTATTCAATCAGAGCTTCGAAGTCTTCATCCCTGATCTGGGCTCGTGGCTGGGCATGTGGCAGGTCAGCCTCGATTTCTGCCTGGCTCTCATCAGACAGGCCCTCTGCATCGTTCAATTGGGATCACCTCTGGTTTTAGTGAGCGCTTGTGCCACCACTTCGGCTGGAATGCCCAAGAGGGCCGCTTCTCTGGCCGTTCCTGGCATCATCCGTTTTATCTGTATTTTCGAACAACCTGGCCTTTCTGGTTATCTCTATGGATTAAAAAGATATCTCATTTTTCCTCTCTGACACCGCAGGCTCGTTTTACAAACTATGCTGTGTGGCTTTACTATTTTGGCTTCTGGCACTTCTGGCTTCGCTGTCCAGGTTCGATCTTATGAGGAGCGCATCTGCATATTCTGCTCTCTTGCCATATTGCTCTCTTGAGCGTCCTAAACTGCTGATGTAAGATTGTTTGACCGAAAGATAATTCTAAAATCAAACTCATATAATTTGTCGTGATCTCTGAGAACACCTCTCCTTGGCTTTCACAGCTCAAAAGGTCGCGGCCGATAACAAAACTTGCAGAGGACCTGGATGCGGATGTGGCAGTTGTGGGCGGGGGAATCTCCGGGGTGGCCACGGCTTATTTTCTTCTCAGGGACACGGGCGTGAGCGTGGTTTTGCTTGAGAGGGACGAGGTAGCATCAGGCGCCACCGGCCACAACGGCGGCCAGGCTGTGGCTTCTTTTGAGAGGATTGCGCTGGAGCTCTCAGAGGAGTTCGGAGAGGATCTGACGAGAGATGGATTCAGGGCCATAGAGGGCGCATGGGACCTCCTGCAATCTATGATCGAGGAGACTGGAGTTGATCCAGGCCTGCAGGAGACTGCAACCTACATCGGCCTATCATCGCCTGAAGATCTCAGAGTTCTGCTTGAAGAAGAGATGCTCAAGCGCCGCCTGGGCTTTCCTAAAAGGAGGTTGTTCCTGGTTGAGGGCCTGGAAGGCTCTACTCCGGAGGAGTGCAGACCGCTCTTTGAAGAGGTCACCAGAGAGAAGCTCGAAGAGATGCTTTTGACCAGAGAGGGCGACTACATCTGCGCACAGGAGAACAGGGCAGGGCTGATGAACAGCGCCCTGTTATGCGAGGGCCTCGTCTCCTGGATGCTCGATCGATACCAGGGCAGGTTCAGAGTTTATGAGAAGTCCCCTGTGGACAGGATTGAGCTTTTGGATGGCGCAAGGCTTCTTTCAGGCAGCTGTTCGGTTGAGGCAAATCACGCAGTCCTCTGCACCAACGGATACACGGATCTGGCGGTTGAGGGCTCTGGAGGGCTTGAGATCCCTTTAAAAGATGCTATGCGACGCGTAGTCGGGTTTCTCGTGGGCTACCTGCAAAAAGCTGAGATGAGTCCTGTCTCAACTGTATACTTCCTGGAAAGAAAGCCAGGACATGACAACGATTACTTCTACCTTGCCAGGCGCAGATATTTCAGAGGGCCTTTTAATGGGCTGACTAACGTTGGCGATCCTGAGCTCGTCTTGGGTTCTGGCGAGAGATACGATCCTGTTGAGGTTGCTGGTGCAGAAGAGCGCTATTCCAGGATAGACGAATTCTATAAAGAGAAGATACTGGGCGCTTCAACCTCAGGCAGGAGGGACTTCTCCTGGAACGGCCTCATGGGATACACGCATAACGGAGTCAGGATGATAGGGCAAGATCCGGATAATCCTTCTTTGATCTACAACCTTGGCTGCAATGGAATAGGCATACTGCCATCCATCTACGGGGGCAAGAGGGTGGCCAGGCTCATCAATGGAGAGGCGCTTGCCCCTTCCATCTTCGATCCTGAATGGAACTTGAGGAGGACGAAAGTCAGGGCAAGGGCCGCTCGCGCTCTACGAGATTCAGGGCCATGAGGCCTGGGACGCCAAGCGACTTGGGCTGCAGTTTCGTCTGCTATTCCCTCATTTCAGGCGCTTTTGTGTGCCTGCTTTTCCCTCATCTCGTCGATGCTCAGGGGACTCAGGGGCTTGCAGATGATCTCGCTTACCTTGAGCCTGTTTGGGTGCTGGGTGGACGCAGCCTGCATCACCAGAGCTGTGTCAGACCCCCTGCCGGTTCCGGCAATTGCTATCACCTTCTCGCCGCTGTTCAGAAGACCAGCGTCTGTGGCCATGAGCACTATCTCGAAGCAGACCTTGAACCCCTGGCAGAAGGTGCGCAGCAGGTTTGCCATGATAGTTGGCGTCTGGGTCCCATACAGGTCATTGGTGTGGAAGAGCATTGTGCCGAAGTGAACCTCGTGCCCTGAATCTCTCAGCTCTTTTATCAGGTCCTGCGGAAATGCATTCTTGTCCCTGTGGAAGTCGAACTGGTGGGGGATGACGACCAGCATTACACCCTTGTCTTTAAAGAACTCCATGGCCTTCCTGGCAGTGGTGCCTGTGGTCGATGCCAGCACAAGCTTCTCTATTCCTCCCATCTCCAGCCTTTCTGAGACCAGCTCGAATGTGGCCTCTGTGTTTTCAGGCCTGATATCCTCGAAGTAGACAATTTTTCTTTCCATAATAAAGTCTCCTTTAGTCTTCCGTGAGCATCATATCAGATTATGTGCTGTTGCATTTCGGCAGAAATCTTCCTTGAATTTTCTAAGGCAATATTCTAAGGCATCTTTTGAGACGATAATGCAATTGGGCGACGCTGTTTTGATATAGCCTCGACTCAATAAGCTGTAGCGTTGAATCTGCGACGTGCCCTCTAAAGAGAGGTATCCCCTCTCCAAGGAGAACAGGGATGATCGAGAGGATTATCACGTCTACAGCCCTGACCTTCAGGAAGCTCTGGGCGACAGAGGCACCGCCGAGGAGCCATATGCTTTTTTGGCTCTCATCCCTGATTCTCGGTAACAAGTCCTCAACGCTGCCGTGATAGATCACGACATTGGCACCGTCCTGCACAGGGAGATCTCTGCTTGTCAGGACGTATGTCTTGATCTCCTTGTACGGCCAGGGACCGAAGCTCTTGAGCTGCTCATATGTCCTGGAGCCCATGACTATCAGGTCTATTGTGCTTAAAAACTCTGAGTATCCATAATCCTGGCCTTCTATCTGGTAGGCATTCAGCCAGGAGACGTCGCCGTCCTTTCGGGCTATGAAGCCGTCGAGGCTTGATGCGATATAGAGGATAATCTCGGTCATGCTATGTACTTGGTTCGGATCGGATATTTAGTTTCGAGCTACCGTGTTTCCAATACGTTCATTAATCTCCTGGAGATTGTCTCCAGGATAAATATTAAATGGCTTGCACATATTTCATAGATGCGATTAATATGACCACCCTTGCAGAGTTCATTGAAGGACTGCCTCCTTATATTCAGAAAGAGGTTATGGATTTTGCCGAGTTTTTGCTGGAGAAAAGGGCTAAGGAGGAGCACAAAGTTCGCAGCTTCGATCGGGAGGTAGCCCTCAAAGACCTGCGAGAGCAGTATACTTCTGTGGAATTACCGCACGAAACTTCGACCAGACAGTGGGACGACTCAAGATTCCCTATTAAGTGAGTGCAGGACTGTTGAGGATCTGGAATCTGAACAATTTTGGAGAAGCGCATGTCTAAAGACACAGGGAAGCCCGACCGCCTGTTCTACATCGACAACATCCGCTGGCTTGTGATCGTCTCAGTGGTCCTGCTCCACACAGCGGTGACCTACTCTGGAATTGGCAGCTGGTACTACAAAGAGCCTGCCAACCTCGATCCCATCTCCTTTCTCTTCTTTGGCATCTTTCTCTCGTTTACCCAGGCCTACTCAATGGGCCTTCTCTTCCTGATCGCTGGCTATTTCGTGCCTGCAGCCTTCGACCGCAAGGGCTTCTTCAGGTTTTTGGGTGACAGGGGCATACGCCTTGGGATTCCAACTCTCATCTACATGCTCCTCATCAACACTGCAATAGTCTATTACATACTGGCATTTCAGTGGGACGAGCAGCGCCCGCCTTTGGGAAAGTTTCTGGAAAACTCTATTCTGAGCCTGGACTTCCTGGGCGGCTCTGGGCCCATGTGGTTTGCCTTAGCACTGCTGATCTTCTCAGCATTCTATGCCATCTTCAGGCTCTTCTTGCCTGTCAGAGGATTGTCCGCCAGAGTGTGCCTCGATCGGGATCTTGGTGGCCCGAAGAGCGGTGAAAGCCTTCCAGGACACATGGCTATGGTCGGGCTCATCTTGCTCATCTCTTCCTTTGCCTTTCTAATTCGCATAGTCTTTCCCATAGGCACAAGCATCATGAACATGCAGCTCTCCTTCTTCTCGCAGTATGTGATCCTATTTTCAGTTGGGATAATCGCTTACAGGAGAAACTGGCTTCTTTGCATTCCCTATTCGTTTGGAATGACCTGGCTTAAGGCATCGCTCCTCGGAGGATTTGCATTCTGGATGGCCATTATGATCATCGGCGGTGGATCTTCAGGAGACATCTCAAAGTACTCTGGGGGCGTCTACTGGCAGGCGGCAGCTTACGCACTGTGGGAGTCGTTCTTCGGAGTGGGCATGAGCATAGGGCTCTTGGTCCTGTTCAGGGAGCGCTTTAACGAAGGTGGAAGACTTGAGCGGTTCCTGTCCGAGAATTCCTTCTCTGTATACGTCTTCCACGCGCCCATTCTGATACTGGTGACTCTCGCTCTCAGGGGGTTTGCCTGGCATCCCCTTATCAAGTTTGCAGTAGCTGGCATCATAGCAGTCGCGGCGTGCTTTGCAATCAGCCATTTGGTGCTGAGGAGAATTCCGTTGCTGAAAAGAGTTCTGTAGCTTTTAGGAATTCTGATACATTGGGTCATATCAAGCTGACTTTTTCTGAGTTAGCACTAACATCTGAGTGCCTCTCAGTTGATTTCTAGCTGAACTGGATCGGCCTCTATAGCCTTTCTGGGTTAGCACTAACAACTGAGTGTCCTCAAGGCCGGACAGGCCCCCTGACCCTGCCTCCGGCGGGGACCTCTTAGGCTTGCTTTGATGCTCGGCCACTTCCGGCTGATTATTGAAATGCTTTGGGCTATCCCTTTGATACCCCAAGGGGCACCAGCTTCGCCACCTTTGTAGCAATTCCGAGGTTGTGCACCACGTCTACCACCTCGTTGGACGGCTTGTAGACCTGTGGCGCCTCCTCAGAGAGCATTGCAGGGTGAGTTGCCCTAACTGTGATTCCCTGCTTCTGGAGGGCGGCTTTGACGTCCTGGCCCGAATAGGTCTTCTTGGCCTGGGAGCGGCTCATGATCCTTCCTGCTCCGTGGCAGGCAGAGCCAAAAGTCAGGTCCAGAGCCCTGTCGTTTCCACATAGCACGTATGAGGGAGTGCCCATGCTTCCCGGTATTAAAACTGGCTGGCCCGTCTTCCTGTAAGCCTCTGGCACCTCTCTTCTGCTTGGACCAAAGGCCCTTGTGGCTCCCTTCCTGTGAACGTAAAGCCTCTCGCGCTTGCCGTCCACGTCGTGCTCCTCTATCTTTGCGATGTTGTGGGCCACGTCGTATACCAGGTCGAGCTGCGAGTCCGGAAAATACTTGGTGAATACCTCTCTCGTCCAGTGGGCTATGATGTGGCGGTTGGCCCAGGCGTAGTTTGCTGCACAGACCATTGCGCCAAAGTAGTTCCTGGCCTCAACGCTGCCTATGGGAGCGCAGGCGAGCTGCTTGTCAGGGATCTCGATGCAGTACTTGCTCACAGCCTTTGAGAGGACCTCAAGGTGGTCTGTGCAGATCTGGTGGCCTGCGCCCCTTGAGCCGCAGTGGATCATCACAGTTATCTGGCCCTCGAAGAGCCCGAACTTATCTGCAACTTCCCTGTCGTAAATCTCCTCGACCTTCTGTATCTCAAGGAAGTGGTTTCCGCTTCCAAGAGTGCCGAACTGCGGGCGCCCTCTCTTCCTGGCCTTCACGCTCACCTGTGATGGGTCGGCGCCGGCCATGCCACCGTTCTCCTCACAGTGGGCGAGATCTGCTTCAACTCCATAGCCCTGCTCCACAGCCCACCTGGCACCTGACTGGAAAGCCTCTGTGAGCTGCTGGTCTGTGACATGGAGCCTTCCAGTGGCTCCGACTCCTGAGGGCACAGCGTCGAATAGAGCATCAACCAGTGTCATTACCCTCGGCTCTACATCCTTTGAGGTCAGGTTCGACCGCAGCATTCGCACTCCGCAGTTTATGTCGAAGCCCACTCCTCCAGGGCTTATTATCCCTGTCTCCTCTCTGAAGGCTGCGACTCCTCCTATGGGAAAGCCGTATCCCAGGTGGGCATCGGGCATGGCCATTGAGTACTTGGCAATTCCTGGTAGCGTGGCCACGTTTGCCACCTGGTCTACGGTTCCAGGCTCCACCATATCGATTAAGGACTCTGAGACGAATATCCTTCCTGGGACCCTCATCCCAGGCCTGTAGTTTATCGGAACTTCGTAAATGTTGTCTTCAATCTTGTTTGGCATCTTAGCATCAATCCACCTGCGCTGCACATATTACATCATACATCCAGACTTAAAAATTGCACATCGCTGCCTAAACGTCCACGACAGCCTGCAAGCACCAGATATCGTTTTTCCTGATAATGAACTCATGAAGGGTCACAGCCTTCACCTCTGAGTCGAAGGCGTGCCTCTTGGGGTCCATCCTCTCTCCACCAATTGTCGCCTCAAGCCTCCATCTCTCGCCCTGGGAGACTCTTGCATCGAACTTGGAGAAGACTGCGCCCTCGGTCTCGAAGAGGAAGACGATCTCAGAGAGCCAGTCATATGCCAGCCTCTCCAGGTCGTCTGCCTCAAGCACAACTTTCCATGACTCTTTTTCCTGTATCGTGGCGGCGTCTATCATGGAGCTGAACATGGCAGAAGCTGCATTGTCCAGCATCTCGTCAATTGTGGCTCCGTAAGCCCGGAACTTCACATCAGCTGTGTGCTCCAGGTACTCAAAGGGCTTCATCTAATCAATCATCCATGTCAGTAGTTAAGAGGTGTCTATTAATAGTCTTCCAGGCCCCTGTCAAGGCAATATTCTCTTGCCAGTTTCAGAGCACGAGAGTATTCCTGGGAGGTGATCCTCCTGGCGATCTCGCTGTGATCGCAGGCCTTGTGAGCAGGATAATACTGGGGCATGATGTTGAGGTAGGTCTTGCCAGAGATCTCTGACAGGAACTTGACCACTTCTTCAGTTCTGGCTATATCATCTGGAAGGACCAGGTGCCTGACCAGCACTCCTCGTTTGGCCAGGCCTTCTTCTATATGCAAGTCTCCCACCTGGCGGTGCATCTCTGTGACTGCCTCTTTTGCCCTGCTGAAGTAGTCCTTGGCAGAGGAGTACTTCAGGCCCGGCTGGTCTGAGCCGTACTTCAGGTCAGGCATGTATATGTCCACTATGCCCTCAAGGAGCTTCAGCGTCTCGACTGACTCGTATCCTCCGCAGTTATACACCAGAGGCACCTTCAGGCCTCTTTCTCTGGCTATGGACAGGGCCTCAAGTATCTGGGGGACGTAGTGTGAGGGAGTGACCAGGTTCACGTTGTGGCAGCCTTTCTTCTGGAGGTGGAGCATGATTTTTGCCAGACCTTCTGCTGAGACCTCTGTTCCCTGGTCCAGCTGGCTAATCTCGTAGTTCTGGCAGTAGATGCATCCCAGGCTGCACCCTGAGAAGAATATGGTGCCAGATCCACCTGTGCCCACAAGCGGCGATTCTTCTCCGAAGTGCGGGGCAAAGCTGTATACCCTGGCCTGAGCGCCTCCGCGGCAAAATCCTCTCTCCCCTTTGAGGCGATTTGCGCCGCACTCCCTTGGGCAAAGCGTGCACCTCTCCAGTATGGCCCTGGCCTTATTTGCCCTATCTCTGATCTCTTCTGCAGACATGGAAGCGCGGAATGCCAATGCTGACACCTGAGTTGAATCTGCTCACTATTATCTTTCTCTTAAATCATATAATCTCGCTGGTGCCAAAAAAGGATGATCGTCTGAACTCGTCTGACCTGGCAGCCTGGATCTGGAAAGACAACGCCTTTTTCGGCATGAAAGAGCGCTTTCAAGCAGCAAAATCCTGTGACCAGGCCTTGAAGCTCAACTTAGAGTACCCCAACGCCTGGTGCAACAGGGCGAGTGTTTGATCAAATTGGGCAGATATGGCACGGCTCTCGATTCGTGTGAGATGGCCCTGAAGCTCGATTCTGATATAGGCAGAGGCCTGGACCAATAGAGGCGACACTTTGATGGAGCTTAAAATAAACGGAAGCTCTTAGCTCCTATGACAGGGCCATGAGCCTGGACTTCGGAAGATGCCTGGCAAGGAAAATACAGGGCTCTTCAGCCACTGAGCAGGTATGCAGAGGCAGAGTCGGCGCTCTCCAGAGCTAGAGGATCTGGAATGTGTCTCTGACCCAGGCTGAGCCTCTGACCTTGATGAAAACTCCTATATCGCGCCTCTGGCGACTCAGCATCTGGCGCTTATGCTCAAATCCAGCATCAATTTGAACTCTCATCTGCAGAGTTGAGAGTCTCTTCTGCCACCTTTATGTTCATCAGGATGTCGTCTGCGGTTGCAAGAAGCGTTCCTGCCCTCTTTGCAGAAAACTCGATGACAAGCTCGTCATTTTTGGCCCTTAGCGAGATTCCTGGGATGTTATCCGGCTCAAGAGACCTGGCTATATCTTCAGCCCCCTTTCCAAGAAATGTCAGCCTGGCTCTCATCAACTCGAGTCTCCTCCATCCGGTCTTTCCCCTGAGCTTCCCAGCTGCTGGCCCACGATCTCGTCAAGCGCGCGCAGGAACTCGTCCTCAGCTCCAGGAGGAATCGAGGCACCGCTGGCAATTGTGTGGCCTCCTCCTCTTCCGCCCACAGATCCTGCTGCCTTCTTCAGTGCAACTGATAGGTCCAGGCCTTTGGCCACAAGGGGCTTGCTTCCTCTGCCTGAGATCTTGACCATGCTCTCCTTCTGGTTGAGCACCACCAGAGGCCTTTCAGGGAAGAGGTACCTGATTCCCAGGCCCGCTATGACGCCTCCTGCCTCCATATCCGGCATGATGAGGTACCTTATGTGCTTCAGCTCTCTGTGATTCTCTTTGAGGAAGCTGATGCCGTCCATGATCAGGCACTTGTATTTTGCTCCAACACTTCTGCACTCAGGAAGCGCTCCCTCATCCCTCAGGCACAGCGTCAGTCCAAGCCCCGGCATGTCCATCTTTCCACAGGCGTTCAAGAGAAGCACCATCTCAAAGGCGTTCTCGACCACCTCTTTCTTGAGCCTGATGGCCTCGCCCACAACTGAGTCTGCTGCAAAGCTTCCCTGCATCAGCAGCTTCAAGACCAGTGCAGTAGCCGCCCTGGACAGGTCGTCTCCCTGGAGGCTCTGTACATCTCCGTCGACTTTTAGGCCATTAAAGAACTTCTCAATCTCCTCAGGGTTTCCAGTTATGTCCATGACAGGCTCGATCGCCCTCTTGAAGACCTCGACTACAGGGCCGTCTTCAGAGATCTTGAGGCCGGGCCTCGTCTCCACAACGCCAGAAGCGATGGCCTCGTCGAGGATCGACCTGTTCGCGCCTATCATCATCTGCCTGTCGCCTATGGCTCCTACTATGGCCAGGCCAGCTAAGTCTATGTTGTCTCCCATCTCTTTGACAACTGAATATACTGTGCCTGAGGCGCTCAGCTCGAAGGCTCCGTCTATCCCGAAGTTGTGAGGGTTGAGGTTCATGCAGTCAAGAGCTCCTACAGGCCTGTGGTGGTCCAGCACGAAGACATCGCCCTTGACCCTGGATATGATCTCAGGCTGGCCGCTTCCCATGTCACAGAAGATTACAGGCCCCTCAAGGGACTCGACTGCGGACTCGTCGAGCCTTTTCACAAGAGTTGCGTGAAACGGTATTCCTGCCCTTTTAAGCGCGCTGCAGATCAGCCCTGCAGAGGTGATCCCATCTGCGTCGTTGTGTGAGATCACCCGCATGCTGTCGCATTTTAAAATCGATCTGGCAATAGCTTCTGCAGACTTCCCAAGCCTGTTCATGTGACTATGATTTCTGCAGTCTCAGGCTTGTACTCCCATCCAGCTGCCAGCTTTCCAGTTCCCTGGTAGTACCTGACAAGCCTTCGAATCTTGCTCTCTGTGAGCTGCAGAGCCCTCTTGTTGTGGACGTCCTTGCTGTTGGCCTTGACGTGCCTCCTTATGTGGAGTGCCTTCCTCATCAGGTTTCCGAGATCCTCTGGCACCTCTGAAAGGGTTGCGTTGGCCCTCAGGTATCTGCTCAGGTTTTCGCCTAGAACCAGCTTGGAGCTTGGAACGCCGTACTGATCGCGAAGTGTGAGTCCTATCTTGCTTGCTGGAAGCCCGCTTTCATGGAGCTTTACTATCGTCTTTCCCAGTTCATCCTTGCTCATGTCAGACCAAGCTGGTGGCTTATCTGTGATTGGCGGCCTCGATCTGGCTGAGCCCTTCTTTCTGCTGTGCATTCTGGCCATTTTTAATCCTAATCCCAATTCTCATTAAATCCAATATAAGTGCGAAGGCATAAACTTCCTCGCAACAAGGGATAAAAAACTTGCGCGTGGCAGGCCAGGCTCAGGAGAGCGCCAGGTCTGCCATATCTGCCTCAAGATCAAGCCTTGACTGATGACTCGCAGGTTATGCTTTTATAAATGCTTTGCCTCCAGTTCCAGATATGCTCGAAGGGTATGCAGATCAGGCATTCTATCTCATAGGCGAGGCTGTGGTGGCTTTAGCACTGGCGATTCTCGTGATCTCGCTTCTGGGATCGGTTCTGATCCTGTACTCGTTCAAGACAGGCCACTTCTTCGCAGCCAGGCTCATGCTCATATGCATAGTCCTTCTGGAGAGCGTGATCAAGGCGCTCTTCTGGGCAGCGAGAGCCGACGACTCCATAGTGGATGATGTCGGGGTCCGGCTTCGAAACTACATAAATAAGAAAGAGTTCAAGAAGATCTCTCCCAAGGACAAGTTCATCTTCATGCCCCAGTGCGTCAGAAGCGTGGACTGCCCTGCAAAGCTCACCCCTGAGGGCATCAAATGCATTGCCTGTGGGCGCTGCGGTGTGGGCGAGGCGAAGAAAAGGGCAGAGGATCTTGGGTATAAGTTCTTCATAGTGCCTGGATCGAGCTTCATCAAGAGGATAATCAAGAAGTACAGGCCAAGGGCTATAATAGGCATAGGCTGCCAGATGGAGATAAAGGAGGGCCTGGACCTCTGCCACAACTACGGCATTCCCGCCCTGGGCGTTCCCCTGTCCAAGGCAGGATGCGTCTCAACGACTCTGGATTGGGACAGCTTTTACGATGCCATCTCGGAATAGCGCTCTCTTAAGTCCGATACGGCATAAAAAAAGGCTTTGAGGTGCGATTACTCTATGCTGATGGCCTCAGAAGGACAGGCCTCTACGCATGTGCCGCACTCTGTGCACTTATCCTTGTTCACTGTTGCGATCTCGTCGTCGCCCATGGAGATTGCCTCTTCTGGGCACTCTTCGACGCACGTTCCGCAGCTCACGCACTCTTCCTTGTTGATTACTGCTGGCATTATGGAATCCTCCAATTGCCTAACTGGCAAAAATAGCCAGTAGGTGATTACGATATATACCTTTCGTCGCAGCTGCCGATCTGAAGAATGCGGTATA
>CAZXDN010000055.1:0-5231 GCA_964639235.1 uncultured Methanotrichaceae archaeon | reverse complement strand
AATGCGGTATAAAATGCGGTATAAAATGCGGTATAAAAAAGAGATGGCGAGGGCTCACGCCTTGGTGATAGCCTCGCTTGGACATTCGCCTATGCAGTCGCCGCAGTCTTTGCACTTGCCTGCATCTATCTTGGGGGTCTCTCCTGCCTCGCCGGTTATGGCTCCCTCTGGGCAGGTCTCAATGCAGGTTCCACACTGTACACAAGCATCCTCGTCGATCTTTACTGGCATTTTGAACTCCTCCGAATTTGCCTCACTGGCAGAAATAGCCAGTAGGTGAATACGATATATACGTTTCGTTAGCTCTTCATCTCAGGATCAGGCTAGGTCATCGTACCTCTTCCTGTCTTTGAGCTCTTGTCTCTTTGCGCCGTTCCAGCCGCTTACGGCTTGAAGATAGCCTGTGATCCTGCTTATGTGCTCTATGTCCTCGGATCCGCAGCCTGGGCACTGGTCTTTCAGGCCTGGATTGACCTTGTAGCAGCTCAGGCAGACTGTCATGTCCCTGGTGAATGTGAAGTAGCCTATCTGCGTGGTCTTGGCCAGGCGCATTCCGAAGTCCATCAGGCCCTGTGGGTCTGGGCTGGCCTCTCCCATGAAGATGTGGAAGATGTTGCCGCCGTCGACTATTGGGAAGAAGACGTGCTCTATCTTTGCCCTCTCCATGATGGATACCTCTGCGCCTGGGGGCAGATGTGTGCCGTTGGTGTAGTAGATGGGCAGGTCGCGGGTCTTGTTCAGGCTCTTCTTTGCCAGGCCCAGGTCTCCTTTCACCACGCCTTCTGCGCACTCCCTGTACTCCTCGTGTATCAGGTCTGAGACTGCGAACCTCTGGGCTGTGGTCTCTGCAGGCGTCCTCGCAAGAGCTATGGTCATGCCGTGGCGGCTGGAGAGCTCCTTTGAGTAGATCTCCATCTCAGTCATCGCGCGAACTGCCAGCTTCCAGGCCTCTTTGGACTGGTGCATCTGGTGGCCTGTGTGGAACTGGACCATCTCGTTTACTCCAACGACTCCAATTGTGTAGACCAGGCCCTCCAGGCCCACGGCGATGGCTCCCTTCTCGTTGGTGGCCGGATCGCGAGGCTGCTGGGTGGCAAAAGGCATCCTGTGGTTCTTGATGATCTGGTTCATCCACTCCCTCTTCACCTTGAACACCTCTACAGAGATGTCCATCAGGCCCCTCAGGTACTCGAAGAGGAGGTCGTCGTCTCCGCGCGCCAAATATGCCGCGCGCGGGCAGTTGAGGGAGACCACCTGCCAGGAGCCCATTGAGAAGTGCTTTCCGTCTCTGAAGTGGAGCTTGTCGTCAAACTGGCTGTCGCTGTCATATGTGGCAGCAAATTGGTATGCGCAGCATTGATAGCATGATATTCCTTTGCCTGCACCCCTGTATTCTGGCAGCTGATTGTCAAAATACGGGGTCCCATATTCCGCGGCCAGCTTGAAGGTTAAGAGGTACAGGTCCTGATATGTGGGAAGGTCTGGGTGTGCCTGGTTGAACTCTTCGTCCTCATGCATGAAGTCGGGCTCAATGCTGATCTCTGGCTTTGGGAAGTTGAATGGCTTTCCCCAGTGATCGCCTGCGAGCATCACCTCCATCAGGGCCTTGAACGCCAGCCTCACCTCGCGCTCGAAGTCACCATACTTTTTGAGAGGAGCCTTCTCTCCATCCCAGACCTTGCCTGAGTAGACCGCAGGCTTGTCTTTCCAGAGAGTTGGAACTCCTGGCGTCAGCTGTACTGAGGAGAAGACAAGCTGGCCTCCGCGTGCGACCATCATCTGGGTCATCTCGTAGACGAACATCTGCATGAGCTGCTTTATCTCGTCGTAATGGAGGCCCTCGAAGTAAGGCGAGATGAACGTCAGGAAGTTGTAGAACCCCTGGCCTCCTGCGAAGTTGGTCTGGGCGCTTCCCAGAGCCTTGACTGCATGAAGGATCGCCACCTCAGGCTTCTTCGCAGGGCCTGCGACGCTCGCCTTGGTGCCAAGGCCATCGGGCATGAGCCCATAATAAAAGAAATATCTGAGGTCCCAATCCTGGCAGTTATGCACGAGAAGGCCCTCTTTAGTGAAAAATGTGTGGCTCTCCTCGCTGCCATCGCCTTCTATGAACAGGTCGTACACATACCGTCCCGACGGATCAGCAGGTTCTATTTGACAGATTGTATCGTCTCCGCCCGGCAGGTTCCTGAGTTCCTCATTATCGAAGTCTGATGCGTTGTAGAGAACATCTCTCACTGAGAGTTCTCCTGCTTTTCGGATCTCCATTCCTCTTGAAGTCTTCACAGGGATACGATGGTCCTTTGTTGCCAGAAGCTGCTTTTTGCTTTTTGTAGTTATAGCTAACAGCTCATTGGGTTTTACATACCTACGAGTCGCTTTTAGAACCTGGCGATAGCCCTTCGGTGTTTGGACTAGCATTGTGTTTGGTGCAAACGAAATCTCGTCCCTGTTCCCGAATGGAAGCTGGTCTAATTGAATTGCTTCCTCGCTAATCTGCAGTTGAATCGCAGAAGTAGTGCCTTCAACTGATTGAAGCGCGACAGATGTTTGGAAGGTTCCCCTGATGTATATCTCTGTTTTTCCATCCAAGCAGAAAGGTCTGGTTCCGAAATATTCCAAATCATGGATATGGAGGTCCCCTGCGAGGTGATGGTCGGCAAGATATGGCGGCAGAAGCAGCAAATATTGCTCTTTGCTGATCTTGTCTGCCTTCTTCTTGTGGCTGGTCTCGGCGTTCTCCTGGAGGTTGGCGTTCTCTCTTGCCTCAAAGCCATTTCCTATGTCTATCAGGTGGGCGTCGAAGACTGGCGTCCCCACCCGCGTGCAGATGTTTCTCCACTCTGGGTGATGCCTCTCTAGGAGGATGACGTTCATTATCTCCCTGACCAGAGGGCCGCTGAGATACTTGACGTTCATCCACCTGACCCTGCGCTCGACCTCCCTGGCCACCTCCTTGGCCTCCTCTTCTGTGATCCCTGGGACTTTATAGAATTGCTCCGATAGTTTGGTCTCCTTCAGGAGCTGCTTGGCTATGGTCTCCCTGTCCCAGTCTAACAGGTGCCCATCAGTAGTCCTGACTCTGGGCAGGGCTGAAACAGACAGCCCTTCCAGCGTCTGCTGGACAATTTTGCCGCTCAACGCCCATCCCCTCTCACGTGCAGCACTCAATTTTCCTCCTCGTTATCATGCGCTAACCAGGCTTGTATTCAACTAGGTATTTATGGGGATTGCGCTTAATCCCCGTAAAATTCTTGAATTAGTATGCGCGCCGTATCCGTAATAAAGTAATCGGTCACCCCCTTGTCTTGTAGGTAATTAAACCCGACGAGGGCATGGTGAAAGTAAT
Organism: uncultured Methanotrichaceae archaeon; assembly: GCA_964639235.1. GTDB lineage: Archaea > Halobacteriota > Methanosarcinia > Methanotrichales > Methanotrichaceae > CAZXDN01. Next base: position 1,882 of record CAZXDN010000055.1, on the reverse strand, counting down.
GATTTATTCAACATATGCACTGTTTTATTAAATCAAGTATATGCCGTTGATTAAGCTATAAGCTATTGTGGCCTGCGGGTTATTATGACTTGCTTATTGAATCTCATAAATTAGTTAAGTAAGCTTTATGTGGTTCTATGAATGCATTAGTTGGCCCTTTTGGCTTGATCTGTTGATGTGCACTTCGTCTTACTGGAATAATTTATTGCCGATGAGCGCTTAACCATCTCGTCGAGGCAATCTATGAAGGCGAATAATATCCTGGTTATCGCAGCTCTGGCTTTTGTGACCTCAGCAGCTTTTGTGTGCTCCTGTGCGTCCTCTCTGGCAGATGAGCCAGATGCCACTGCATCAGTCGGGGTTCAAAATTCTGGGGCAGCAGGCACAGAAGACTCCATGGCATCTTACTTCGACAAGATCTCATCTCTTAACAGCGCCATATCGCCTTCTAACGCCACCTCTGCCCAAGCAGAAGATGCTAGAGACGCAAGCTACGGAGAGGCTTTATCCCTGGATATGCTCTCCTCTCTCACCCACACCCCTGGGTTTACGACCTACAGCAACTTCACGGATTATGGAATCAAGATCGATTATCCTGAGAACTGGTCGGTTGAAGAGTCAGAGGTGTTTGGGCTTGATGCAGTCCTATTCTTCCCTCCTTTAAACCGGAGCACACAGGGCGCAGGCCAGTTCAGGGACAACATCAGCCTGGCCTACCAGAGCCTTCCAATGGCTCTTGGTCCAGAACAGTTTGCAGAGATCTTCCTGTCAGAGATCGAGGAGCGGTCATCCAATTTCAGCATAGTCTCTGAGGAAGACACAACGCTTGGCACAGTTCCCTCCAAAGAGTTCGTAATTTCATTGAACCAGGCAAATACCGACATTAAGATGAAGCAGGTTTATGCAGTAAATGGTGCCAGAGCCTACATAGTCACCTGCACATCAGAGGCCGGACGGTTCGATGATCTGGATAAGACGTTTCGAAGGATGCTCATGTCAGCAGACCTGACACGATGATGACAGAAATCCTCAGGGCCGGCACTGCCGGGCTGATGCTTCCATGACGGTGCAGGATTGTGCAGGCGCCTCAGGCCACATGCTTCTCAGTTTGTGCCTGAAATCCAGGGTCTCAGGTCGAGTAATGGCCAGAGGGAGAGGTCCAGGAGCAATCCCTTCCCCCAAGCCGTTCCCAGCAGCTTTACTCGCTTACGACCTTCTCAAGCCTCTTGTTGATCTCGCTCCAGTTGACGATGTTCCAGAAGGCTTCTATGAACTTGGGCCTCTCGTTCTTGTAGTCCAGGTAATAGGCGTGCTCCCAGACGTCTAAGGCCATGATCACCCTGAAGGATGGGTAGACGTTGACGTTGTGCTTCTCCACCTGCATTATTATGGGCCGGTTGGTCTGCTTGCAGTACGTCAGGCATGCCCACCCGGATCCTTCTGCGCTCGATGCCGCCTGAGTGAACTCCTTCTTGAACCGATCTATGCTCCCGAACTCGGCGTTCAGCAGATCTGCAAGGGTGCCCTGCGGCTGCCCTCCGCCGCCTTTGCCTGCAGGGGCCATGTTCTTCCAGAAGAGGCCGTGGAGTACGTGGCCGCCTATATTGAACGACAGCTCCTTCAAGGTGGCCTTCATGTCCAGGTCCGCCTTATCCTGCCTGGCCTTCTCAAGCTTGTCGAGGATTGAGTTCGCGCCGTTGACGTAGGCTGCGTGGTGCTTGTCGTGGTGGATCTTCAGCTGGGTCTCGGATATGTACGGCTCCAGAGCGTTATACGCATACGGCAGGTCGGGAAGGACATAATGCTTCTTTTCAGACAATCATATCACCTCTCTCAAAACTGGATATCACTATCCTGTGCATTCTATTTAGCATTTCCCGCA
>CAZXDN010000054.1:14232-18565 GCA_964639235.1 uncultured Methanotrichaceae archaeon | reverse complement strand
GCTTCTCCGCGGCGATGGGAAAGCTTATGATCTTTATGGCTCTAACCCCAACTTGAAAAGGCGAGAGTCGACAAATCCGCCTCAAATGGACCCACGGAGAGAGCGATGACAAAGGATCTGAAATCTTTGTACAACGATGCGCCGGGTATATTCCAGAGCCTGCGGCGCGAGATAGACAAGGTGATGGTCGGCCAGAATGTGGCTGTGGAGCAGCTCCTCGTGGCCATACTTGCAGGAGGCCACGCCCTTCTGGAGAGCAACCCAGGCCTTGCAAAGACCCTGCTCGTCAGGACCACAGCCATGACTATGGGCCTGAACTTCAGCAGAATTCAGTGCACCCCTGACCTCATGCCTGCAGACATCACAGGGACCACAATCATAGAGGAATCCCCTGATGGGAATAAGCAGTTCCGGTTCCAGGCAGGGCCCGTCTTTGCAAACATAGTCCTGGCTGACGAGATAAACAGGGCGTCTCCAAAGACACAAAGCGCCCTTCTGGAGGCGATGCAAGAGCAGCAGGTAACTGTAGGAAACCACACCTACCTTCTGGACAAGCCTTTCTTCATCCTGGCCACACAAAACCCGATAGAGATGGAAGGGACGTTTCCACTGCCAGAGGCCCAGCTAGACCGGTTTTTGCTCAAGATCTTCATGGAGTACCCCTCCTTTGACGAGGAGTACGAGATCATGGAGCGCTATACCGGACGGGTCGATCCAAAGGTTGAGAAGGTGGCCTCAAAGGAGGACATTTTGGCACTACAGCAGCTCTGCCGCGATGTTCCAATATCGGATGACCTGAAGCAAGACGCAATAAAGATCGTGCTCTCAACGAGGAAGTGGGAAGGGGTACAGTACGGCGCAAGTCCCAGGGCATCGATTGGGCTGATCCTGTCTTCTAAGGCAAGGGCGTTTCTGCTCGGCCGAAACTACGTCAGCAAAGAGGATCTGCACGTCATGGCCTACCCGGTCTTGAGACACAGGATAATTCTGAGCTTCGAGTCCGAGAGAAAGGGCCTGGTTACTGACCAGGTGATAACGGATATTCTCAAGAAGAATAACGTCTGACCATGGATATAGAGTTCTTTGATGAGCTGGGCAGGTTTGCCCTGCAGGTCAAGAAGCGCGTCTCCACGCCTTACTCCGGCGGCAGGAAGTCGGTCAGGTTCGGCCACGGCATAAGCCCTGTGGGCTACCGTGAATACCGCAAGGGAGACGATTTCAAGCTCATCGACTGGAAGGTCTACGGCAGGACAGAGAAGCTGTATGTCCGGGAGCACGAGGAAGAGAGATCTCTGGTGGTCCAGGTCCTGCTTGATGCCAGCGCCAGCATGGGCTTTGATGACAAGTTCTCTTTCGCGTCGAAGATCGCCGCAGGCTTTGCCTTTCTGGCGACACTGGAGAACGAGAAGTTCGCAATATCCACATTCTCAGAGGACCTCGATCCATCTGAACCCAAGAGCGGAAGGAAGAGCCTCTTCCAGGCCATCGAGGTTCTGGACGAGACTGTGCCAAAGGGCAAGACTGGAATCGACCTGATGTCTGAGGAGTTCGACAGGCTCATCAGGTCCACAAGCCTCGTGGTGCTGATCTCAGACCTGCTAGACGAGATCGAGGACGTTGTCTCCAGCATCTACCGGCTCTCCAGGCACGACCTGATAGTGGTGCAGGTCCTGGCGCCCGATGAAGCAGAGCTGAAACTTGGAGGAGATATCAAGTTCGTGGACATGGAGTCAGGCCTGCCTGTGGTGACCAGGGTGAGCCAGAAGATCAAGGACGACTACAGGGCAAAGCTCGAAGAGCACAACTCCAGGATTGCAGCCGCCTGCAGCAGCGTCGGAGCTGATTTCTTCAGCTTTAGGACAGACAGGCCCATCTTCGACGTCTTCATGGAGATCAACTCCAGAGCGGGTGTCTGGAGATGAATCCCAGAGCAGGAGTGCGCAGATGAGGCTGGGATTTGGCTGTGGGCATATAGACTTCGAGCCCGATGGCAATTTCGAGGTAGTGCTTCCCACAGAGCTTCCTGCAGCAGGCGATGGTGAGATCGACCGCGCCCTGGACTCGCCCATTGGAGCTGACCTGTCGGACTTCTCAGGGCTTAAATCTGCATCGATACTGGTGAGCGACATCACAAGGCCCTCTCCAAGCCACAGGCTTCTGCCGCCCCTGACAAAAAGGCTAAAGGAGATTGGAGTAAAGGATCTGCTGGTTGTTTTTGGCCTGGGCACACACAGGAGGATGACGCCTGCTGAAGAGGAGATGCTCTTAAAAGGCTGCGCCTCTATGCCTCACATACAGCACGACAAGGACAGGTGCGTGCTCCTGGGAACGACTTCTAGCGGGACTCCTGTGGAGATACTGGAAGACGCCGCCTTCTCAGACCTGATAATAGCCACGGGAAACATCGAGTACCACTATTACGCAGGCTATAGCGGCGGAGCAAAGGCCCTTTTGCCTGGAGTAAGCTCGGAGCGGTCTGTCAACATCAACCACGAGCTGATGAGAGATCCCGCCTCCATCACAGGCAGGATAGACAGCCCTGTTAGGCAGGACATGGAGGAGGCAGCAGAGATCGCAGGGCTCGACTTCATCTTAAACGTGGTCTTAAACGAGAGAAAGGAGATAGTCAAGTCAGTTGCAGGCGACTTCGTAAAGGCCCATCGAGAAGGCGCAAAATCAGTCGATGAGATGTACAGAAAACCAGTCGAGCCTGCAGAGATAGTTCTGACCTCTGCAGGGGGAAGGCCCAAGGACCTGAACCTCTTCCAGGCCCAGAAAGCTCTGATGAACGCCAGAGGTGCAGCTCTTCCTGGCGGCTCGATAATTCTTCTGGCTGAATGCAGCGAGGGCTTCGGGCACCCGGTATTCGAGTCCTGGGTTAGAAGCGCAAAAAGCAAAGAGGATTGCATAGACAGGTTTGGAAGAGAGTACCAGTTCGGAGGCCACAAGGCAGCCCTGCTGGCAAAGGAATCTCTGGACCACGACATAATCCTGGTCTCCTCAATGCCAAGAGAGCTGGTCGAGATGAGCTTCTTCAGGCACGCCTCAAGCCTGGACGGGGCGATTAGAATGGCCAGAGAGTCTCAGGGAAGAGATGCCAGGATGATCGTGATGCCCTCAGGAGAGCTTACCCTGGCTGTAGCTGATCCTGGCTGTAGCTGATCCTGGTTGCGGCTGATCCAGGTTGAAGCTGATACTGGTCTAAGCCGATCGTGGTTCCAGAACTACAGGAAAAGGCCAGCTCCCAGATCGAAAATATCAGAATGAGTAAACCCGGTCTGCCTTTTCCATGACGTCTTCCACCAAGTCTGCGTAGAAGTCGTCTGGAACTTCGACTTTCTCTCCTGGCGAGATCCCTCTGGCGACAAGGTCCTCTCTTGATGCCAGTATTCTGACATCCTGGATCTTCATATCCTCAAAAAGGTGATACACACCATCGCCTGCCAGATACAGCCTCGGCTTCTCAGACCGCCTGATGAGACCCAGGCAGATCTTTGACCTATGGCTGCTCGGGGGCTTTGTCAGTATGAACACATCTGCCATCTCGACACCTCTTTAGACCTGTGTCTATCCCGCTCAGAGAATGAGGACGTTGTCGCACTCCTCTATCTCCCTGAAGAACTCGTCCTCATCCTGAAGCTCCACAAGGTCTATGAGCTTTCTGTCCAGCAGTCCCCTTTCCACCAGAGAAGGCTCATGCGCCATGATCCTCACCTCTGGATAAGCGTAGACTATATCCGCCAGGTTTGGAAGCTTCATCTCTCTGGTCTCCTGGCCTGCCAGGGCCAGGTAAGCGCCGTCTCCATAGAGACCTATTGCAGACCCGGATGCCAGACAGACTATCGCTGCGTACAGCGCTCCATAGGCCTTCTCAGTGCCGTAGGGAGCTGAATCTATTATGAACATGACCGACTTCATGCGACTCACCTGGTCAGAGCGATTACCTTATCGCTGCCAGCTATCATCTCCTGAAGATCATAGAGGCTTGAGATCTTGATTTCCTGAGGATAGTCGAGCGTGTCCCCTGAAACGTACCCCCTGGCAGACCCACACCTGGGGCATGCCCTGATTGTGACGCCGGACCTGGCAAGATCCTCGAAGAGATTTCCGATGTTGGCAAATGCCGCAGGCTTCTGGCCAAGCTTCGGGATGTGCAGGGCATCCAGGTAGAGAAACATGTTAACCTTGTAGCTCTCCAGCGCCTTCGAGGCTATCTTGTAAGCCATATCAGCATACTCTGAGATATACGGCCCATCTGTCAGGACAATCGTCAGAGTCTTCAATTAGATCACCTACCTTGTTTACCAAGTACTTGCATGCCGCACGTGCATGC
>CAZXDN010000054.1:9892-14132 GCA_964639235.1 uncultured Methanotrichaceae archaeon | reverse complement strand
CACTTAATTGCTGTACTTAACTGTCGCACAAGTCATCTCGGATTACGATCCCATCAGCACCTTCAGGCGCTCTCTGTTGGATGAGTACCTCGGCTCCTGCAGAGGCCTGCATCGATCGATCGTTGCATCCCCGTTTGCAAGCTTGATTGCGAAATAGTAGCAGCTCTTCTCGCCGCATTCTCCGCAGTTGGTGTGCGCCAGGTGCCTGTTGATGTCCATCGGATCTGCCCTGGGCCTGCCGCCCTTCCCTCCTGCTGATATTGCGTAGTTCACAGTGGACTTCAGCTCCTCCAGGACCGCGTTTGCCTCCTCTTCAGCCTTGAGCATTGTCATGCTGACGTTTCCAGATGAGTACATGGTAACCATAGTGCTCTGCATCTGGATTATCATGGCTCTCATCCTCTCAGAGTACCTGGACCTGGGGAAGACCGGCTCAAGCAGCCTTATGCCGTCTTCCAGAGGAGGAGTTATCTTCGCAGTTATCCTGAACCTGGATAGGTCTCCTGGGCATGGAAGAAGCTGGCTGACCTCAGCCACATCTATCATCTCCAGATCAGAGAGCTTAATGCCGTTTTCATCATGAACGTCTCTTTTAAACAGATGTCTCCCATGATCTGTCAGCTCTACAGATCCGTTCTTCCTGTTTACCAGTCCGGAGTGCTCAAGTATCTTCAGGTGGTATTCCAGGACTGCTGGCACAACTGACCTGGCCATATCGTCAAATCTCTTCGGCCCTGGCATTAGCGCTGCCATGATCGACCTCCTCCTGGCGTTTGCCAGAGCGTTTCTCTCGAGAGTGCCTCCATCCATCCCCCCAGGAAGCTTGGGCACAGACTGCCAGACCTGGTCTGGGCTGTAGGGCGCGATCCTGAACAATTGCCTTATGCTTTTCATGTCCTACCTCCGGCTTGATGAATTTGATTTCGGCATCTTAATTCATATTGTCTTATGGACTGTCAGACCAGAGCGGTATATGTCACCCTCCACCAGATAGTATTGTCAACAGATGGAGCACAGACGAAGTACCATCAAATACTGCATCGCTGGAGGAATTTTAAAGCTCTTCCAACGACTGCCCATTTATCATGTTACTTTAACATATTAAAATTATTCGTATCTAAGATCACTACCTGAAAAGAGCGCTTCAGCTCAAGACCTGAAATATAGTAAAGGCGCAAATAGTAAATGCTCAAATTAATTTAACCTCTGGTTGCAAGAGCAGACCTGTGAAAAAAATTGGATGCAAGCGGCTCTATCCCAGTTTTGTGTAGCGGGTCTTCGATCCAGATGCACCTGTGTCCGTCGCGGTCGCGGATGACCCGGACTGGTGAGACAGCCAGTCCTCCCAGGTGTAGATCCTGGCGTCGTAGCCCAGAGTCTTCAGCGCATACCAGACGAGCGAGGCCTTCTCTCCGCCGTCTGAGTACACAACCACCGGCTGATCTTTGGAAAGCTTGCTGAACTCGTCTTTCAGGTCGGATGCACCCAGGAGCTTATCGCCGTCCAGAACGTTCGAGTATTCTATTATGGATGCTGCAGGTATCCTTCCTTTCCCAAACTCCTGCAGTGTCCTCGCATCGACTATCTGGGCGACGTCGCTGTTGACGTAATCATAGCTGGCCAGGAGATTGAAGTTGGGGGTTGGGATGTACTTTGCTGCAGGAAGCGTATTTTCCTCTATCTCCAGCGGCAGGCTGGCTGCTTTGTAATCAACGAGGCCTCCGTCAAGGAGCTTGACCTTATTTTGGCCAAGGTAGGTCAAAGCCCAGAAGACGAGTGCCGCCTCCCCGGAGCTGAGGGAGTTGCTGTACACGAGAACTGAGTCGTCCCTTGTGATGCCTGCTTCTCCCAGCACCTCTGCCAGGCCTTCTGCAGACTTGATTGTTCCATCATCATTTAAAAAACTCTTCTCAGGTATGTGGACTGCGCCCTTGACGTGAGACTTGGAGTACTGGTCTGCGTTGGTCACATCCAGAATTACGTCGCCACCGTCTATTCCAGAGAGAGGCACAAGGGTCTGGCCCCTGAAGGATGTGTCTGGAGCAGCCGCAGCCTTGGCCTGAGCATCCTGAGTGGCTGTACTGGCCTGGGTAGCTGTGCTGGTGCTGCTTGAAGTTGAAGTATCTCCATTCAGGAACACCATTGGGTCCCAGTTCTCAGAGCCTCCGCAGACGCTGCAGCCTGCATGAGCCCCGCTGACATAAAGAGCAATTGCCAGAACCCCAATCAGGGCCATAAAAGCGCCGTGCCTCAAGCTATATGCATTGCCAGGCACATTACTGCCAGGCGCATTATATCTGAACTGGCCATACTGGCCGTTATACTGAATACTATCTACCAGCATTTATAACACCATCATAGTGAAGAGATGCCCACAACCAGTGCTGTGCAGCGTCTCCAATATCAACCCTGTGTTATCTAAATGCGGAATAAATGCTCGGATGGATGGCGGGTGATCATTCCTGCGCCGAGCACCTCTCTATGAAGGCACTATTGCGCGACGGCTGGGCTTCGGACACATATATGGCGCCTGATGCTTCAGTATTTCATTTGAGCTACATGGGCAGGAGCTTTGCCTCACCATCAAAGGCAATAAATCTAATAAGTTAGAAGCTCTTATTAGTTAGAAGCTTATGCCAATTAGAGATAAGAAGCTCTCATTCCAGTCAGAGATCACAAGGTTGGTATACTGAGGTTGAGATACGTCTAAATCCTAAAAGCATATATACAATCGTCGAGGAGTGAAAATTGAGATCGATCTACGCCAGAGGCCTTTTGGCAATGCTAGCGGCCCTATTCCTGGCCACATGTATTCTCACCACAGGCTCACTTGCAGTGGAGCCAGAGCACGATGTAGGCACAGGAGACGACAACTGGTGGGTTGGTTATCCAAGCCAGAGCCCCTCTTCTGGCTCAGAGGTTGAGCATCCTGATTGGGTGCTGGAATCGCTAAGTGAAAAGCCAGTGGTGATACTGTGCCACAGCACAGACTGCAAGTCGTGCAAGCTTCAGATCTCCTATATCGACAAAGCCCTGGAGGAGTATGGCCAGGATGTGGATTACTATGACGTTCTCGCAGACGAGGACTGGGAGAAAGCAGAAGACGTTTTTGAAGCATATGATCCCACGGGCGGAAAGAACTACGTGCCAACGACAGTCATAGTCACCCTGGCCAGGGGCTCAGATGGCAAAGTCGTGCCCGTCTGGCACAGCATAGAGACTGCCACAAGCGAGGAATGGCTCAAGTCGTATATGGGCGACGCGATCAGCTATTACGACCAGGATTCAGCTGACTGGGAAAAATAAGAATAGGCGATGGCTAAATTGGACGCAGATCAGGTGGCTCCAAGCTTCTTGTAGCCTTTTGTCACAGAGCCCTCTGAGTTGGAAGCTGCGCTTGAACCCAGCTCAATCGGCTCTGATGAAATCTGGTGCGACTCCCAGTCCTTCCAGGTGTACAGGCTGGAGTCGTACCCCATGAGCCTGAGAGAAAACCAGAGGAGCGATGCCTTGATTCCATCATCAGAGTAGGCGATGACATTCCTGTCCTTGTCAAGGCCGCTGAATGCATCGCTCAAGCCTGATGTGTCCCTAATCTTGCCGCCGTCGACCACATCTGCCGGATCTACGAGCGAAGCTCCAGATATCCTTCCCAGGCTGAATTCCTGGAGGCTCCTGGCGTCGACTATCTGGGACAGGCCGCTTCTCGCATCCTCGTAGTTGGCCAGGAGATCCTCATCGGGCTCTGGAACGTACTCAGCTTGTGCGACAGTGACTGTGACCGACTCGACTGGAAGCCCCTTTGAGGACCAGTCTTCCAGAGAACCATCTAGCAGCTTTACGCTTGCCTGGCCCAGGTAGCTCAGCACCCAGACGGCAAATGTGGCCTCGCCGGAATCGAGAGGATCGCCGTACACGACAACTGAATCCTCTCTGGACACCCCTGCCTCGCCAAGCGCTGCTGCCAGATCGTCAACTGACTTGAGAGTGCCGTCTTCAGCCAGAAAGCTCTCTGCCGGGAGGTGGATGGCGCCTTTTATGTGCGATTTGGCATACTGGTCGCTGCTTGAGGCGTCCAGGACCAGGTCAGAGCTGGTGACGCTAGACATGGCTTTCAGCATTCCGCCATTTGGGAACTGGCTTGAGTGCGCATCTGGTGCGACATCTGTTCCTGCTTCGGATGCTCCAGCATCGTTATTTTCTGCATTTAAGCTGCTATCTGCATCTGAGCTGCTATCTG
>CAZXDN010000054.1:7726-9792 GCA_964639235.1 uncultured Methanotrichaceae archaeon | reverse complement strand
CTCCTGGCACCTCATCTGAGTTCAGAAAGGCGCTTGGATCCCACTCGCTAGCTCCACAGGAGGTGCAGGTGGGGCTTGCAGCTGCTGTCGAGATGGCGACGATCGAGATGGCAAACACAAGCAGTAGGACAGATGAGCCTGTGAAAATGCGGTTTTTCTCCCACGAAGAGCTCCTCGTGCATCTCATATTCCTTGAGGCATCGAGATCTGGCATATTGTGCGAATAATTGATAGAATTACAGGATAGGATATCGGGCTTGACATAGGACATGGATTTGAACCTCGTTTTGGTCGTAGTCTAGCAAAAATGCGGTCTTTCTTTCCACAGAGTTCACACCATGATCTCCACCAATTGCTCGCACCATATCAACCAGGCGGGATATATAAATTTCCGGAGCATAACAAAAGGCCAAACCGGTATCTTCGATAATTTTTATTTTTACATCTCCTCTGTTGACTGCCTTTATAACATATAAATATACATGTCGAAGTATAGCATATAAAGATAATCGCGATTGGCCGTCATACAACGATCGTTTGGTTAGACGTGGCTGGTTTTACCTTCATACTGACTTTCTAAAGCAATGGGATGAAGAGCTTCGAGCCATGAATAAAGGCAAAAATGGTCGTACTTGTGTTTATCCTAAAACATTTTAAAGCGAGGATAGATGAGATGGAGTGAGGATAAAGTGCAAGATGCCTATCCTGTGACCATCAGCAGCGCCACCAGCACCATCAGCCTGACTAGCACGCTTATGCTTGTTGATATCACCACCAGGGAGACGCCAAGCCTCATGCCGAAAACTGATGTGTAGTTGGGCATCATCGACCTTATTGAGTAGACTGGGAGCATGAAGAGGCTTCCGAGCATCAGGACCATCAGTGCCTTCATCTCCGAGATTCCTCCGTTCTGGATCATGGGCCCTAGAAGGGTGATGCCTGCCTTCGGGCTGGCAACGTAGATGGTCAGAGGCACAACGGTATCAGGAGGCACTCTGAAGAAGTTGGCCAGAGGAATGACGTTCATCGACTGAAGTATCCCCTGATCGCTCAGGTAAAGCACTGCAAAGGTCATGAAGAAGTACAGCGCAGAAATCCTCAGGAACATCCTGCTCTGGCCTTTAAGAGATCTGATTGCAGCATCGAGCAGGTTCCTCTTTTCCTGGGACGGTGCAATCTCCAGGGATGCGGCAGAGTCGCCTGCGAGGTATGCCCTGCCCAGTATGATCACCAGGAAGAGCTTGATCAGACCTGTGGAGACTGCCACTGCTGCGTAAATCCCGCCTACAAACAGTCCCAGGACTGGAACTACAAACGCCAGCTGGTAGGTGAACAGCTCCCTGAAGTAGACAGGAACGCTGTTCATGATAGCGCTTAAGAATGCCTGCTTCTCGCTCAGATGCCCTTCTTCCCTCAGCCTGGCAATCATGGTGTTTGCTGCGAGAGCTGATCCCAGGCTGATCACGAATGCTGATGCAGAGACTGCAGGCAGGCGCGAAAACGACACCAGTGGCCTTGCAAGATACGAGATTCGCTGGAACGCGCCCATCTCTGTCATGATACCGGTTATGAAGAGCATGATTAATACTGTGCTCATAGTGGAGACAGTCGAGTCCATCGTCTCTAAGAGGAGGTCGAGCATCATTTGGCTTCACATCACTTCCTGACACTGCTGGTTTGCCTGCTGGTTTGCGATCTTACGTGCTTTGACGTTTATCAGTCACTTTGCTCTTGTATATCAGCTGCTTTGCTTTTCACCATCTGCTTTGCACTCATCGCAATACGGTCCTGCCAATATGATCCTGTGGAGTCATCGCCATCATATTTAAAGATATAATACCAATTAATAAGTGCTTTCCCAGAGGTAATATTTAATAATCGTTAAATTATCGATTAGTGCTCAGTTCACAGGCCTGATTCACGAAGCCGAATTTGCGAAGCTATGTGGCATTAGGTCCGCTGACAGTATATAGTTAATCTTCAGACGGTCCACCTGTGCCGAAAGCACATAGCTAAGCCAAAATACATAGTTAAGCCAAAATCTCTGGTTAAGCCAAAATACATAG
>CAZXDN010000054.1:0-7626 GCA_964639235.1 uncultured Methanotrichaceae archaeon | reverse complement strand
TAAGCCAAAATACATAGTTAAGCCAAAATCTCTGGTTAAGCCAAAATACATAGCTAAGCCAAAATCTCTGGTTAAACCAAAAAAATCCAGTATACGGCGGCATTTGCTATGGTCAGCGGAATTCCCACCCTGGCAAACTCCATAAAAGTCAGCGTCTCGCCCTGTCTCTCAGCGTTCTGGATGATGATCACGTTGCTGGCAGCGCCCAGTATCAGCAAATTTCCTGCAATTGTGCTTCCTGCTGCCAGAGCCATCATTCCGCTTACAGATGCTCCTTTGAGCAGCGGAAGATACAGGGCCACAAATGGGACGTTTGAGATCAGCTGGCTTAAAGCTATGCTCACGCCCAAAATCATGGGCAGAGAGGTGATGTCTGCGTTTGTGCCTGATATGATCGACTGGAAGATGCCGGACCTCCAGACGCTCTCCATCAAGACGAACATCGCTGCGAAAAATATGAGCGTATGCCAGTCCACCTTCCTCATTAACTCGAAGCGTCTCTCGCTCAAAATCACAACAGGAAGAGCAGATCCAAGGGCGATGTAGGTCAGCTTGAACTGATCTCCGAGGCCCAGCCCAACTGCCACTACCTTGAGGGCGATCAGGCTTATCAGAAGCATGAACGAGATCTTGGATGCGAGTGCCAGCCTCTGGTCCTCGATCTCTCCCTGACTGTGGCTCAAGGCTGTGTGCCTGAACTGGTCCCTGTAAAACAGCTTAAGCGCCAGATAGGCCAGTACCAGGTTAATCATCGTAGGTACGAAAAGGCTCTGGAAGAATGAGATGAACGGGTTTGAGAGCCCTCCGCCAATCGCTATCAACAGGTTCTGAGGATTTCCTATCGGGCTCATGGCGCTCCCAATTGTTACCGCAAAGGCCAGAGAGAGGAGCAGGAGCTTCGAGGAGATGCCGTACTCCCTTGCGAAGTAAAGGACAAGGGGCGTGCCTATTATCGCAAGGGTGTCATTCATCAGCATGGCAGAGAGGATTCCCATGCCAAACAGGATCGTCAGCACCAGCTGATCAGCGTTTTTCGCCCTTCCAAAGAGCCTGTTTGAGAGGCACAGCAGGTAGCCGCTCTGGTGCATCGCCTCGCCCAGAGTAAACATGGAGAGCAGAAAGATCATCACGTCCGGATTTATGGCCTTCAAAGCATCATCAGGGCTTATCTGCCCGGTGACGAGGACAGCTGCAGCTCCAAGAGACATGATCTGCCAGATCTGAAGCCTGATGGTTCCAATCTGTCTCGTTGCAATGAGCACGAATACCGCTGCGAGAATGACTGCCGATATGTTGTATGCGTACATCTCAGAGCCTGACCAACTGGTTGGCTGTCCTTTTTTGCTTTTTTGTTCGTCTTTTCTGAACCCTTGCCAGATCATGCCCCACGGTCTCCTGGGATTTAGACCTTCTCGTCTGACATCGGCTCTTCCTACATGCGTTTTTTCGACATGCGCCTTTTGACATGCAATTTTTTGACATGCATTTTCGATGAGCATTTCTTTCAGTAGGCATTTCTTTCGATGAGCGTTCTTCTCTATAACCTCTGGACAATAGCCTGCGAACAATAGCAAAGAATAAATTCTGATAAAACATACTAAGGAAATTGTGATACTATGAGCGGAAGAGACCTGCTCGAGCTGGACGACAAAAACTGGGAGGAGATTGTAGAAAAGGGCGGCCACGTGGCAGTGATGTTCTACAACTCCACATGCCCTCATTGTAAGGCTGTGATGCCTCACTTCGAGCAAGCGGCAAGTGAGTTCCGGGGTCGAGTGACCCTTGGAAGGATCAACGTCAGGGACAACACCTATGCAGTCAATAGATACGGCATAGTTGCTGTGCCGACCTTCGTCTTCTTCTGCGGCGGAAGGCCTGTGCAGCAGATTGTGGGGGAAATAGATCCATCTGTATTGAAGAGGATAATCGAAGACACTCTACAGTTCGGCAATCGCTGCGCATCTAAGTCGACGCCAATAAACTTCACTGCAGGCTACGTATAAGTCTTTGGAATAATGCCAGAATAATCAGGCCAGACGCACGATGCCAAGATGCACAATGCCAGGCTCAGGAGATGAAGACAGATAACGGGATATACTAATAAATTTTAGTATTATCAAGTGATTGTAGATGAGATTGGTCTTAATTGTATCGGCCTTAGGTTTAGCTCTGGCTCTGGTCCTGATATCCGGATGCATCCAGCAAGATACAGTGCCTTCTAGCGAATCTGGCCAGGAGGCGACGGTGGCCGTAACCTGGCAGCCAGATGGCGTCGCCAGCAGAGGAGAATACGCACGAAGCGCCAACTTCTCGGATGGATCTGGCAGGGCATTCAACCTCTACTGGAAGAATGATGCAGACATGCTTTACATGGCCATGATGGGACAGACCAGCGGGTGGGTCGCCATAGGCTTCGAGCCCACTGAGTGGATGAGGGACGCAGATATGGTGGTGGGCTCTGTAAACGGCTCAAATACGACTGCAGAGGACCAGTACTGCACAGGCAACTACGGACCGCACGTGGCCGACTCTCAGCTCGGAGGTACCGACGACATCCTGGAGTACGGCGGCAGAGAAGAAGGCGGCTACACCGTAGTAGAGTTCAGCAGGAAGATGAAGACAGGAGACGTCTACGACAAGGCCTTTAACTCAAGCCAGAGCGTTGAGGTGATATGGTCGATGGCGGACACAGACTCGACTAACGTCAAGCACAACCTGGGAGACGGCGAAGAAGACATAGTACTGCAATAGCCAATTTGAAGAAACGCCATCCGACAGATTTACTTTTTTATTCATGGATTATCCCTCAATGGCAATGCTCGTATAATTCATAAAACGATCTTTAAAACCTTAAACTGTCATGTTTAATATTGACCGTCAGGTTTATAACGTGACACACTGTAGCATGCTACCATAGCTCATAGAGGGCTGAGCTGCCTGATCTTCAAGGCTAATGACATTTATGGCTAATGGATCTCTGCAGCTGATAGATCTTAGTGGCTAATGGTAGGAGGACTGGTGTTGCCATGCTTGGAATAGACGATCCCTGGATCTGGGGCGTATACCTTCTCTGCATTTTGAGCGCTCTTCTGTGCGTCGTATACGGCCTGATCAACTGGAATAAGGGAGCTGAGGTTGAGGCGGCCGAGATCTCAGAAGAGATCGGTTGGGAAGAGAGAGAAGAGAAGATGGAGGAGCAGGAGCTGGGATTGTAGCAGTGTCTTTGTGAGGTTGTAATATGGATATATTTCTGCTAAATATTATAGTGCTCCTGTACATAATCATCACCGCCTACCTGGGATACAGGGGCTGGAAGGGCACCAAGAGTTCAGAAGACTACATGGTTGCAGGAAGAAAGGCTCATCCCTACATAATGGCCATGAGTTACGGCGCCACCTTCATCAGCACCTCTGCCATTGTGGGGTTCGGCGGCACTGCAGGCCTCTTCGGCATGGGGCTTCTCTGGCTGACCTTCCTGAACATATTCGTGGGCATCTTCATAGCCTTCGTGGTCTACGGAAAGAGGACCAGGAAGATGGGCCACAACCTTGGAGCCATGACTTTTCCAGAGCTTCTCTCCAAGAGGTTTAACAGCAGGTTTCTGCAGTGGTTCAGCGGACTTGTCATATTCCTGGGCATGCCTCTCTATGCATCAGTGGTCCTGATTGGCGCTGCAAGGTTCATGGAAACCACTTTATCGATAGACTTCAACTTGGCGCTTCTGATATACTCCATAATCATAGCAGCATACGTCATCTGGGGAGGCCTCAGAGGCGTGATGCTCACCGATGCCATGCAGGGCACCATAATGTTCCTTGGAATGGTGGCTCTCCTGATCATGACCTACAGCAGCCTTGGCGGCATCACAGCCTCTCACCAGGCGCTGACCAACATGGCAGCTCTGGTTCCCCAGAGCCTGGCCGCGCAGGGACATACTGGATGGACATCGATGCCTGTGTCAGGCAGCGCCTGGTGGTGGACACTGATGTCCACTGTAGTCCTCGGCGTGGGGATTGGCGTTCTTGCCATGCCCCAGCTGGTGGTCAGGTTCATGACAGTCAAGTCGGGTCGAGAACTGAATAGGGCGGTCCTCATCGGCGGCATCTTCATACTGTCCATGACGGGCGTTGCATTCACCGTGGGCGCTCTCTCAAACGTCTACTTCTACAATCACCTGGGCAAGCTAGCAATGGAAGCTGCAGGAGGCAATGCTGACAGCATAATTCCTGTGTTTATAAACGCTTCAATGCCAGAGTGGTTCGTCTACATCTTCATGCTCAGCCTCTTGGCTGCAGCCATGTCCACATCTTCTTCCCAGTTCCATTCACAGGGCACAGCCATAGGCAGGGACATATATGAGACTCTGGCGAGGAAGAAGGGCAGAGAATCGATATTCGTGACCAGGCTGGGCATAGCTTTAGCCGTGATTATAGCAGTAGCCCTTGGATACCTCCTCCCAGGAAATATAATTGCCAGGGGAACGGCGATATTCTTTGGGCTGTGTGCCTCTGCCTTCCTTCCGATGTACACAGTCGGGCTCTTCTGGAAGCGTGCCACAAGCGCAGGCGCTATTGCAGGCCTGATCACAGGCACTCTTACATGCGTCTTCTGGCTGGTCTTTGTGCACAAATCTGAGTCTTCAGTCCTTGGGATATCCAAGCTTCTGGTTGGAAGAGACATGTTGATAACTCAGATGCCCTGGCCTGTTGTTGATCCAATAATTGTGGCCTTGCCACTGGCATTCCTGGTCACAATTGTGGTAAGCCTGATGACTAAGCCTCCAAGCCAGGAACACGTGGAGGAGTGCTTTAAGGGAGTGGGCTAAGCCTGCAGATGATAGATAGGAGTTGGCCGCCTTCAGCAAAATTTGGCAGCCCTAAATCTGAACAAAATCAAATCCACCAGATTGGGAGAGTCAAGGCGCCCTGGCCTCCCATATCTGCAGGATATTTTTGATAATTATCCTACATTTTGGCAAAGCTCGAAACTCTCCGCGTCGTGCTCAACGCCATGTCCAGCTCTGCGCTTAATGCTGTGCATCAAACGAGATCTTGAACTCTGATCCATGAGAGCCGTCCACTTCGTGAGAGCTGATGACGTCTATAGTTCCCTTGAGCTGATTGATCAGAGCAGTAACCAGCTTCAATCCCATAGTCTCAGTTCCGCTGATCTTCCAACCAGATGGAAGTCCAATCCCATTGTCCCTGACTGAAAACGAGACCATGCCGCCATCGAGGCTTTTCAGACAGATGTGGATCTGGCCCTTAATCCCTCCTGGAAAGGCATGCTTCACGCAGTTTGAGATGAGCTCGTTTGCTATAAGGCCGCAGGGTATGGCCTGATCGACGCTGAGGAAGACCTGGTCGAGGTCGAGTTTTAGCCCGATATGAGATGACTTTTTGCCAAAAGATGTCATCAGGAAGCAGATCAGGCTGTTCATGTACTCTTTGAAGTCTACCCTGGCGAGGCTGTCAGATCGGTAGAGGTTTTCGTGAACCAGGGCCATAGATCTGATCCTGTTTTGGGATTCCTTGATGGCATTGATGGCGACCTCATCTGTGAGGCATCCAGACTGAAGGTTTAAGAGGCTCGATACTATCTGCAGGTTGTTCTTCACCCTGTGGTGGATCTCTTTGAGCAGAACTTCCTTCTCGTGCAGAGATTGTCGCAGGATCTCTTCAGCTTTTTTGTGGTCTGTGATGTCCTCGACGATGCACTGGATTTTGGCAATTTGGCCGCTGGCATCACGCATTGGAGTCAGGTTGACTCTGATATAGAGGTCCTTTCCGCACCTGGAGGTGTAGATGTGCTCAGACAGGACGTCAGATCCCAGGTCTATGCACCTTCGTATGCTCTGTGATATGCCAGATCTAACTGCCAGAGGCGACTTGATGACGTTGATCTCCTTGGCGGAGCTTGGAGAATCGATTCCCATGAGCGAGAGCATTGCGGGATTGATCCCGGATATCCTTCCGTCGATCTCGATAATTCCTATGCCAAGAGGCGAAGTCTCAAAAAGAGTGCGGTATCTGCTCTCGCTCTCCTTCAGAGCCTTCTCATACAGCTTTACCTCTGTAACGTCCCTCAGCTGCTCCACGATCAGCTTTACGTTTCCCTCTTCGTCCAGAATGGGATTGGATCTGCAGTCCAGGTACCTGCCAAGCTCTGGTATATGCTTCTCTATGGCCTCAGGCTTTTTAGATTTCAATGCCAACCTCGTAGCACAGAGGTCGCATTCCCTGCTCCATCCCATAAGCTCATAGCACTTCTTTCCTGCAACTTCTTCAGGGCTCTTGCCTGAAAAATCGTAGCCTGCTTTGTTGTATCTGAGTATGGTGTGGTCGGCGTACTGCACTCCTATCACATCTTGGATGCCGTCGATCACTCCTTCTAAAAGCTCCCTGCTCTCCTTGATCTGCCGCTGGGCGCTATGAAGCTTTGTCAGATCTGTGACTACGACAATAGAGCCTACAACTGCGTTTCCGTGATAGAATGGAGAGCCGGTCATGTGGACGTAAACCCGCTCTTCGTCTGGCCTTTTTAGCCGTACCTCGTATGATGTGGTCTCACCGACAATGCGACTGGATTTAGCCTGAACTAAATAGGGCAGATCTTCCTCCAAAATCAAGTCTTCTAGCGATTTGCCCACCAGATCCTCTGCTGGAATGCCTATCATCTTTGAAAAAGCTGGATTAGCATAACGAAGTGCAAAAGATCCTTTTGAAAAAGCAGTTATCAGCAATCCCTCGCCCATGGTGTCCATGATCTTCTGGGCCAGGTCGCTCTGGCGCTTCAGCTCCTCTTCAGCTCTGAGACGCTGTGTGATGTCATAGCCTATGGATATCAGTCCGGCAATGTGGCCGTTTTCATCCTTCAGGGCATTGTCATACCACTCGATCTCGACTACCTCACCGCTCTTTGTGACTATAGAGTTGACATTGCCACTGGTCCTGGTGCCGGCTATGGATCTGGAAAATATCTCTTTGATATTCTCTTTGCCTTCTTCGAGCAAGAACGTCTCGAACCAGTCCTTGCCTCTGACCTCTTCTATGGCAAAGCCAGAGATCCTCTCCATATACGGATTGAAGCTGATTATCCTTCCCTTGAGGTCGAGAACAAGGACTATTATCTGCGCTGTCTCAATTATGCTTTTTGCAAAGCTCGTCTCGTTCCAGATGGCTTCATATGCATCTTCACCCCCATCTGGCCTAGCTTTGTCGCTGACCATGCCCTCAAATGCCATTTAGCTAATCCCCCGAAGATCGCGCTTTTTTTAGCAGATGCCCTCCGATTCTCTGCGGACCAATGCCCATACTTCAGAGCCATCGAGCAGAGATGTCTGCCCATATCTAGCTATTGATGCAGGCTGCAATCCAATGCTTATTAAATGTTTAAATATATAAATGCTCGCAGCTCAATCGGCTGCATTTATCTCCGAAAATGCTGCTTTAGATGTTTCTGCGCAGGCTGGACGTTTTTGAGGTGAACATACGCCCTATATGCGGTGGCGAGCTGGCAGAGAATGGAGTGGAAAAGCTGCACCGGAGTGAGACTAATACAGCAGCGCTGAAAGAATGCGCTTAATGTGCCTGCGCTGTGATAAGCGCCTTAACGAATCAAGAATAA